>CAYMJW010000216.1:0-3652 GCA_964390455.1 uncultured Methyloceanibacter sp. | reverse complement strand
AAGTGGGGCTCGCAATACACCTATCCGCACATGGCGGTCGGCTGGACCTGGGCGATGAGCACGCCCTACAAATGGACCAAGCAGATCCCGTCCTATTTCGGCGGCATCCGCAACGGCATGGCGATCGCGTGGCCCGGCCGCATCGCGGACGCCGGTGGCATCCGCAACCAGTTCCACCATGTCATCGACATCGTTCCGACCCTCCTCGAAGTGACGGGCATCCGCGCGCCTGAAGCGGTCGACGGCATCACCCAGACGCCGATCGAAGGCGTGAGCCTCGCCTACACCTTCGACAAGGCGGGCGCCTCCGCGCCTTCGACGCACAAGACTCAGTATTTCGAGATGTTCGGCAACCGCGCGCTCTATCAAGACGGCTGGATCGCGAGCACGGTGCCTTACCGTGAACCCTGGAACGGGACCGCGCCGACGCCGAAAGACGTCGTCAACGGCGTGAAGTGGGAGCTGTTCGATCTCACCAAGGACTGGACTCAGAACAACGATCTCTCAGCGAGCAACCCGGAGAAGCTGAAGGAGCTGCAGGATCTGTTCTGGGTCGAGGCGGCCAAGTATCAGGTCCTGCCGCTCGATGCCTCCGCGCTCACCCGCTTCGTCCTTCCGCGCCCGAGCATCGTGGCCGGCCGCACCGAGTTCACCTACACGAAGCCGATCGTCGGCGTGCCGCAATCGACCGCGCCGAGCGTCCTCAACAAGCCCTTCGCCATCACGGCCGATATCGAGGTGCCTGAAGGCGGCGGCAACGGCATGCTGGTCACCGCGGGCGGGCGCTTCGCCGGCTGGGGGCTCTATCTCCTCAAGGGGAAGCCCGTCTTCGTCTATAACCTCCTCGACCTCGCGAGACCCAAGGTCGAGGCGGGAGCGGCGCTTTCGCCCGGCAGGCACACGGTCGAATTCGCCTTCAAGCCCGATGAGCCCGGCCTCGGCAAAGGCGGCACGGGCACGATCACGGTCGATGGCGTTGAGGCGGGAAGCGGGAAATTTCCGCACACCATCCCGTTTGCGCTCGAGGCGAGCGAGACCTTCGACGTGGGGTCTGATACGGGAACCGGCGTGAACGATGCCGATTACCAGACGCCGTTCGCCTTCGACGGCAAGCTGAACAGCCTCACGATCAAGCTGATGCCCCAAGGCTAGACGACGGAAAACCCCCAGGAACAGCGGTTGCCTTGGGGGCCGCGATTTCCGATATAGTGGAGAGGGAGGTTGGCAGCAGGCGCGTGCCTCGCCAACCGGGTCAGGTCCGGAAGGAAGCAGCCCTAACGAGCGTTTCGCGGGTTGCTCGTCCAGCCTCCCACCCTTACCTGACTCGGCGCTTCTCGAGGGTTTGCGCTAAACTCTTGCGTCTTGTTGTCATTGCCCGCGCAGGCGGGCAATCCAGTACCTCCTGCCGTTGCGATGAGGCGAGCACGGGGGTTACTGGATCGTCGGGCCAAGCCCGACGATGACACTGTCACTTGCTTGGAAGGCTTCGCAATGGCCGACGCCAAAGATCAGGAAAAGAGCGCAAGCGAGCGCAGCGCCAAAGCCAAGGGCGAGACGCTCGCGCCTGCCCAGCCCGAGAGCCACGCCGCGCTTGCGCGGAAATACCGGCCCAAAATCTTCGCCGAGCTGATCGGGCAGGAGGCCATGGTGCGGACGCTCAAGAACGCGTTCGCTTCGGGCCGCATCGCCCAGGCCTATATGCTGACCGGCGTGCGCGGCGTAGGCAAGACCACGACCGCGCGACTGATCGCCCGCGCGCTCAATTACGAGGCGCCCGGAATCGAAGGCCCGACGCTCGACATCGAGGCCGAGGGCGTGCATTGCCGCGCCATTCTCGAAAGCCGGCATCTCGACGTGGTCGAGATGGACGCCGCCTCCCACACCGGCATCGACGACATTCGCGAGCTGATCGACAGCGCCCACTACAAGCCCAACATCGCCCGCTACAAAGTCTACATCCTCGATGAGGTGCACATGCTGTCGAAGCCGGCCTTCGCCGGCCTGCTCAAGACGCTGGAAGAGCCGCCCGAGCATGTGAAGTTCATCTTCGCCACGACCGAGGTGCGGAAAGTCCCGGTCACGGTGCTGTCGCGCTGCCAGCGCTTCGATCTGAAGCGCATCGGGATCGAGACGCTGATCGAGCATCTTGCCATGGTCGCGAATGCCGAGGGCGCGCGCGCCGAGCGGGCGGCGCTCGCGCTGATCGCGCGCGGGGCCGAAGGCTCGGTGCGAGACGCGCTCTCGATCCTCGACCGCGCCATTGCCTTTGGCGGGAGCGAGGTCGAGGTTGGCGCGGTGCGCGACCTGTTGGGCCTCGCCGACCGCACCCGCATCTTCGATCTCATGGAGACGGTGCTGAAGGGCGATGCCGGCGCCGCGCTCACCGAGCTTGCCGCGCTCAACCGCGACGGCGCGGAGCCCGGACAGATCATTGCCGATCTCGCCGATGCCGTTCATGCCGTGACGCTGGTCAAGGCCGCGGGCGTTGCAAGCGCAGACCCCGCAGCGAGCGAAGCCGAGCGCGCCCGCGCCGCCGATCTTGCCGCCCGTCTTTCGATGCCGGCGCTCGCCCGCGCTTGGCAGATGCTGCTCAAGGGCCACGAGGAGGTGCGGGAAAGCCCGCGCCCTCTTGCCGCCGCCGACATGGTCCTGGTCAGGCTTGCCTATGCCGCCGGTCTGCCGCCGCCCGGAGAACTGGCGCGCCGCCTGTCGGAAGGGCCGGGGACAGGCGCGGCCGAGACCGGATCGTCAGCCGCGCCGAAGCCTTCGCGTAAGGCCGAGCCCGCGCTCAGCGCCGAGAGACCACGCGCCGAGACGCAGACCGTCGCGACGCTTAGCGCCGAGATACCACGCGCCAGGCCGCATGCTGGCGCCGAGCCCGTCGAACCGCGCGCCGCTTCTGACGGCGATCAGGCGGAGCCGGAACCGCCCCGGCCGGAATTGAAGAGCTTCGAGGATGTCGTGGCGCTTGCCGAGGCAAAGCGCGATCTCAAGCTCAAACATGCGCTCACCGAGCAGGTGCGGCTCGTGCGCTTCAAGCCGGGCACGATCGAGATCAATCCGCTGCCGCATGCCCCCCGCGAGCTTGGCCAAGAATTGATGCGCAAGCTCAAAGCCTGGACCGGGCGCGTGTGGATGGTCGCGGTCAGCGACGAGGAGGGCGCGGCGCCCTTGGGCATCCAGCGCCGCGAGAGGGAAGCGCGCGAGATCGAGCGCGTGCGCGAGCACCCTTCCGTCAAGAAGGTGATGCAACATTTCCCCGGCGCGCGCATTACCGCCGTGCGGCCTGTCGCGGAAGCAGCGCCGCAAGACGAGACCACGGATGAGCCTGATGCGCTGAAAGAGGACGGGACCAACTGATGAAGAATTTCGCCGAGATGATGAAGCAGGCGCAGGCGCTTCAGGGCCGCATGGCCGACATGCAGGCCGAGCTCGAGCGCACGCTGATCGAGGGCCGCTCCGGCGGCGGCATGGTCGTGGTGACGCTCTCCGGCAAGGGCGACATGGCGGGCGTCAAGATCGACCCCGCGCTGCTCAAGCCCGAAGACGCCGAGATCCTGGAGGATTTGATCGTCGCCGCGCATAACGACGCCAAGATCAAGGTCGAGGAGGCGATGAAAGAGAAGATGAAGGGCTTGACCGGCGGCCTGCC
>CAYMJW010000215.1:0-3687 GCA_964390455.1 uncultured Methyloceanibacter sp. | reverse complement strand
CGAACAAGAGCTTGCCCGAGGAATGGGTCTTGCCGCGGTCGTGGTCGAAGAACACACCGGGCGAGCGGTGCATCTGCGAGACGATGACGCGCTCGGTGCCGTTGATGACGAAGGTGCCGTTCGACGTCATGAGCGGCATGTCGCCCATGTAAACGTCCTGCTCCTTGATGTCCTTGACCGAGCGGGCGCCGGTCTCTTCGTTGACGTCGAACACGATCAGTCGGAGCGTCACTTTCAGCGGCGCGGCATAGGTCATGCCCCGCTGCTGGCACTCATCGACGTCGTATTTCGGCGGCTCGAAGGCGTAGCGCACGAATTCGAGCTGCGAGCGCTCGCCGAAATCCTTGATCGGGAAGACCGAGCGGAACACCGCCTGAAGGCCCTCGTCGCCACGGCCGCCTTCGGGCTCCTCCACCATGAGGAATTGATCGTATGACTGCTTCTGAACCTCGATGAGGTTCGGCATCTCCGCCACTTCGTGGATCTTGCCGAACATCTTCCGCAAACGCTTACGGCCATTCGAAGTCTGCTGCGCCATGTGGTCCTCTTAGGCTCGTCGAGACGGCTCGCCGGAACCCCCGCTTCGTCGAAGCGGAGGGTCTGGCGAGACGTCACAATGTGTTTGGTGGGTTTTGGCCCGGGCGAACACCCATATATTGTGGTCGCCCGGGCCGATTTCAACCCACCGCTATTTCAGCTCGACGGTCGCGCCGGCGCCTTCAAGCTGCTTCTTGATCTTCTCCGCCTCGTCCTTGGAGACGCCTTCCTTCACGGGCTTGGGCGCACCTTCGACCAGGTCTTTGGCCTCTTTCAGGCCGAGATTGGTGATTGCCCGTACCTCTTTGATAACATTGATCTTCTGGGCTCCGGCGGCGGTGAGAACGACGGTGAACTCGGTCTTCTCCTCCACCGGGGCGGCAGCAGCGCCACCACCGGCCGCCATCATGGCGACGGGTGCCGCGGCCGAGACGCCCCATTTCTCTTCGAGCATTTTCGCAAGCTCTGCGGCTTCGAGCACGGTCAGGCCCGAAAGCGTGTCCACGATTTTCTGCAAATCTGCCATCGACTTATCCTCGTAGGTTTGAACTCTCGTCAGTGTTTTGGGCCGCCGTCACGCCGCCTGCGAGTTGCCATAAGCGCCGAAGACTCGCGCAAGCTGAGCGCCGGGCTCGTTCAGCGTGCGCGCGATCTTGCTCGCAGGCGCCTGAAGGAGTCCGATCAGCTTGCCTCTGAGCTCATCGAGCGAAGGCAAGTCGGCAAGCGAAGTCACGCCCTTGGCATCGAGCACCGTCGTTCCCATCGCACCGCCCAGGATCACGAACTTCTCGTTCGCCTTGGCGAATTTGACGGCGACCTTCGGTGCCGCAATCGGGTCCGCGGAAAATGCGAGGCACGTTGGCCCTTTCAGCAAATCCGCGATGCCCTTGGCGTCGGTGCCTTCGAGCGCGAGCTTGACGAGCCTGTTCTTCGCCACTTTGACCTTGCCGCCGGCGCTTCTCATTTCGCTCCTGAGCTTGGTCATCTGGGCGACGGTCAGGCCCGCATAGTGAGCGACGACGACAACGCCGGTCTTGGCGAAGACATCGTGAAGCGCCGTCACGACTTCGCGCTTCTCTGTTCTCTCCAATGCTCACTCCGTCTGTTTCGGGTCGGGAGAAATCCCGGCCCTTCGGCTACACCGTGCCGCGAGAATGAGAGGGCAAGGCTAAGAGCCTGCCCGCGTCTTCACGCGGCGCTTCTCTAGCCTGTCCGCCCGCACGCCAAACGGCGTAAGAGCTCCTTACGAGGTTCAAACCGATCTTGAGGGTGCGGGGGTGAGCCCCACGCCCTCGGAACCGTTCGTCTCCCGTCTCATGCAGGCCCAAAAGGCTTAAGCGGTCGCCCGCACCTGCAATCTCGGACAGGTTCGGATCGCTTGCGACTTGCAAGCGGTCCTTCGGGGCCGATCGCTCGGTCCCGAAACTCACTTCTAGCCCGCAGCACCTCCGGTGAGGCTCGCAGGCTCGATCTTCACGCCCGGGCCCATGGTCGAGGTGACCGCGACCCGCTTTAAAAACGTGCCCTTGGCGCCCGCGGGCTTTGCCTTCATCACCGCGTCGGCGAAGGCGCGGATATTGTCCACGAGCGCCTGCTCGCTGAAGCTTGCCTTGCCGACGCCGGCATGGATGAGGCCCGCCTTCTCGACGCGGAACTCGACCGCGCCGCCTTTCGCCGCGCGCACGGCCGGGCCGATATCGGCGGTGACCGTGCCGACTTTCGGATTGGGCATCAGCCCGCGCGGACCCAGCACCTTACCGAGACGGCCGACGAGCGGCATCATGTCCGGCGTGGCGATGCAGCGGTCGAAATCGATCACGCCCTTCTGCACCTGCTCGACGAGGTCCTCAGCGCCAACGACATCGGCGCCCGCCTTCTTCGCTTCCTCGGCCTTGGCGCCCTTGGCGAACACGCCGACGCGGAGCTTGCGGCCCGAGCCATGCGGCAACTGGCAAACGCCGCGCACCATCTGGTCGGCGTGACGCGGATCGACGCCGAGATTCATCGCCACTTCGATGGTCTCGTCGAACTTCGCCTTGGCCCCGCCTTTGACCAGCTTCACCGCGTCCTCAAGCGTATAGAGCTTCTCGCGTTCGACCTTCGCCGCCGCCTCACGGAACCGTTTCCCGGGCTTGCTCATTCGATCACTCCTGCACCTGTAGGCCCATCGAGCGGGCGGAGCCGGCGATGATCTTCATCGCCTGCTCGACGGAGCTCGCATTCAAATCCTTCATCTTGATCTCGGCGATCTCGCGCAATTGCGCCTGCGTGACGGTGCCTGCGCCGGCGCGACCCGGCTCCTTCGAGCCCTTGCCGATCTTGGCGGCCTTCTTCAGCAGGTACGACGCCGGCGGCGTCCGCATCTCGAAGGTGAAGGAGCGGTCGGCATAGACGGTGATGACCGTCGGGATCGGCGAGCCGGGCTCGAGCTTCTGCGTCGCGGCGTTGAACTGCTTGCAGAACTCCGGGATGTTGACGCCGCGCTGGCCAAGCGCGGGGCCAATCGGCGGCGAGGGATTGGCCTGCCCCGCCGGCACCTGGAGCTTGATGTATCCGTCGATCTTTTTCATTCTTCGCTACACTTCCCGCGTCGTCTGGACTGACCCGATTACAGCTTCTCAACCTGCGCGTATTCGAGCTCGACCGGCGTGGGCCTGCCGAAAATCGACACCGCCACCTTGAGCCGCGCCCGCTCCTCGTCGACCTCCTCGACCAGGCCGTTGAACGAGGCGAACGGGCCGTCGGCCACGCGCACCTGTTCGCCGATTTCGAAGGTCACGGACGGCTTCGGCCGCTCGACGCCCTCTTGCACCTGCTGGAGAATGCGCCCGGCCTCCTCCTCGGTGATCGGAATGGGCTTGTTCTCGGTGCCGAGAAAGCCCGTCACCTTCGGCGTCGCTTTTATGAGGTGATAGGTCTGGTCGTTGAGGTCCATTTTCACCAGCACGTAGCCGGGAAAGAACTTCCGCTCGGAGCTCACCTTCCGGCCGCGGCGCATCTCCACGACCTCCTCCATCGGCACGAGCACCTCCTCGAACATGTCGGCGAGCCCGGCCGAAATCGCGCGCTCCTTGATCGACTCCGCGACCTTGCGCTCGAAATTCGAGTAGGCGTGAACGATGTACCAGCGCTTTGTCATCTGACGGAATT
>CAYMJW010000214.1:0-3716 GCA_964390455.1 uncultured Methyloceanibacter sp. | reverse complement strand
CCTCGATCCCCGTGCCCCAGAGGTAGCGATAGGGCTTGCCGGCGCAGCGCGCGTCGTTGATGCGCGGCAGCTCCAGCGGCACGCCGGCCAAGGTCCGGCGCGTGATCGGCGCTCCGTCCGCCAAGGGAACGAAAAAGCGGGTGAGCGTCCCGGTGGCGGTGATAGGCGCGTTGGCGCGCAGCCGCGAGAGATAGAGCTGATCGATGATCGAGGCGTCCGTGTAGGCGATCACATCGATAGCAAGACCGCCGTCCTGGGCGAAGGCGTTGACATGATGGAAGGCGAAACTCGCATCGGTCTTCGCGGTACGCACGATTTCGCCCGTGTCCTTGGCGATGACATGAAAGACGATCCCGCGCTCAGGTTCCCAACGATAGTTTTGAATGAACGGCTTGCCTGACAGTTTGAGGTCGATCGGGTTCACGACGAGCGGGAACTCGGTCAGGATCAAATGGTCCTCGCTCATGCCGAAGCTGTGCATGTAGGAGGGCCGCTCAACCGCGATCTCGGCGATTTGCTGCTGGCTGCCGTCATTGCCGATGCGGCAGATGCGGTAGAGGCTGCTCATGCCGAAATCGGCGATGTAGTTGTAATGGCAGGCGCGCTTGGCATCGAAATGCGGGTGCGCGGTCGAGATCTGGCCCTTTAGCGCCGCGCCGTAGCCGAAAACGCCGAGCGTCTCCAGCGTCTCGCGCGAGAAGCGCATCGGCATGAAAGTCTCGGTGAAGGCGACCGTCTCGCCCGCGTAGTCCGAGACATTGACGTTGCAATTGTCGGTGAGCTTCGGAGCGAAGATCGCGGCCACGCGTCCGAACAGCGTGCGGCACGGGTCGGTCGCGAATTCGCTGTAGCAGATCTTGCCGGTCTCCGCCGCCGCGCGGAACGCCTTGCCTTGCAGGAAGCGGGCGGCGTAGGTCACGCCGCCATCGGCGATGGCGAAGCGGTGCAGCATCGCCAAGCCGTCGAACCAATGGTTGTAGCTGCGCGCGCCGACCTCGAACTTGGCGGGTCCGGTGCGGAGGAGCGTGCCCGCAAGCCAGGAGGGAAGGGCGCCGCTCACGGCGAGCGCAACGGGCGCGGGCGTCTCGGCCGTCAATGAGCGGAACCCTGCGCTATACGATCGGTCGGGCATCGCGCACCTCAAACCGAAATCAATCCGCTAGTGCGGAAGCGACTGCGAGAACGCATTCACGACGACCACCCCGCCGATAATCAGGGCAATGCCAATCAGCGCCGGCGCATCGAGCGGTTGCTTGAACCAAAGCCAACCGACGAGCGCAATGAGGATGATCCCAACCCCGGCCCAGATGGCGTAGGCGATGCCGACCGGGATCGTTCGCAGGCTAAGCGCGAGCAGCGTAAAGGACACGGCGTAGGCGGCGAGGGTGACGATGCTCGGAACAAGACGGGTGAAGGTGTCGGACGCTTTCAGGGCCGAGGTTCCGATCACCTCGAACACGATCGCGACGGCAAGGTAGAGATAGGGCAAAGCGAGAGTCACAGGCCAACTCCTTCGTTTGTGGAACCTGTTTGCGGAAACGTGTTTGCAAGTGTGACGGCGAGATCGAGCAGCGCCTCGTCGCCACCCCTCCAGCCGATGAAGGAGAGGCCGATCGGACAACCGGCTGCCTCGGCGGCAGGAATGGAAATCTGCGGCAGGCCCGAATTTCCGGCAAGGCAAGTGTAGCCCAGGGTCTCGGAGCGAAACTCGGCGAAGGACGCGCCATCGGGGATGTCGCGCTCGGGCGGAAGGGTCGGGGTCGTCGGCAGCACGATCAGCGTTCCGGGCCTCAGCAGCGCATCGAGCTTTTCGGCGATCTCGCTGCGCAAGCGGCGCGCGGCTTCGGCCTCGGTGGAAGTGATCTCGGCCGCGGCCGCGAAGCGCTCCTTGATGCCCGGTCCAAGCTTGACGTCGTGCGACTGAATGAAGGGAAGCAGCGTCGATTGAATCTCGAAACCTTGGATGAGGCGAAAGGCGTTGCGCCAATTATCGATCGCCTCGCCCGCGATGTCGCGGTGCTCCGGCTGCGGCAGCGCGGGGCCGATCTTCGCGAGCGTGCCCCACAGCGCTTGGTCGGCACTCGCCTCGGCGTGACCGAAAAAATCCTGGGCAAGAATCAGGCGCGTCACCTTGGCGTCGACGCGCTCGCCTTCGAGCAGCACATGGCCGATCTTGCGGAACAGCTCCGCCTCGCGGGCGAGGAAGCCGATCGTGTCGAAGCTCGGCGCCATCACTGTGGCGCCCTCTGTCGCGATGCGGCCGAAGCTCGGTCTCAGACCATAGAGCCCGGTGAAGGACGCGGGCACCCTGATCGAGCCGCCCGTGTCGCTGCCGAGCGCGAAGTCGCACATCGAAGCCGCGACCGAAGCGGCCGAGCCGCAGGAGGACCCGCCGGTCACGTGCTTGGGCGCGCGGGCATTGATCGGCTGGCCGTAGTGAACATTGGAGCCGAGCACGCTGTAGAAGAACTCATCGCAAATGGTGATGCCGGTGCATGACGCGCCCGCCTCGAGCAGCCGAACGATCGCGGGCGCGGTCGTGGAGGCCGGGAGGGATTGGGCGTAGTAGGTCGGATTGCCGTTGCTCACTTTTCGGCCGGATATGGCAAAGAGGTCCTTCACCATGAAGGTGAGCCCCGCGAGCGGCCCCGCCGCGCTTCCGGCAAGCGGTTCCGTCAGAGTATGAGGGACGAGCGCGTGAACAGGGTCTTCGGCCGGAACGGAGATCATGTGCTTTGGCGATGCCTTGGTCGGAGCGGTTGGTCGCCCCTCTATATCACAGGCGCGTCTGAACGATCTCTCGGAGGAGGGGCGGCTGGTGAGAGCTGGAGAAGCGAGCGGACAGAGCCTGCCGCGGGCGGTGTGGGCGCTCGGCCTCACCTCTCTACTCATGGATACCTCATCTGAGCTGATTCATGGGCTGCTCCCGATCTTCCTCGTCGTCACCCTCGGGGCGAGCGCGACCGTGCTCGGTATCGTCGAAGGGATCGCCGAGGCGACGGCGCAAGTTTCCCGCGTGTTCTCCGGCTGGCTGTCCGATGTCCTCGGGCGGCGCAAGGCTCTCACCGTGCTGGGTTACGGCCTCGCGGCGGCGACCAAGCCGCTCTTCCCGCTCGCGAACTCGATCGGGCTCGTGCTCGCCGCCCGCTTCCTCGACCGTATCGGCAAGGGAATTCGCGGCGCGCCGCGCGATGCGCTGGTCGCGGACCTCACACCTCCCGCCATGAGGGGCGCGGCGTTCGGCCTCCGCCAGTCGCTCGATACGGTGGGGGCCGTGCTCGGTCCGGCGCTGGCCATCGGCTTGATGGTTCTCTTCAATGACGACATCCGCGCGGTGCTGTGGTTCGCGGTCATCCCCGCCGCGCTCGCGGTCGCGGTTCTCGTCTTTGGCGTCAAGGAGCCAAGGCACGCGCAGGCCCAAGCGCGGGCGCCGCTCCGGGCCAAGGACATCGGCGCGCTCGGCTCCGCCTATTGGCTCGTCGCCGCCGCGGGCGCCGTCTTCACCTTGGCGCGGTTCAGCGAGGCTTTTCTCGTCATCCGAGCGACGGATTCAGGGCTTGCGCTCGCCTGGGCCCCCGCCGTCATCGCGGTGATGAGCCTCGTCTTCGCGGCAAGCGCCTATCCGGCGGGGCGGCTTCAGGACCGGATCGGCGGCCGCCCGCTGCTCCTCCTCGGTCTCGCCGTGCTGATCGCGGCCGACCTCGTCCTCGCCTATG
>CAYMJW010000213.1:0-3724 GCA_964390455.1 uncultured Methyloceanibacter sp. | reverse complement strand
AAGAAGAGCGGGACATCAACGCCCTCATGCTGAGGAGCGCCCTTAAGGGCGCGTCTCGAAGCACGCCAAGCCGCTCAAATTCGGATCTCGATGCCGAACACCATCCGTAAGATCAGCCAGAGATAAACGATGACGGTTGGGTAGAAGGTAATGCCGAAGCCGAAGGCGCGCACATAGGGATTGTAGTGGTAGCCGACCCAGAACAGCAGGCGCCCAAGAACGAACAGCGCGGTGAGCACGATCAAGCTGCGCGCCTCCTGCGCCGGGCAGTAGAGGGCAAGCCCCGCATTGCCGATGAAATAGAGGATGAACTGCTCGACCGTGTTGAGAATGAACCGGTTGTTGATATCGACCGCCGAATTGGGCTTCGGCACGCGGCCGACGAACATCGAGGGGTCGAGGCGCTGCCCGGCGACGATGCAGATGGCGAGCACCGCCGGCAGAATGGCGACCACGGCGTTCTTGATGACGAGGGCGATGCGGTCGCCAATGGTCCACTCGGAGGGGACCCAGTCCCAAAGCAGCTTGGCGAGGACGAAGACGACGGCCGCGAACACCCAATTCCCGACCAGGACGTAGATGAACGGCCACTGCCGCGACGTGAAGCCGAAGGTTTGCTCGTGCGGATGGCGCCGCGCGCTGGTGCGGCGCTTGGGGGCTTGCCGTTGCTCGACGGGTCTCTGCATCTCTTTCCTTCTTCCGGCGAACGGCAGTGGGGCCTGCGGCGTTCCTTGGCGTTGAGCGGATGGTTTTGCGGGTAAGCCATAGGCCGCCACGCCGCAAGTCTCAAAATCGCTGATGGCCGGAGACGGGAGCGCGAGAGACGCCTAGACAGATGAGAACAAAACGTGTACAAATGCCTCCTAGCCCTCGGCTGTGGACAGGATCTTTGCCGTCTGGCAGGCCACGCCTCGGGGGCGGTAGATTGGTGGGTTCAAGCAAGCAAAACCCCACGCGGAGGTCTCATTCTAATGGCCGGATCGGTGAACAAGGTGATCCTCGTCGGCAATCTCGGTGCCGACCCTGAAGTCCGCCAAACCCAGGACGGGCGGCCGATCGTCAATCTTCGCCTCGCCACCAGCGAGAATTGGCGCGACAAGGCGAGCGGGGAACGGCGCGAGAAGACCGAGTGGCACCGCGTGGTGATCTTCAACGAGAATCTCGCGCGGGTCGCCGAGCAATATCTGAAGAAGGGCTCGAAAGTTTACATCGAGGGTCAGCTTCAAACGCGGAAATGGCAGGACCAGTCGGGGCAGGATCGCTATTCGACGGAAGTGGTGCTGCAACAATATCGCGGCGAGCTCACCATGCTCGACGGCAAGCCGCGTGACGGCGCGGGCGAGAGCGACCAGCGCAATGGCGAGTTCGGACGCTCGGGTCCGCTTCCAGGCGCCGGCGGCAAGGGAGCGTCCTTCGACAAGGAGCTCGACGACGAGATCCCGTTCTGACGATCAGTGTCAGGGAGGGTGTCATTCCCGCGAAGGCGGGAATCGAGTACTCACCGAGACCGCAAGCGATTACTGGATTGCCCGGTCAAGCCGGGCAATGACAAGGTGATGCGTCATTCCGGCGAAAGCCGGAATCCAGAAGCGGCATGCACGGCGCAATGTGCCTCTGGATACCGGCTTGCGCCGGTATGACGATTCATACCCTTCAGCCGTGCCTTTCTCCAAACCTCCCACTCGTGGGCAGAGCCTGCCCTCGGGCTTGACCCGAGGGTCGGCGCGCGTCTTCGCGCGCCGGGTGAGGGGCGTCGCACTTCGACCCTGACCAAGTCCTGAGACAGCGTCCGGGCGGGGCCGTCCGCTCCCCCGAATCGGCCGCGTGGCAAATCTCCGTAGGCTGATGAAGTGGCTTGCGGCACGGGGGCGTGAGCACCCTGGTTCCCGCATGCTAAGACATTGAAAAAGCAATAGAATAAAGACGAATGCGAGGCCGTCTGCGCGGTTGCGAACGCGCGCCCAAATCAGCTATAGAACACTGTCTTTCGGTCATCGTTCGGGCGTCGCGCGGGGACGGTTTTTCCGTCCCGCCGCCCGTGTCATGGCTGGCGGTCACCTCTTTGGAACAGGCTTCTTCCTTCCTTGGCTGACGACGACAAAACAGAGGTCGAGGGCCCGGCGCCCTCCGACATCAGACCCATCTCGCTCATCGACGAGATGAAGCGCTCCTATCTCGATTACGCCATGAGCGTGATCGTGTCGCGCGCGCTTCCCGACGTGCGCGACGGGCTCAAGCCCGTGCATCGCCGCATCCTGTTCTCGATGCACGAGAACAACTACACGCCGGACCGCGCCTACAACAAATCGGCGCGCGTCACCGGCGACACCATGGGTAAGTATCACCCCCACGGCAATCAGGCGATCTACGACGCGCTGGTCCGGCTCGCGCAGGATTTCTCGATGCGCCTGCCGCTGATCGACGGGCAGGGCAATTTCGGCTCGGTTGACGGCGATCCGCCCGCGGCCGAGCGCTATACCGAGGTCAGGCTCGCGCGCCCCGCCATCGCGCTGCTCGACGATCTCGAGAACGACACCGTCGATTTCCAGCCGAATTACGACGGGCGCGAGAAGGAGCCGGTGGTCCTGCCGGCGAAGTTTCCCAACCTGCTGGTCAACGGCGCCGGCGGCATCGCCGTCGGCATGGCGACCAACATCCCGCCGCACAATCTCGGCGAGGTGATCGACGCCTGCGTGGCCTATCTCGACAATCCCGCCATCAGCATCGATGAGCTGGTGGAGATCGTTCCCGGCCCCGACTTCCCGACCGCGGGCCTCATTCTCGGCCGCGCCGGCATCCGCGCCGCCTATCACAAAGGCCGCGGCTCCGTTCTCATGCGCGGCCGCGTCACCACCGAGACCGTACGCAAGGAGCGCGAGGCGCTCGTCATCACCGAGATCCCGTATCAGGTGAACAAGGCGGCGATGGTCGAGAAGATCGCCGAGCTGGTGCGCGAGAAGAAGATCGAGGGCATCTCCGACATTCGCGACGAGTCCGATCGCCAGGGCATGCGCGTCGTGATCGAGCTGAAGCGCGACGCCATGGCCGATGTGGTGTTGAACCAGCTCTATCGCTTCTCGCCGCTGCAATCGACCTTCGGCTGCAACATCGTGGCGCTGATCGGCGGCAGGCCCGAGCAGCTCACGCTCAAGGACCTGATCCGCGCCTTCACCGATTACCGCGAGGAGGTGATCGGCCGCCGCGTCAAATTCCTGCTGCGCAAGGCCCGCGACCGCGCCCATGTGCTGGTCGGCCTCGCCATCGCCGTCGCCAATATCGACGAGGTCATCGCCGTGATCCGCAAGGCGCCCGACCCGGCCGCGGCGCGCGAGCGGTTGATGGACCGCGATTGGCCGGCATCCGACGTGGTCGCGCTCGTCGAGCTGATCGCCGATCCGCGGCACAAGGTCTCGGCCAAGGGCACCTATCGACTCTCCGAGGAGCAGGCCCGCGCGATTCTCGATCTCCGCCTCCAGCGGCTCACCGCGCTCGGCCGCGACGAGGTCGGTGACGAATTGAAGAAACTCGGCGAGCAGATCGCCGACTATCTCGACATCTTGCGCTCCCGCGGGCGGATCGTCGCGATCATCAAGGACGAGCTCGGCGCGATCAAGAACGAGTTCAACACGCCGCGCCGCACCGAGATCCTCGAGATGGAGGGCGAGGTCGACGACGAGGACCTGATCCAGCGCGAGGACATGGTCGTCACCGTCAGCCACAAGGG
>CAYMJW010000212.1:1917-3731 GCA_964390455.1 uncultured Methyloceanibacter sp. | reverse complement strand
GCCAATGCCGGCTTCATCGTCGGCGACGAGGCGGTCGCGGTGATCGACACGTCGGGGAGCGCGGTCATGGGGCGCGAGCTCCGCGATGCGATCCGCATGGTCACGAACAAGCCGATCCGCTACGTCATCAACACGCATATGCATCCCGACCATGTGCTCGGCAACGCGGCGTTCAAAGAGGATGCGCCGACTTTCGTCGGTCACTACAAGCTCGCCCGCGCGCTCGGCACCCGCGCCGAAGGCTATATCGCCGCCAACAAGCGCATGCTGGGCGAAGATGCGTTCGAAGGCAGCGAGATCATCCTGCCGACGCTTTCCGTCAAGGAGACGACGACGCTCGATCTCGGCGGCCGCACGCTGCTGCTGGAGCCGCAGGCCACTGCGCATACCGACAACGACCTGATCGTCACCGACACCAAGACCGACACGCTGTTTCTCGGCGACCTTCTCTTCTCGGTGCACGTGCCGACCATCGACGGCTCGATCAAGGGTTGGCTTACGCTTCTCGATACGCTCGGACAGCGGAAGGCCGCCCGCGTCGTCCCGGGTCATGGGCCGAAATCCATGGAACTGCCCGAGGCGCTTCTCCCCGAGCAACGCTATCTCGCGGCGATCGCAGACGACGTGCGCCGCCTGATCGCAGAGGGCAAGCCGCTCGACGAGGCGACGAAGATGGCCGGGTTCTCGGAGCGCGACGCATGGAAGCTGTTCGACCAATACCACGTTCGTAATGTCACCGCGGCCTATGCGGAACTTGAATGGGAATAGAGCCTCGCGACACTATGAGGAGAAGACAATGCGCCTTCTGATCGATCGTCTCGCTGATCCGGCCGCGGTTGCGGCTATCGCTGTTGCGCTCCTCGTGCCCGCGCCGATGCAAGGGGCGAAGGCCGAGAGTGTGAAAATCTGGCCGATCGTGAAGGAGCAGGCCTTCGGCGACAGGGCGATCAGCGAAGAGGACGGGATGATCGTGCTGGAAACGCCGGCGAAGGTCGAGGATGCGGCGCTCGTGCCGCTCACCGTGCGCATCCCGCCGCATGTGAAGGGCCAGCTCAAATCGCTGTCGCTCTTCATCGACAACAATCCCGACCCGAAGGTGGCGACGCTGGCCTTCGGTCCCGCGGCAGGCTCAGGCGGCGAGCGGAGCTTCTCCACCCGCGTGCGCGTGGATAATTTCTCGCATGTGCGCGCCGTGCTCGAGACCGAGGACGGCAGCCTGCACATGACCACCAAGTTCCTGGCAGCGGCCGGCGGCTGCGCCGCCATGCAGGCGAAGGATCCTGAGGCCGACAGTGCCGGTCTCGGCAAGATGATCGTCAAGATCTTCCCGCCGGCGCTCGAATCGAGCCCGATCTTTGCGGCGCAAGTGATGATCAAGCATCCGAACGACAACGGCATGCAGCTCGACGTCAACACCGCCAATTTCATCCCGGCGCGCTTCGTCAAGGAGATGACGGTCAAACGCGACGGCGAGCTCGTGTTCAACTTGACGAGCACGTTCTCGATCTCGACCAACCCGAATTTCCGCTTCACCTTCGGGCGCGGGGAGAACAACGAACTCGACATTCGCATCGTCGATACCGACGGGGCCGAATTCATTGGGCGCACAGAGCCGACCCAGGAAGGGAAAGCCGCCACGTCCGCCGAGAGCAACAGGAGCGGATGATGCTCGGAACGCGCGACCTGCTGTTGAAGGAAGCCGAGGCGCTGGTGCGGACGCGCGGCTTCGCCGCCTTCAGCTACGCCGATCTGTCAGAGCGGGTCGGCATCCAGAAGGCGAGCATCCACCATCATTTCCCGACCAAGGAGGCGCT
>CAYMJW010000212.1:0-1817 GCA_964390455.1 uncultured Methyloceanibacter sp. | reverse complement strand
AGCACGCTGGAAGGCGCAAGCCTGGTGGCCTGGGCGACGGGCGAGGCGAAATCCGTCAGGCGCACGATCGATGATCTCGTCACGCTCCTCGAGGCGAGGCCTGCGCGCGTTCGGTCAAATCGCGGCGCGGCGCGCAAACGCTGATACCGCTCTCGGCTCAGCCGGTGTATCGCATCTACTCATGACAAAGCGGGGCCAGCTGCGGATCAAGCTCAAGCGGGCCTATGACCCGCCCGAAGCGACCGACGGGCGGCGCATCCTGGTCGATCGCGTCTGGCCCCGGGGCCTGTCGAAGGACCGGCTTCGGGTCGATGCGTGGTGCAAGGAGGCAGCCCCCAGTGCGGGACTGCGCCAATGGTTCAACCACGAGCCGGAGAAGTGGGACGCATTTCGCGACCGCTATTTCAATGAACTCGACCGGCGACCGGAAGCCGTGGAGAGGCTGCTCGCGCAGTGCGGCGAGGGGACCGTGACGCTGGTCTTCGGCGCCAAGGAGACGCGCTACAACAACGCCGTCGCGCTCAAGTCCTATCTCGATCAGCGCGGCAGAAAATAGAGGCGGTGATCCCGGTGAGGGCACCGCCTGTCGTGGCGCGGTTCTGCCGACCCATCAATCTTGCGGCTGGCCTCACGCTCGAATGAGCGCGGCTTGAGGCGAGATGCGCCCTTGCGGTCCCGGCAAGCCAAGCCGGGATTGCCCGCAAGGTCTTAAGAAGCGCTCCGCGGGTCGCGGCAGTGAGCGCGTCCGCGCCACACCGTCTTCGCAAGGGATAGAGCTTAGCTGCGTCAGAAGCGGACGGAGGCGCCGCTCAGACGTTGAGCCCGTGCTTGGCGAGCTCTTCGCGCATCATGGCGACGAGACGCTTCGGCCTCACGATCTCCACCTCGCCGCCCCAGGTGAAGAGGTGCCAGCACATTTCGCGAAGCCCGCCGGCGGTGAACTCGACCAGCACGCCGCCATCGGGCTCCTCGGAGACGACTTGATTGGGATGGAACACGTAGGCGCGTGCATCAGGCGCGGCGCGCGGCGAGAATTTCCACGCGACCCTCACCGGGCTCTCCTGAAACACCCCGAAGGAACGCTCGGCAAAAGTCTTGAGCGAGAAATCGGCGCGCGGCACGAAGCCCTCGTCGCCAAGCGTCGCCTCGATGATGTTGAGCAGCACGAACATCCTCACGTCGCGGGCGCGCGGGGCCTCGCTGAAAGCGACGAGGTAGTGCCGGCTGCCATAGAGAAAGCCGTAAGGGTGGACGGTTTGATAGCCCGTGCGGCCTGAGCCGCGGTAGCGATAGTCGATGCGAACCTTGCGCCGCGCCTTGATGGCGTAGCGCAGCGTGTCGAAGACGGCGGGGCTGATCTGCTGGCGCGGACCGGGCCGATGCGCAAAACCTTCCGCTTCGGCGAGCGCCTCAAGATCCGGCGCAAGCCGGCTTGCCTCGCTTGCAGCAAGGGTGGCACGGAGCTTCGCTTCGAGCGTCCGCAGCGCCTCCGCCTGGACGGAGAGGCCGTCCCGGTCAAAGCCCGAGACCGCGAGTTGGAGCGCCGCAAGCTCATCGACCGAAAGCGCGGCAAGAACCGGCGGCAGGCGCTTGAGCCGCCAGCGCTTGCGGCGATCCTCCCACGCCGTTGATTCCTCCAGGGGCACGAGCCGCCCGGCGGCCGCCAGCATGCGCTCGGCCGTCCGCCGGCTGACGCGAAACCTTTCCATAATGTCCGTGACGCCAAGCCCCGCACGCGCCGCCCCGAGTTCGAGCAGCAGGGAGACAAGCTGTTCGGCAGGACCGTAACGCATCGGACGCGGGACCCTCGATCGCGC
>CAYMJW010000211.1:0-3784 GCA_964390455.1 uncultured Methyloceanibacter sp. | reverse complement strand
CCCCGCTCTCCCCTTGTGGGAGAGCACGCGAGCGCATTTTTGCGCTCGCGGTGAGGGGTAAGGCGCGAAGCGGCGTCAAAGAGAAAGCCCCCTCACCCTTCCCGCCAAGCGACTCGCGCAGAGCTGCGCTCGCGCAAGATCGCGGCGGAAAGCCCCTCGGGTCAAGCCCGAGGGCAAGCCTCTCCCACGAAGGGGAGAGGGGAAATGCTCCTTCGCCGCACAATCACGAGAAAGGGGCTGAGCTCGTCATGCTGAGGAGCGCCCGGCGGCTTGCCGAAGGGCGCGTCTCGAAGCACGCACGTTGCAGACGCACGCCTTCGAGACGGGCGTTCCGCGACCTCCTCACGCCGAGGAGAAGTTCGAGTCTCCCTCCGTCACTTGCCGGCGATGTCGATACTTGCCCCGCGCGATAGACGCGCCCGGCAAGCGCGGCGAGACTTCGCTCGCTTATACTGTTGGCATTCCTCGAGAGCGGTTTCGGAAGGCCCGACACGGCTTAGCTGATCGACCGACTCATCCGTGCAAGCGGGAATGCCGACCATGGTGAGGGCGACAAGGACGCCTGCCGCAGCCAGACTCGGGATGCGCGTGAGCGGCAACGTGTGGTTCTTCACGATCGTTTCTCCTATTTCCGTGCCCAAGCCTTAGTGTTGGGCGATTGCGAAAGTGCGCGCCGATTCATCGGCGAAGAAAAACGTCGCCGCCTGATACGCCTCCCCTGCCGGCGGCGGCGGCAGCGTCCAACTTGATCCAAACGGCCCCGCGCAAGACCACCGGAAGGAGGAGGATCGAAACACAGACGCCTAAGGCAATCGGCCACGCAGCGATCACGTGGAAGACATTGGGCGCACCGAGCAGCCAACTGAGGGCGCCGACAGATGCCGCGACACCGGCCCAAACCGGCCAGAGCCGATTCCGATCCTGGCTGACGTCCGGCGAAGGCGCGCGGCCGCCGTCGTGCACGTTGATGCTCTTGGGGCTTTTCATGGTCGTTGCTCCTATTTTCGTTTCCAGGCTTTGGTGCTGGGCGATCGCGAATGTGTGCGCCGATTCATCGGCGAAGACGGGCGTCGCCGCCTTGAACGCCTTTCTTACCGCCGACGGTGGCTTCAATATCCCTGCCCGCTCGGCTCTTCTTGGACTGCGCCGACAAACGCTAGGACGGCGCCGACAACCCCTGCAAAACGACGACAAAGCGCTTGTCCGGCCGGTTTCGATGGCCTAATCACCTCTGCAACCACGGGGCATCTGAATCCGATGATCGGCCAGAGTTCCAGCCATGCTTGATCTCTCCCATCTGCCCCCGCTTCCCCTCGATCTGCTGCTTAGCTCCGCGCCGCCGCCGCCGCCGGCAGGGCCCGTCCGCCTCTCGCTTGCCGACCATCCGGAACGCGAGCGGCCGACGCTGTTGCGCGAATGCCTTGCGCGCATGGGGTTGCGCTATGAGATCAATCCGATGCGCGACATGCAGCTCGAGGTCGATCTCGGCCTCAACTTGCTGTCGGACGTTCAGATCGCGTCAGGCAATATGCATGGCTCGTGCAACCGACGAACGCGGGCGCTGGTCGAGGACGACACCGACGATGCCGCGTTGCTCATCAACTTTCGCGGTCCGCATCTGATCGAGCAGCGCAACAAGGAAATCACTCTCGGCGACGGCGAAGCCGTTCTGGTATCGAGCGCGGATCCGTCCGCGTTCTCCCATCGGGCGCCCGGCGGCCTGCTGGCCTTGCGCTTTCCCAAGAGGCGCTTGGCCCCGCTGATGCGCGGCGGAGAGCATTGCTACATGCGGCATATTTCTTCCGACAACGCCGCGCTGCGCCTGTTGACCAACTATGTCGCTCTGACTTGGAGCGAGCAGATGACGGCAAGCCCTGAGCTGCGTCATCTGATGGCGGCGCATATTTGCGATCTCGTGGCGGTCACGATCGGCGCGCCCGGCGCGCGCGAGGCGGCGCAAGGCGGCGGCGTGCCTGCGGCGCGGCTGCACGCGATCAAGCAGGACATTCTGGCGACCCTGGATCAGCCCAATCTGTCGGTGACGGCTCTTGCCGACCGCCATCATTGCAACGAGCGATATCTCCAGAGGCTTTTCGAGGCAGAGGGGACGACCTTCACCGCGTACGTGCAGGAGCAGCGTCTGTCGCGGGCCTATCGACTGCTCCTTGATCCGCGCCGCGCCGGCGAGAAGATCAGTGCCGTTGCTTATGATTGCGGCTTCGGCGATGTGTCGTACTTCAACCGCGTGTTCCGCCGCCGCTACGGTGCTGCGCCCTCTGACGTGCGGGCGCGGGCGGAGCGGGCCGATTGAGGCCGCCCCGTCAACCCGCTTTCCGATAGCTGTCGATCCACGCGCGGATGCTCTCCGGCGAACGGAAACGCACCCATTGCCTCTCGGGGTAGCCGAAGTTGTTTGTGTACTCGTCGCATAGCGATTGATTCCGACTCATCTCGAGTACCAGCTCCTCAATTTCGCGCGACGGCGGTTGCAGCATGAGGTTGGTCCAGCGAGACGCTCCGAGGATCCTTGTCAGGCGCCGCCGATCGATGCGCTCGCAAAACTTGGCGTCGAAGGGCGTGTCCTTGACGATCTCCTCGCCGATGACGAACGCCGAATGGGAGGCGAGGTTTGCGCCCTGGCCGATCATGGGATCCACTGTGCAGTGGACGTCACCGGCGGCAATCGCGAACTTTCCGTCGCCCAGGTCGAGCGTGCTCTGCCGCACGATCGGCGTGATGGCGCCCTGGAGGACGTCATCCGGACCGCACAGATCGAACGTCGCGGTATCGATGCGATTGAAGACGTGCGGATGGTGCTTTTCGAGCTTGTCGAGAACCGCCCTTATGAAGACCGAGGGATTGTCCGCGTGACGAAGCCGGGCCAGCACCTCCAGATCGCCGCCCGGAATATTCTCGAACAGCAACGCGGACGCCATCCCGCCAACGGTGAGGATCGGGAGGTCAATCAGCTCCCCTTCGCCGGGCGACACCGAAAGCGTCGCGCCGACCGGATCGGTGCGACTGATGCCCTTGAATAATGCTGCCAGCAACTGTCGCTGCGGGCGATCGTTGGGCGACTCGCCGTTCACGCGTCCGAATGCGTTTGCGAGCTCTCCTCGACCGGAGGTCACGACGAGCAGGTCGAAGCGCCGGGCGAGCGGGCCGAGGTCCGACGCGGCAATGGTCGCAATCTCGATCCCGCCGCCCTGGGCCTCGAAGTCGGCCATCAACCGCGGCAGGTAAATGCGATAGTCGACGGCCCGGTTGGGGCGCTCGAAGCCGCCGCGGAACTCGAGCTGAGCGGGGCCGCCGAAGCTATAATTGTGGCACGTGTAATGAAACCGCTCGTCGTCCCAGTGATCGATGCCGAGCTGCCGCTCCCGCTCGAGTGTCGGGGCAAAATGCGCGACGGTGTTGGGCAGCCTCGACGCGGCATACTGATCTGCCGTGCGATCGGTGATGATGGTGGTGTCGACCCCGTGCCGGCGAAGGTAAAGCCCAAGGTGCAGGCCAGCGACTCCGGCTCCGATGATGCCGATGTGCCTTTCCATGATGCGATCCCACGCGGCTCGCGGCCTTTGACGGCGATCCGGAACGAGCAGCCTAGGGCAACCTATGGCCGCTTCATTGGTATCTCAATGGCTTGTTCTGAGACCTTCACAACTTGGTGCGCGTTCTTCGAGGCTCCGCTCGCGTCTCCGAATGACGGCCAAGCCGTGCCACAAGCTCCCCGCTCTCCCCTTGTGGGAGAGCACGCGAGCGCATTTTGGCGCTCGCGGTGAGC
>CAYMJW010000210.1:0-3788 GCA_964390455.1 uncultured Methyloceanibacter sp. | reverse complement strand
GGAACGAGCTTCGATGAAACAACGTGGCCGCAAGCCGACGCCGGCAGCCGTGAAGGGCAATTCCGCCCACGCGGCCTACGGCAATACGCTGCTCGATCAGGCGCGGGCGCAGATCAAGGCCGGGAAACTGGCTGACGCGCAATCGGCGCTGACGACATATGTCAAGGCGAACCCGGACAATGCCGAGGGGGGCCTTCTGCTGGCGGACGTGCTGACCCGCCTCGGGCGGCGCCCCGACGCGGTGCTGGCGTTGCGCGCCGTGCTCGATCGGCACCCCAAGCACGCCACGACCTGTTATCGGATGGCGATGGTGCTCAAGGAGTCGAACCGGGAGGCAGAGGCGGAGTTCGCGTTCCTCGACGCGGTGTCAGCGGATCCGAACTTCGCCGAGGCCCATCTCGAGCTCGGCAACATGTACTCCCGGCAGGGGAAAAAGGACGCCGCCGAGGCAGCCTACCGAAAGACCATCGACGCAAAGCCGGCCTATGCGTTCGGGCATTTCAATCTCGGGAATCTGCTGCGTGAACGCGGCAGAATCGAAGAAGCCAAGGCGTGCTATCGCGAAGCAGCCCGCTTGAAGCCCGACTACGCTCCCGCATGGTACAACCTGGGGATTGCACTCAAGGCGCTCGGGCAGAATGACGAGGCGGCCGAGGCCTATCGGCAGGCGATCGCGCACAAGCCGGACCATGTCGACGCCTGCAACAACCTCGGCCTGGCGTTACGCGCGGCGGGCCGCTTCGAGGAAGCGGAAGCGGCATTCCGGAAGGGATTGTCGATCAAGGAAACCGCGCACTTGCATGTGAATCTGGGCGATCTGCTCTACGAGCGCGGCAACATGGCGGCGGCTATCTCGGCGATGGAAAGGAGCCTCGCGCTGAAGCCGAACCTGGGTTCGGCGGCCCGGGCGCTGGCCCAGCTCTACTCGAAATGCGAACAGGACGAAGCAGCGGAGAAGGTGCTGCGGCGGTTCATCCAGGCCTGTGGAGATGATCCAAAGGGCCGCATCGCCGGCCTCGAAGGCCTGGCCAAGCTGCTGAAGGAGCAAGACAAGTTCCTCGAGGCTGCCGATGCTTTTGCGCAGATCCTGGCCATCGAGCCCGACGACGCCGAGGCGATGGCCGGTCTCTGCCATGCGAAGGCGTCGATGTGCGACTGGCGGGGGCGGGACGAGGAGTTCGCCCGGCTCATGAAGATCACGGAAAAGCAGATCGAGGCGGGCGAGCGCACGGCCCTCACATCGTTCAGCGCGCTCGCGCGGCCGCTCTCCCCCGCGGATCACCTGAAGATCGGACGAAGCTGGGCCGAAGACACCAAGCGGCAGGTGGAGGGATGGCGCAAACGTCTCGATTTCCGCTTCGACCGGTCGCGGCGTCATGACCGCTTGCGCATCGGCTACGTGTCTCAGGATTTCCGCAATCAGGCCATGGGCCACCTGACGCGCACGATGTTCGGCCTGCACGATCGCTCGGAATTCGACATCTACGGCTACTCCGTCCGCAAGAATGACAACAGCATCTACCGCAAGACCATCGAGGCGGGTTGCGAGCATTTCGCCGACATCGACCGGATCTCCGCCGCCGAGGGCGCAAAGCGGATCTTCGGCGACGAGATCGACATCATGGTCGATCTCATGGGCTTCACCGAGGGAAACAGGATGAGGATCACGGCGCTTCATCCTGCGCCCGTCACCGTCGGGTTCCTGCGCTTCCCCGGCTCGAGCGGCGCCGACTTCGTCGACTACATGCTGACGGACCCGGTGGTGACCACGCCGGAAGACCAGCCCTACTACAGCGAGCAGCTCGTCTTTCTGCCGCACTGCTATCAGCCCAATGACTGGACGCAGGAGATCGACGAATCGCCGATCGCCCGCGCCGAGTTCGGTCTGCCCGAAGATGCGTTCGTGTTCAGCTGCTTCAACAACCACTACAAGCTCGAGCCGTTCATCTTCGATCTGTGGATGCGCATCCTGAAGCAGGTGCCCAACAGCGTCCTGTGGATCTTGCAGTTCAATGCGCCCATGGCCGACAATCTGCGGCGCGAGGCGGAAGCGCGCGGAGTGTCGGCGGAACGCCTCATCTTCGCCCGCAAGATCGGCAAGGCCCGGCATCTGGCGCGGCAGAAGCTGGCCGACCTGTTCCTGGACACGCGCTACTACACCTCGCACACCACCGGCAGCGACGCGCTCTGGGGCGGACTCCCCGTCCTCACCTGCCCCAGCGACAGCTTTGCGTCCCGCGTGACCGCCAGCCTGCTGAAGGCGGCCGATCTGCCGGAGTTGATCGTTCCCGACTTTGCGGAATACGAGCGCCTGGCCGTCCACCTTGCGACGCACCCGAAGGATCTCAAGGACATCCGGGACAAGTGGACCGGGCAACGCACGACCTGCCCGCTGTTCGACACGCGCCGCTTCGTCAAGAACCTGGAGCAGGCCTACCGGCTGATTTGGCAGGACTGGCTCGACAACCGGCCGCCGCGCCAGTTGTTCGTCAGGGAAGCCTGAACCGGCCCGAAGCGCCCGGCTTCCGCCTGGAGACCGGCTAGGAGTTCTTTCCGCTGCACTCGCGGCTCTCGTCGATGCGTAGCCAAGAAATGGCACGAAATTTGAATGAATCCCGTGCGTACGCCCCGATCCGGGGCACAGAGGCGACGACCGGAGCATAGACCTGCGAACACTCGCATTGGCGCACAGCCCGTCGGAAACCGACGTCGGCGGCGATGCGCGAGTTCAATGGGGGTCAGAAGAGCGGGCGGATCCGGATCGCCAAGGGGTGGGTCGAGACATGGAAGCGCACAAACCCGTGGAAGAATCCCGGGCGGTGGGAAATCGCAGGAAATCCCGCGTCGCCGCCAAGAGCGTTGAGTCACCAAGAGATAGCGACGCAGGGCCTCGGACTCCCTCAGGGATCGCGGATCGGGTGCCAGTTCAGGCGGCAACCACGCCCCCGGGCCCGGTGATTCTGTGGGACGACGCCAAGAGCGAGTTCCCCGGCGGATCCGGCACTCCCTGATCGTGGTCGCAACGGGGGCGGCGCACGTTCGTCGTCGCTTTGTGAGCGCGGAAGGACCGGGAGTCACAAACCTTTACACGATCTGTGGTATCCCGTTAACTGATTGAAATATAAACCGGATACTTGATCTGAAGCGCTCGCCGCCGAGTGCGGGTGTACCAACGCTTTACAGTCCGTTAACAATGCCGGCGTGCCCCTGGCAAAGCCGCGCATGCGAAAATAACAAAATAAATCAATATATTACGTTACAATGTCCGATAGTCCGCCCCTTCCCAAGAAGCCCGTGCGATCGGCGGTGATAAACCTGTGACACGCTGGCGCTTCAAGACTGCCAAGCTGGCGCCATGCGGCTCCTGAGTGAGACGTACATTCAGGCAAAACAGCGGGTTTTGGCTTGAAAAAATGTGATACCTGGCGCGGATCCGAGAATTGGCACGATACGTGCATATCACTTGTGGTCGCGGCACCACCCGGATTCCCCGGGTTGAGCCGCGTCGGCGGCTGACGAACGTAGATCGAAGATCACGGGACATCAGCCGTGTGGGGAATGGGCCCAATCCGGGCCGTAACACTAGATTGGAGGCAATCTAAATGAAGAAGCATCTCCTGTTGACCGCTGCTTCGATCATTGCACTGAGCATGAGCGCCAGTGCTTGGGCGCAAGACATCGGCAGCGACAACGACGACAACGAAGCGAGCGTGGTCGGTAACGAGAACGACAACAACACCAACACCGACGGCAACGACAACGACAACAGCAACCAGCACAACGACAAC
>CAYMJW010000209.1:0-3844 GCA_964390455.1 uncultured Methyloceanibacter sp. | reverse complement strand
AATGGTTCAATCCTATGTTTTGTGGGCCCTGCTCGGCATGGCCGGCTACTCTTTCATGACGCTGTTCGTGAAGCTCGCCGAGCGGTCGGGCACGGCATCGACGCATATGGTGCTCGCCGTCACGACGACGATCGTCGCTATCTTCGCCATCACCACCGTGGCGCTCAGGGGCGAGCTCAAGCCGCTTCTGTACGAGCTCGAGCGGCCGCCGCTGCTTTGGGCCATCGCCGGGGGCATCGCGCTCGCCGTCGCCGTGAACGCGCTGTTCCACGCGCTGTCGCTCGGACCTGCAAATGTGGTGGTGCCGATCTACGGCATGTTCATCGTCGGCGGGTCTCTGCTTGGTGTGCTCTTCCTCGACGAGCCGATGGCTTGGCACAAAGTCGCGGGTCTCATCGCCGCCGTGATCGGCGTGATCCTGATCGCGCTCTAGCAACCTTGGGACGAGCGCGACTGACGCGCGTAGAGCGGGCAACGGCGCTCTCACCGTTGCCCGCGTGAAGCGAAGGGAGGGGAGGGACTTCGCTTCGGTGTCCTACGCCGCGTCGACGAGGACGATCTCGCTATCCTCGAGTGCTTTGATCTGGAGCACGCTCTCGCCGGTGATGGCGGCGCCGTCGCGCGTTTCGATGCGGACGCCGTTGACCTCGATGCTGCCCTTGGCCGGAACGAGATAGCCGTGGCGCGCCGGCCCGAGCTCATACGCCGTGCTCTCGCCGGCTTTGAGCGTGGCGCCGAGAACGCGCGCATCGGCCCTGATCCGCAAAGCGTCAGTGTCGCCGTCAAATCCGCTCGCGAGCGCGACGAGACGGCCCGATCGCGCGTCCTTCGGGAACGGTCTTGCGCCCCAAGACGGCTCGCCGCCTTGCGTGCCGGGCTCGATCCAGATCTGGAACAGCGTCGTGGGCACGGGCTCGCGGTTATACTCCGCGTGGCGAACGCCTGAGCCCGCGCTCATCACCTGAACGTCGCCGGCCTCGGTGCGGCCCTTGTTGCCCAGGCTGTCCTCATGCGTGATCGCGCCCTCACGGACATAGGTGATGATCTCCATGTCCGCATGCGGGTGCGGGGGAAAGCCCGTATGGGGCGCGATCTCGTCGTCGTTCCACACGCGCAAGGCTCCGTGCCCCAAGCGCTCGGGGTCGTAGTAGCGCGCGAACGAGAAATGGTGCTTGGCCTTGAGCCAACCGTGGTCGGCGCCGCCAAGCGCGTCGTAGGGTCTCCGTTCGATCATGGCGAAATCCTCCTATGACAATATGAGCTAGGTGTTGTTATCTCCGGCCTTTCCTTTATGTAGTGTATGATACATATTTAGGTGGCGAACCCGAACCGATCAAGCCCATTCCGTAGCAATCACTACAGATAAGGGAGGTATTGGAGATCACGAAAATGTCAGGAGACAAGGCCGTGGCCATCGGCCGTCCCCGCGCTTTCGATACCGACCGTGCGCTCGACCGGGCGCTCGAAGTGTTTTGGCGCAAGGGCTATGAGGGTGCGACCCTTTGCGACCTGACCAAGGCCATGGGCATCAATCCGCCGAGCCTCTATGCCGCCTTCGGCAACAAGGAAGGCCTGTTCCGCAAGGCGCTCGACCGCTACTGGAGCTCTCGCACCGCCTTTTGGGGCGAAGCGCTTGCCGCGCCGACGGCCCGCCGCGTCGCCGAGAAGCTTCTGCTCGGCACGGCCAAGTTTCTCGGCGATCCTTGCCACCCCAAGGGATGCTTGACCGTGCATGGCGCGCTTGCCTCGGGCAAGGACACCGACTGCATTCGCCAGGAGCTGGAGCGGCGCCGCGACACAAATCAAGCAGCAATTCGCGAGCGCCTGAAGCGGGCGAAACGCGAAGGAGACTTGGCCCCCGACGCCGACCCGGCGGCGCTTGCCCGGTTTCTCGCCACGGTCATGGAGGGTATGGCGGTCCAGGCGGCGAGCGGCGCGTCGCGGAAAGACCTCGAGCGCGTCGCCGCGACGGCGCTCCGCGCCTTCGACGTTTAGCGCCCCCAATTCCTGTGGCCGCCCGGCCTTCGCGCTTGCCCGGCGGCTTGAGCGAGGGCTCGATTGCTGCGACCCTCGGCGGATGATGCTGTTCCTGCCAAGGGCCTGCGCCGCGGCCGCGCTCCTTCTTCTGGCGTCGCCCGCAGGCGCTGAAGAGAACGCCGCCTCCGAAGTCGCGGCGGGCGCCAAGGAGGCGGGCGCGGCACTCGCCGGACCCAAACCCTTCGTCGATATCGTGTGCCCGATCATGCAACAGCAGGCCGAATCGCGCGGGCTGCCGCCGATGCCCTTCGTGCGCCTGATCTGGAAGGAGAGTCGCTTCAACCCGCAAGCGGTCAGCCCAAAGGGCGCGCAAGGGATCGCCCAGTTCATGCCGGGCACGGCCGAGGAGCGCGGGCTCTACGATCCGTTCGAGCCGAAGGCGGCGATCATGCACTCCGCGAGCCTTCTCGCCGATCTTCGCCGCGAGTTCGGCAATTTCGGGCTGGCCGCGGCCGCCTATAACGCGGGCGCCGAGCGCGTGCGGGCATGGCTCTCGGGCGCGAGCGGTCTTCCGTTGGAGACGGTGAACTACGTCCAATTCGTCACGGGGCGGGCGGCGGAGGAGTGGAAGCTCGAGGAGACCGATCTGCCCGAGGCACTCAAGACCGCGGGCGCGGAGGTTCTGGAGTCCTGCCGCAAGCTTGCCCCGCTCGTGGTGCGCGCCGTGTACGAGACGGAACCTCTCACGGCAAGCGGGGCGTGGCGCCCGTGGGGCGTTCATGTCTCGAGCTCGTTCTCGAAAGCCAAGGCGCTTGCCCAATTCGGCAGGCTGAAACGGGCGCATCAGGCGCTGCTCGACGATCGCGAGCCGTTCGTGCAACCGGAGCGGAATTTGAGCCGCGGCCGCCGCGCCATGTACATGGTGCAGATCGGCGCGGACAGCCGCGCCGACGCCGAAAAGCTCTGCGCGCGCCTGCGTCAAGACGGAGGCGCATGCATCGTCCAAAAGAATTAGGCTTCTTTTCTCGCGACGGTCGGCCGCATTGTCTCAGTGGCAATAGAGAGCCGCTGGTATAAGGTCTGATCCGGAATGAACGCCCGGGCTCGGAAACGGGAGGTCCGATGCTCACCATCTATGAGAACCGCTCCGGCGCGCTCGAGCGCCAGAAGGCCAAGCCCAGGATCACCGACGAGGTGGTGTGGGTCGACCTGCTCAATCCCACGCCGGCCGAGGAGAAAAAGGTCGAGCGCGCGCTCAAGTTCGACGTGCCGACGCGCGAGGAGCAGCAGGAAATCGAGGCCTCGAGCCGGCTCTATCAGGAGAACGGCGCCTATTTCATGACCGCGACGTTGCTCTACAACGCCGAGCAAGGCGAACCCCGGACCACGCCGGTGACGTTCATCCTCGCCGGACAGCGCCTTATCACAGTGCGTTATGCGGAGCCGCGGGCTTTTTCCATTTTTGTGGCCCGGTGCAATCGTAGCGAGACCGATCTCAAAAGCGGCGCCGCCGTCCTCATTGGGCTGTTGGAGACGATCATCGATCGGCTCGCCGATTTCATCGAGCGGCTCCAGGCCGAGGTCGAGGGCCTGTCGCACTCGATCTTCGACATCAAGGGCGGCGTCGCGTCGCGGCAGCGGCGTTTCGACGTTTTGCTACGGGCGATTGGACGCGAAGGCGAAATCACCTCGAAGGCGCGTGAGAGCACCCACTCCTTCGGACGCCTCCTCACTTTTCTCGTTCATGCCGCCAACGAGCGGAAGGAGGTCAAGCCGCTGCAGGCGCGCATTCGCACCGCGGCGCGCGACGTTGCTTCGCTGACCGATCATGCCACCTTTCTCTCCGGCAAGATCATCTTTCTGCTCG
>CAYMJW010000208.1:1972-3880 GCA_964390455.1 uncultured Methyloceanibacter sp. | reverse complement strand
GAGATCGAAGAAAAGGCCATCCTCACCATCGCGCGGCGCCAGCCCATGGCAATCGATTTGCGCGAGATTGTCAGCGCGCTGCGCGTCGCCAACGATCTCGAGCGGGTCGGCGACTTGGCGAAGAACATCGCCAAACGCGTGGCCGAACTCACCAGCGACTTTCATCCGCAAAAGCTGATCCGCGGCGTCGAGCACATGGCGGCCCTGGTGCTGGCTCAATTGAAGCAGGTACTGGACGCCTATGCAGGCCGCGACCTCAACCGTGCGCTTGCGGTCTGGAAGGGCGACCAGGAGGTGGACGCCATGTGCACCTCGCTGTTCCGCGAGCTGCTCACCTACATGATGGAAGACCCCCGCAACATCACCTTCTGCATTCATCTCATGTTCTCCGCCAAGAACATCGAGCGGGCGGGCGACCACGCGACCAACATCGCCGAGACGGTCCACTATATGATCACAGGACAGCCCATTACCGACGCGCGGCCGAAAGGCGATACAACCAAACTCGCGGTTGGCCATTAACGAGGCGTTCCGCATGAGCGCGCATATCCTGATCGTCGAGGATGAAGAGCCGCTGACCATGCTGCTGCGCTACAACCTTGAAGCCGAAGGCTATGAGGTGGAAACCGCGGCGCGTGGCGACGAAGCCGACACCAAGGTCAAGGAGAAAACACCGGACCTCGTGGTGCTCGACTGGATGCTGCCCGGCCTTTCCGGCATCGAATTGTGCCGCCGCCTGCGCGCCCGGCCGGAGACCCGGCAATTGCCGATTATCATGCTGACCGCGCGCGGCGAGGAAAGCGAGCGCGTGCGTGGCCTGGCGACGGGCGCTGACGACTATATCGTCAAGCCCTTCTCCGTTCCCGAACTCATCGCGCGGGTACGTGCGCTTCTTCGCCGCGCCAATCCGGAACGCGTCGCTGCCATTCTTTCATTCGGGGATATCGAGCTCGATCGCGAAAAGAAGCGCGTCTCGCGCGCTGCCCGCTCGGTCGATCTTGGCCCGACGGAATACCGCCTGCTGGAATTCCTGATGGAACGCCCGGGGCGGGTATTTTCCCGCGCCCAGCTTCTCGACGGGGTCTGGGGCAGCGACATCTATATCGACGAGCGCACGGTGGATGTGCATGTCGGCCGGCTGCGCAAGGCGCTCAACCGCGGGCACGACGCCGATCCCATCCGCACCGTTCGCGGCGCCGGCTATGCCTTGGACGATCAGTTCGGCAGGGCTGGGTAACGTTCAACTCCGGAACGGGCGGCGGTCCCTGCGACGGTCGTTGACCGGCTGATAGGCGACGCGGGAGTGGTAGGCGCAGTAGGGCAGGCTTTCCAGCGTATGGCCGCCGCAGAAGAAGAAGTCCGGGCTGCCCGGATCGCCGATCGGCCAGCGGCAGGTATCTTCAGTGAGTTCCAGGAGCGTGCGGCGCTGGCCGAGCGGTATGATGTTCTCGATCAGCTCCGGTTCCGGCTCGATATCGTGTTCGTAGGCGTGAGCCAGCGCGGTATTGCCCCGCATCGAGGGACGCTGAACGCGCATCATTCCCGAGGAGCGAGCCTTGCGCGGGCGGGCGGCGCCCGACGATGAACTCTTGGCGCGTCCGGAAAGACCGAGGCGGTGGACCTTGCCGATCACGGCGTTGCGGGTGATGCCGCCAAGCTCTGCGGCGATCTGGCTGGCGGAAAGACCTTCTGCCCAAAGCTTTTTCAGCAATTCTACCCGCTCGTCGGTCCAGCTCATGTCTGTCTCTCCTCGACTGCCGCCGCGCAGAATCCAACCTCACGATCCGGCAAAGCGATGGCCGTCCGGACCTGAACGCAGTCAGAACTCTAGGAACTGTCCGCCGCACGAGATGTCGTATGCGACAATTGAAAAACTACAATATGACGCGACTCCCGCGCAAGAGTCGT
>CAYMJW010000208.1:0-1872 GCA_964390455.1 uncultured Methyloceanibacter sp. | reverse complement strand
GCGTGTTGACCAGTTCCAGGCGGCCTCATACAATGTTTCAATTGTGCCGCCGGAGGGCGGCACATTTCATTTCGGGACTATTGTTTTGAAAGAGCCTGGCCGTGACGTCGCATCTGCTGCCGACTTACGCGCGCATCGACCTCGCATTTGAGCGGGGCGAGGGCGCTTGGCTGATCGCGACCAACGGTGACCGCTATCTCGACTTTGCGTCGGGCGTGGCGGTCAACTCGCTCGGTCACGCGCATCCGCGGCTGGTCGAAGCGCTGACGGAACAGGCCAAGAAGGTCTGGCATGTCTCCAATCTCTACCGCATTCCCGAGGCCGAGCGGCTTGCCGAGCGGTTGTGCCAGGTTACGTTCGCCGACACGGTCTTTTTCACAAATTCCGGCGCGGAAGCCATGGAGTGCGCCATCAAGATGGCGCGGAAATATCAGGCGGCGAACGGCAAGAGCGAGCGGTTCCGCATCGTCACCTTCGAAGGCGCCTTTCACGGGCGGACGCTCGCAACCATCGCCGCCGGGGGACAGAAGAAATATCTCGAAGGTTTCGGCCCGCCGGTGGAAGGCTTCGATCAGGTTCCCTTCGCCGATGTGGAAGCGGCCAAGCGCGCTATTGGACCGGAAACGGCGGCTATTCTCATCGAGCCGGTGCAGGGCGAAGGCGGTATTCGCGTAGCACCTGCGGCGACGTTGCGCGCCTTGCGGCAGCTTTGCGACGAGCGCGGCTTGCTTCTGATGTTCGATGAAGTGCAGACCGGCCTTGGCCGCACCGGCGACCTGTTCGCTTATGAGCGCACCGGCATAACGCCCGACATCATGGCGATCGCCAAAGGCATCGGCGGCGGATTTCCGCTCGGCGCATGCTTGGCCACCGCCGAGGCATCGCAGGGCATGACGGTGGGGACGCATGGTTCCACCTATGGCAGCAACCCGCTCGGGGCCGCTGTGGGCAATGCCGTCCTCGACGTGACGCTGGCGCCCGGCTTTCTCGATGCGGTACGCCGGAAGGCTCTGTTGATGATGCAGCGGCTTGCGGAACTGAAGGACCGGCACCCGGCCGTGATCGCGGAAATCCGCGGCGAAGGCATGCTCATCGGCTTGCGCGCGCATGTGCCGAATGGCGAACTGGTGGACGCTTTGCGGGCGGAGAAGTTGTTGACGGCCGCCGCCGGCGACAATGTCGTGCGCTTGCTGCCGCCCCTCATTGTCAGCGAAGCGGAGATCGGCGATGCGATGACGCGGATCGACCGCGCCTGTGCTCGCCTTACGCGCGAGGCGGCGACGCCGCACAAGCAAGGAGCTGCCCTGTGAGCGGTCAGAACGTCCGGCATTTTCTTGACCTGATCGAGCTTCCCGCAAAGGAGCTGCGCTCCATGATCGAGGCGGCGCGCCAGATGAAGGGCCGCGGCAAGGGCGCGGCGGGTTCGCGCCCGCTGGCCGGCAAGACCCTTGTCATGATCTTCGACAAGCCTTCGACGCGCACGCGGGTTTCGTTCGATCTCGCCATGCGGCAACTTGGCGGCGACACGATCATCCTGATCGGGCAGGAAATGCAACTCGGACGCGGCGAAAGCATCGCGGATACCGCGCGCGTGCTGTCGCGCTATGTGGACGCCATCATGATCCGCACCCTCGATCATGGCACGCTGGCGGAATTCGCCCGCCATGCCACGGTGCCCGTGATCAACGGACTGACCCGATCCTCGCATCCGTGCCAGGTCATGGCCGATGTCATGACCTTCGAGGAGCACCGCGGCTCCATTCGCGGGCGAACGGTCGCCTGGACCGGCGATACCAACAACGTGCTGGCTTCGTGGATGCATGCCGCGCAGCGGTTCGAATTCAGCCTTCGCGTGGCGACCCCGCCGGAACT
>CAYMJW010000207.1:0-3889 GCA_964390455.1 uncultured Methyloceanibacter sp. | reverse complement strand
CGATTGCGATGGGGCGAATTCCCCGGCATAACTAGGCCTACCGAAGCGCAGCCAACAGGCGGGACGAGCGACATGGACAAACTCACATTGGACAACGTGGTGGGCTTCGTGCTCGCCGTCCTGTTCGGTTTGGTGATCGGCATTTCGACGTGGGCGCTGCTGGTCGGCGACTACGTGAACACGGCCATGAACGAGCAGACAAGGCACACGCTGCGCATCGTCGGGTTCGCGGGGGCGCTGGCCGCGCTCGTGACCTGGTGGGTGCAGAATTTCGCCGCCAAGCGCGGTTTCGTCGTCCGCTTCATGTTCGCCTTCTTCATCTTCGTGGTGGCGTTTTGCAGCTTCGGCGGCTTGCTCCGCTTCATCTACATTCACGCCACCTATCCGAGCCAGCAGGACTGGTCGCTGACGGGCATGTATCTGGCCTCGCTCAACGACTTCTACACATTCTTGCTGGATATGATGTTGCCGCCGCGCCCGGCTTATGCCGCGCTCACCGCGGCCGCCGCGATCTTTGTCGCCCTGTTCGGGCCGCACCAGGCCAAGGCCGACATCTGATTTCGGTCAAGGGGTCAGCGGCGCCAGGCCCTTTGCTTGGGGTTAACGCCTCTTGCCGCATCTTGCGCGCGGAAAGGCCGCTTCGAAACGCATGATTCCCCGCTATAGCCGCCCCGAGATGGCCCGGATCTGGGAGCCCGAAACCCGCTTCGGCATCTGGCTCAAGATCGAGACCTATGCCGCCGAGGCCATGGCCAAGCTCGGCCTGATACCCGTGCATGCGGCCGACACGGTCAAGAAGCGCGGCGGCTTCGACATCGCCCGGATCGATGCGATCGAGCGGGAGGTGAAGCACGACGTGATCGCCTTTCTGACCTCGGTCGCCGAGCATGTCGGGCCAGAAGCGCGCTTCCTGCATGCCGGGCTCACCTCCTCCGACGTGCTCGACACCTGCTTCAACGTGCAGCTGGTCCAGGCGGCCGACATTCTGATCGCCGATGTCGATGCGCTGCTCGCGGCGCTTAAGGCCCGCGCGTTCGAATACAAGGACACGCCGACCGTCGGCCGCAGTCACGGCGTCCATGCCGAGCCGACCACGTTCGGGCTGAAGCTCGCCGTCGCCTATGCCGAGTTCGCTCGGGGCCGGGAGCGGTTGGTGCGCGCTCGCGAGGAGGTCGGAACGTGCGCCATCTCGGGCGCAGTGGGCACCTTCGCCCATGTCGATCCGCGGGTCGAAGACTACGTGGCGAAGAAGCTCGGGCTCAGGGTCGAGCCGGTCTCGACCCAAATCATCCCGCGCGACCGGCATGCCGCCTACTTCGCCGCGCTGGCCGTGGTGGCAAGCTCGGTCGAGCGCCTGGCGACAGAGATCAGGCATTTGCAGCGGACCGAGGTGCTGGAGGCCGAGGAATATTTCAGCGCAGGCCAAAAGGGCTCCTCGGCCATGCCGCATAAGCGCAATCCCGTCCTGTCAGAGAACCTGACCGGCCTCGCGCGGCTGGTGCGCGGCTATGTCATGCCGGCGCTCGAGAACGTGGCGCTGTGGCACGAGCGCGACATTTCCCACTCCTCGGTCGAGAGGGTGATCGGCCCTGACGCCACCGTCGCGCTTGATTTCGCCCTCGCGCGCATGACGTCGATCGTCAAGGACCTCGTCGTCTATCCGGAGCGCATGCAACAGAATCTCGACCGGCTCGGCGGATTGATCCACTCCCAGCGCGTGTTGCTCGCGCTGACGGAGGCAGGGGTGCCGCGTGAAGAAGCCTACCGTCTCGTGCAGCGCAACGCCATGAAGGTTTGGGAGGACGGCGCCGACTTTCTCGACGCGCTTCTCGCCGACAAGGACGTGACCAAAGCGCTACCGGCAAAACAGATCCGGGCGCAGTTCGATCTCGGCTATCACTTGAAGCACGTCGATACGATCTTCAAGCGCGTGTTCGGAAGCTAGCCCGCGCTCAGTCGTCGTAGCTGCCCTTCAGCGTGCTGCTGATGCCCTGAATGTCGATGTCCTCGATCGGCTCGCCGTCGCTATAGCCGTGGAAGATGTGCGGCATGAAGCGATAGCGATTGCGCTCCTGCGCCATCATGAAGAAGCGCTTGCGATAGAAGCGGGGATCGATCGCGGCATAGGGCGGGAGTTGATAGTACCAGTCGGCCTTCGGATAATGGCCCGAGCGATAGGGATAGCGCGGATAGACCGCGATGTATCCGCCATTGGCGTAGGAGCCCTCGGCGCGCGCCGCCTCTGGCAGTCCCGTCACCGCCGCTGCCAAGAGCAGCGCAATACCGAAGATGATTCGCATGGAAGGCCCCCCTGCCCTCGGAGACTCGATCTTGGCACAGAGCGGGCGTGGCGTCAGCCTAAGAGTTGCCTTTGGCCACTTCTCTCGCCTCGGCAGCGCCCTTCGCGAACCAGCCGGCGTCGGTGCCGACGGCGACCATGTCCCAGCCTTCGGCAACGCGCGGCTTGGCATAGTCGGCGTCATTGGCAAAAATGAATGCGATCACAGACATTTCCCGGCATTTGCTCAGGACCAGAGTCATGGCCTCCTTGACCTCCGGCGCCCAGATGTCGAGCCGCCCTGTGAGGGCCACCGACAGGTCGTTCGGGCCGAAGCAGACCATGTCCACGCCATCGAGCGCGAGGATCTCGTCAAGCTGATCGAGCGCGCCTTTGGTCTCGATCTGCGGACAGGCGATGGTCCAGACATTGGCGAGCTTGAAGTAGTCGGCGCCCGGATGCTCGAGCCGGGCCCGGTACGGACCCCAGCTGCGATTGCCCCGCGGCGGGTATTTGACCGCCTGCACGAAGGCCTCTGCGTCCTCCACGTTGCCGATCAGAGGGCACATGATCCCTTGCGCGCCGGCGTCGAGCGCGCGGCCGATGAGCCCCGGACTATTCTCGGCAACGCGAACGATCGCCGGCAGCCCGCAGGCGCGCGCCGCCGTGAGACAGCCGACCAGCGCCTCGTTGCCGCCGAGCCCGTGCTGCTGGTCGATGGTGATGCAGTCCCAGCCCGCCTCGCCGATCAGCTCGATGAGGAAGGGGTTGTTGAGGGTGAGCCAGGCGTTGAACAGGGTGCGGCGTTCCTTCACCGCCCTGCGAATGCGGTCTTCGCGCATGGGCGCGCTCAACCCTTGGATTCGTTTTCGAGCTGCCCAATCGCCTCGCCCATCAGCTCGTCCATCATGCGGCGAATCTGATGGTCGGACTGCGCGACGCCCTTGGCATCGAAATCGGCCCTGATCTTGCGGAAGAGGTCCTCTTCGCCGGGCTCGGCGAGATCGGCCTTGACCACCTCGCGCGCATAGGCTGTCGCGTCGTCGCCGGAAATGCCCATCAGCCCGGCCGCCCACAGCCCGAGAAGCCTGTTTCGCCGCGCCGTGGCCTTGAACTTGAGCTCCTCGTCATGGGCGAATTTGCGCTCGAAGCCCTTCTGGCGTTCCTCAAAACTGGTCATGTGGCCTTCGCCTCCTTGCGCCCCTTCCGATTCGGGGCAAATCGTCACAAATCCTCGGGCAAACCGCGCCCCTCGCGGGCCCGAGGGATAATGCCCAAAGCCCTGGAAATCAACAAGTTGCGGGGACGAACCGGGCCCGCCCCGGCAAACATTGTATGCCCCCTACCCTTACGCTAAGGTCGCTCAGAAGACCCTTTAAATCGATTCCGGCAATGGCGATCTGCACGTTGCGCGCGGCCTCGAAGAGCCTCCCGCCCGCGCTTTTGGCGTTTGTCAGCAGTCAGAGCCTATCGTGAGCGAGGAACCAACGATGAACCGCCGCCGGCGCGTCTATGAAGGCAAGGCCAAGATCCTCTATGAGGGTCCCGAGCCCGGCACGCTCATCCAGCATTTCAAGGACGACGCCACCGCCTTCAACAACAAGAAGCACG
>CAYMJW010000206.1:0-3905 GCA_964390455.1 uncultured Methyloceanibacter sp. | reverse complement strand
GCTTTGCGGGCCCGAGGGTGAAGGCGCTGTAGGGCGGCTTCGACGGCCCGAAGGTCAGGCCCATCGCGCTTCCGAGCGGCTTCGCGAGCGATGCGGTGTCGCGCTTGGCCGCAGGCTTCACCGATGCCTCCTGAAGGGCGGGCGGGCGCGTGACCGGAAGCTTCTTATAGGCAGGACAGGCGCCAGTGGGGCTGACCCGCGTGTTCTCGCCGAAGGAGGCGTTGATCACGTAGCGCTTCTCGCACACGGCGATCTTGGGCGGCAGGCGACTGACTTCGAAATAGTCGTAGCCTTCCTTCAGGGTCTTCCAGAAATCGTACCACTTGTCGTCCTTGTGGGCGGCCATGTTGGCCGCGGTCATCCGGAACGGATAGGCCTGGAGCTGGATCCCTTCCTGTCCGCTTTGCAGGGCCACGCGCGCGAGCGTGAAGATCTCCTCGACCACGGCGTCGGTCATGGCGTAACAGCCCGACGAGGTGCAATCGCCATGCACCATGATGTTGCTTCCGGTGCGGCCGAGGGCGCGGTCGTACGTGTTGGGGAAGCCCACATCGAAGGAGAGGTGGTACTTGCTCCGCGGATTCATCTGGTCGAGCGAGACGGTATAGAAGCCTTCCGGCGCCTGGCGGTCGCCTTGCTCGACCTTCGGACCGAGCACGCCCGAATAGCTGCAAATCGGATAGGTCTTGAACAGATAGAAGCGCCCGTTGTCCTTGGCCTTCCAGACTTCGAGCTCTGATTCGGCCTTGAAGATGCGGATCAGGACCGGAGCTTCTTCGGTCATGCCCTTCTCGGCAAGACGGGCTTGGGTTTGGGGCGAGAGCGGCTTGAGATAGGGCGGCGAGAACTGGCCGCACCCCGACAACGCGACGGAGAACGCCGCCACCGTCGCCATGGTCATGGCCGTGACAAAGCTCGAACGAAGCATACGCGAGTGCCCCTTGCGCAACTCGGCCTAGAATCGACGGTGAGAGGTTAAATCGAAGTTAGCGCTTCTTTTCGGCGCTCGCCCTTCGGCTCCCCCCAGTTCGGTCCCAATTATAAGCCTGGTCCCGTTGCAGGTGGACCAAAAAAATTGGCGCTTTTTGGGGCATTTTGACGGCTCAGGCGGGCCGGCCGATGGACAGGAATTTCTCCCGCCTTTGCTTGCGAATCTCAGCCGGCGTGAGGGTGTCGAAGGCGGCAAGCGCCTTGGCGATGGTCTCGCCCGCCGCACGCATCACTGTGCTGCCGTCACGGTGCGCGCCCCCGATCGGCTCGGCGATGATCCCGTCGATGACGCCGAGCTTCAGCAGGTCCTGGGCGGTGATCTTCATATTGGTCGCGGCGTCCATCGCCCGCGTCGAATCCTTCCACAGAATCGAGGCCGCTGCCTCGGGCGAGGCGACCGTGTAGATCGCGTGCTCGAGCATATAGACCCGGTTGGCGGTGGCGATGGCGACCGCGCCGCCCGAGCCGCCCTCGCCGATAATGACGGCGACGATCGGCACGCCAAGGCCCAAACAAGTGTCGGTCGAGCGGGCGATGGCCTCGGCCTGGCCGCGCTCCTCGGCCCCGATCCCGGGATAGGCTCCGGCCGTATCGACCAGGCTCACGACCGGAAGCTTGAAGCGGTCGGCCATCTCCATCAGCCGCGCGGCCTTGCGATAGCCTTCGGGCCGGGCCATGCCGAAATTGTGCTTGATGCGGCCTTCGGTGTCGGAACCCTTCTCGTGACCGATAATCATGGCCGAGCGGCCGGCGAGCCGGCCGATGCCGCCGACAATGGCCTGGTCCTCGGCGAAAAACCGGTCGCCCGCGAGCGGCGTGAAGTCCTCGACGAGCGCATCGATATAGTGGCGGAAATGCGGGCGCTCGGGATGACGGGCGACTTGCGTCTTCTGCCAAGGCGTGAGGCCGGAATAGGTCTCCTCCAATGCCTCGCGCGCCTTCCGCTCGAGCTTGGCAAGCTCCTCCCCGATCGAGACGGAGTGCTGGTCGCCGGCGACCGCTTTCAGCTCGGCGACCTTGCTTTCGAGCTCGGCAATCGGTTTTTCGAAATCGAGATAGGTGCGCATCAAATCTGGCTATGCCCTTCAAAAACCCTCAATCCGGCAAGTCTTAAGGCGACAAATGCGGCGATCGCATGGGGCTGTAAGTGGCCCTTGGGGCCGGGCGCTGTCAACCAAGCGAAGACGCGGGATACTAGCTCCTCTTGGTTAAATGCGCCTGAGCAAGCGGGTGATGCTGCTCGACCAGGCGCCTCAGCCGCTCCTCGATGACATGGGTGTAGATTTGCGTGGTCGAGATATCGGCGTGGCCGAGGAGCTGCTGCACCGTGCGGAGATCGGCGCCGCGCTCCAGAAGATGACTGGCAAACGCATGACGCAGCACGTGCGGCGAGACGCGCGCCGGCTCGAGCCCGGCGGCAGCGGCAAGTGCCTTGAGCTCCTGGCCGAAGCGCTGCCGGGTGAGATGCTGGCCTCCGCTCGACGGGAAGAGCCAGGCCGATGCCCGCTTCCCCTCCTCCTCATCGGCACGAACAGCGACGAGGTGGGTTCGAAGCGCGGTTTGTGCCGCCTCGTTCAAGGGCACAAGCCGTTCGCGCCCGCCTTTGCCCTTGATGGTGAGGACCCTGTCGTCGGCGACGAGCACGTTCCGCGGTAGAGCGATCAGCTCCGAAACGCGCAAGCCCGTGGCATAGAGCGTCTCGAGCGCGGCATAGAGTCTCAGCGCCCGGCGCCGCGCCGCGCCTTCTTCCGCATTTTCGCTCGCTTGCTTGGCGGTCTCGAGCAGCGTCTCGACTTCGGCAAGCGAGAGAATCTTCGGCAGCGGCCGTCCGAGCTTCGGGCTGTCGATCGCCGAGCAGGGATCGTCTTCGCGCAAGCCCTCGCCGAGCAGAAAGCGGAAGAACTGGCGGATGGCCGAGAGCTTGCGCGCGCGCGAGGTCGGCGCCAGCCCTTTGCGCGCGAGGCCGGCGAGATAGGCGCGGAGGTGGTCGGCGGTGGCTGTCTTCGCTGTCTTTCCCTTGGCGGCGAGGAAGGCGAGACAATCGGCAAGGTCGCGCGTATAGGCCTCGACCGTGTGGGCCGCCGCCCCGCGCTCTGCCGTGAGCATGTCGAGGAAGAGCGCAAGCTCGGAGGCGTTCTTTCGGCGCTGGGATTTTCTTGCCGCCAAGGGTCAAGCCTTTCCTTGGCCGGAAAGGCTCGCGCCAGGAAGCGGTTGCGGCTTACTGGGCGCGGCGACCTGCGCCCGTGGACGTGTCCTCGGCGGGAGCCGCTTCGGGCTCGATCGCAGGCGTCGAGGCCGTCTCGTCCAGCCGGCCCTTGACGTTGCGCAAGGCCTTGGAGATTTCTTTAGGCTCGGGCTGGAAGTATTCAGCGAGCACGTAGAGGCTTCCAGTGATGACACCGGCGATTACCCCTAAAATCAGCAGGAAACGAAACAGTGTCGGCATTGAGGGCGCTCGTGTTCCGGACAGTCTTTCCGTCGCGAACAGGGCGTCATTATGACCCAAAAACACCGCGCGCGCCTTATCCTCGGGGCCAATCATGGACGATTCGACACGGGCCTGCCAGCATGGGAAATTCCTAACCGAATCGTCGCTTGGCGCCGCATTTGGCGGCGATCCCATTTGCTTTTGACCGTCGAATGAGCCTGACACTGACCGAGACGAAAAAGGACGACCGGCAAGACTGCGTTGCGTGGATTCGCGAGGCTCTTGGGCCGCGCAGCGTCGTGCTGATCGGGCTCATGGGCGCGGGCAAGACGGCCGTCGGCAAGCGGCTCGCCGCCCGCCTCGAATTGCCCTTCGTCGATGCCGACAGCGAGATCGAGGCGGCCGCGGACGCCACCATCAGCGAGATCTTCGCCGAGCACGGCGAGGCCTATTTCCGCCAGGGCGAGCGCAAGGTCATCGCGCGGCT
>CAYMJW010000205.1:0-3915 GCA_964390455.1 uncultured Methyloceanibacter sp. | reverse complement strand
CCCCACTGCTGCCTCCCGTAGGAGTCTGGGCCGTGTCTCAGTCCCAGTGTGGCTGGTCATCCTCTCAGACCAGCTACGGATCGTCGCCTTGGTAGGCTTTTACCCCACCAACTAGCTAATCCGACGCGGGCCGATCTTTCGGCAATGAATCTTTCCCCCGGAGGGCGTATCCGGTATTAGCCCAAGTTTCCCTGGGTTATCCCGAACCGAAAGGCACGTTCCCACGCGTTACTCACCCGTCTGCCACTATCCACCACCCGAAGGTGGCTTCTCGTTCGACTTGCATGTGTTAGGCCTGCCGCCAGCGTTCGTTCTGAGCCAGGATCAAACTCTTAAGTTTAGAATTCGATTCTGACATGTCCTTGGATGGAATCTCCAAGGGGTCGCTGCGTTTTGACGAGTTCCCAACAAGCATGAAACGACGCACTCCTTTCGGAGAGCGCGCAACACGCCTATTGGCTTATGAAAACGCAAGACCGTCAGAGTCTCGTTGCCGGCCCTTAAGAGGCCGGCACGCAAGGACTCCGCCGTCCGCGTTTCCCTTTCTTCATATCACAATGTCAAAGAGCCGTTCGAACGCGCGGCCGAGAGCCACATGCCCGAACCCCCGATGGAAGCAAATCCCCCATCTGGAGTCAACGACAGCCGGTAATCGCCCGAGACGAACTCAGGTCTTGATCCGCTTCTGTCCGAGGATCGCGCGGTCGCGTATAGTCCCGCAGGAAGTGGGAACGACCCGCGCGAAGCCTTCATTTAGGCAGCGGCCCCGGCCTTGTCAAGGGGCGGGTAACCGTGACGGCCGCCCGCGTATTTTTCCCGGCAATCGTGGCCCTGAGGCCACAATCCTGCCCGAATGCGCCCCCACTCTCGCATTTCGTTAACGGCGAGGTAACCATCCGGGGCTAGGGATGGTTTCGGGAACTCGCCGAATGGGGGATACCTGACGGATCGAGGACTCTGACCCGCGCCAAAAGACGCTGCGCAGATGAGCAGCGCGTGACACGGGTTCAAGGGGCTTCGAGAGGGAAAATCACCTCCATCGGCGCCGATTCCTGCCTCGCTTGAGGGACAGCAACCGCTTCGGTGTTGTCCGCCCGGACGCGAAATTGAAAGCACGTGGGATTGCGTGCGGGCGGCGGCCGATCGACGGGGGGAATACGGATTGTTTAGACGCCGCGGTCGTTTTGCGCGTCGAAAGCTCGGCCAGGCCCTCGTGCCGGCCGCCGCTTCCGGACTCCCATCTATCTTTCTCGGCGAAATGCCAAAGCCCGAGCGCTCGCTGCCGCCGGTCTATCTCTGCGAAACGGGCCCCGATGGAGCAAGCTGCCGCATCAAGTGGCTGGCGAGCACCTGTCTTGCCGGCGTGGTCGGCGTGTGCCTCATCGGGGTCGCGATCTACGCCTCGCTCAACATGGAAGACGGCTCCGGCATGGTCAGCTCGATCAAGCGGGCGAGCCTCGCAGCACTCGAGCCGATGCGCACCGCGACGCTCGCCAAATCCTGGCAGAGCGCCGGCGGCCAGAAGGAAGACCGCATTCACCTGACCGAAGGCGGCTTCGCCACCCGCGAAGTGATCCACGACACCGTCATCGAGCGGCACGGCACCCGCGAATTCATTACCATCAAGCCGTATCTTCGCCTCACGGCCGGGCTTGCGACCGAGCCTCCCGCCGATGCCGACCAGCTGCCCCCCTTCAATCCCTTCAAGCTCTATTCCGACGCGACACCGGTTGGCGCAACCGGCGAGGCTGAGGACGCGCCGCAGACCGTGGCCGTCAACGTGGTCGATGTTCCCGGCGGGATCCTGCCGCAATCCGACGGCGTCGAGCTCAAGCCCGAGGAGGTGAGCCGGCTGGTGGCCGAGGCCGCGGAGATTTTCGCCTATGCCGAGGGCGCGAGCGCCGGCGACGGCGAGGCGCAGCTCATTCAAGCAGCCTATCACCCTGAAGACCGGTTCGGCGCGTCGCAGTACACGACTGTGATCCGCAAATCCGCCGGCGAAGTCGCCGAGGACGAGGAGGACAATTTCGACGATCTTTACGCCGGCGCCGAGACCAAGACGCTCACGGTCGGACGCGGCGACACTTTGATGAGCCTGTTCGCCAAGATCGAGGCCGAACCCGATCAGGCCAAGGAGATCATCGAGACATTCGAGCCCATCTTCTCAACCAAGGACCTCAAGCCCGGCCAGGAGGTGCGCTTCACCCTCGTTCCCGCACCCTCCGACAGCGGCCAGATGGAACCCGCCAAGGTCTCGATCTACGCCAAGGGCGCGCATCTCGCCACCGTCGTGCGCAACCGGCAGGGCCTGTTCGTGGCGTCGAAGGACCCGATCGGCGACGAGGTCAAGCAGCAGCAGGCCTCAGCCCGCGCCACCCTTTACACCAGCTTCTACCACGCCGCCCTGCAACAGAAGGTGCCCGCCGAAACCATCCTCAAGCTGCTCCGCGTGCATTCCTACGACGTGGACTTCAAGCAGAAGGTCAAGGCCGGCGACAGCTTCGACATGTTTTTCGACGGCGGCGACGAAGGCGAGCTCGGCGAGCTGCTCTACACCTCGATGAGCATCGACGGCGTGACGCGCAAATTCTACCGCTTTCGCACGCCCGACGACGTCGTCGACTACTACGACGAGCAGGGCAACAGCGCGAAAAAGTTCCTGATGCGAAATCCCGTCAAGGGCGGCCGCTACACTTCGGGCTTCGGCGATCGCCGCCACCCGCTGTTCCGGAAGATCCGCATGCATACCGGCGTTGACTGGGCGGCGCCCTCGGGCACCCCGATCCTCGCCGCGGGCGACGGCACGGTGGAGCGGGTCGGCCGCCATGGCGGTTACGGCAATTATGTCCGCATCCGCCACGCTAACGGTTTCGCCACGGCCTACGGCCACATGTCGCGCTTCGCCGCCGGCGTCGAGCCCGGCGTCACCGTGAAGCAGGGCCAGATCATCGGCCATGTCGGCTCGACCGGGTACTCGACCGGGCCGCATCTTCACTTCGAGGTTCTGGTCAATAACGACTTCGTCAACCCGATGACGATTCAAGTGCCGCGGGGCTTGCAACTGACGGGCCGCCAGCTCGCCGAGTTCCAGAGAGAGCGCAATCGCATCGAGACCCTGATGCAGATGGACCCGGTGACGAGCCGCGTCGCCCAAGCCACCACCAACTAGCTCTTCCCGCTTTTCGACAAGCCACGACCTTGTCATTGCCCGGCTCGACCGGGCAATCCAGTACGCACGCCCTCAGTTTGCTTGTGACGGCTGGGATTACTGGGTTCCCGCCTGCGCGGGAATGACGCCACGATTGTCATTGCCCGGCTTGACCGGGCAATCCAGTACGCACGCTCTCAGTTTGCTTGCGACGACCGGGATTACTGGGTTCCCGCGTGCGCTGGAATGACGGCAGTGCCCGCGATGCGCTACTCGTTGTCCTTGATGTACCAGTCCTCGACCTTGACCACGGCGGGGTTCTCGCCGTTCGGGAACAGCCAGGAATCGACCGCGTATTTCTGCCCGGTCTTGGTCTCGGTCAGCACCGCCGTCCAATGCGGCCAGTATTTCACCGGATTGAGCGTGGCGATGCCCTTGGCGAGATTCTCCTTCGACATCGTGCCGGAGACGGTGTGGTGCTTGAGCAGCCCGTTCTGCTGCAGCACGAGCAGATAGCTCGTCGTGTTGGTGGCCTCATCGACGCAGTCCTGCTGGCTCTTGTCGCCCGAGGCCGTGAACTGCATGCCCGCGACGTCCTTGATGCCGAGCTTGTTGCCGACCTTCACCTCCATATAGGAGACGGCGTAAGCCACGCCGCGGCGCTCCTCGAACGGCGTGTCGGCGCGCTTCACCTTCTTCATGATGGCGGCGATCTCGGCGACCTGGGCGGGGGTGAACGTGTAGGGCGTCTGCTCCTTGCAGGTATA
>CAYMJW010000204.1:0-3933 GCA_964390455.1 uncultured Methyloceanibacter sp. | reverse complement strand
GGCTTCAAGATGATCGTCAACGGCGAGTGCGACGCGCTGCCCGAGCAGGCGTTCTACATGGTCGGGCCGATCGAGGAAGCCTTCGAGAAAGCGAAGACCCTGCAATAAGGGAAGCCGACATGGCCGCTGCCACCATCCACGTCGACGTCGTCAGCGCCGAAGCCTCGATCTTCTCGGGCGAGGCGGAGTTCGTCGTCCTGCCCGGCGAATCCGGCGAACTTGGCATCTATCCACGCCATACCCCGCTGATCACCCGCATCAAGCCGGGCGCGGTGCGCATCCAGAAGCCGGGCGGCGAGGAAGAGTTCGTGTTCGTCGCGGGTGGCATCCTCGAGGTGCAGCCCAAGGTGATCACGGTCCTGGCGGATACCGCCATCCGCGGCCACGACCTGGACGAGGCGAAAGCGAACGAAGCGTTGAAGAAGGCGGAAGAGGCGCGCGCCAAGGCGCAGGACAAGCAGGAAATCGCCGCAGTCGAGAGCGAGCTCGCGATGCTCGCCGCGCAGCTGGCGGCGATACGCAAGCTGAGAAAGCGTTAGGCTCGTTCGCATCCGCCGCTCCCTGCGGCCTGGAGGAATGTCCGTGAATGACATGGTGATCGGCGCGCAAGGCTGGATGGAGGCCGCGCAGGCGGTCCACTCCGACACGGTGGCGCTCAGGCGCGCGATTCACGCCGAGCCCGAACTCGGCCTGCAGACACCCAGGACGATGGCGAAAGTACGTGCCGCGCTCGAAGGCCTGCCGCTCGAGTGGAAGACCGGCCGCTCCACCAGCGGCGCAATCGCCGTCCTGCGCGGCGCGCGTCCCGGACGCACGGTACTGCTGCGCGGCGACATGGACGGTTTGCCGATGCCGGAAGATACGGGCTTGCCATTCCGGTCCACGGTTGCCAACACCATGCACGCCTGCGGCCATGACACGCACACCGCCATGCTGGCCTCGGCGGCACGCATCTTGTGCGGGCGCCGCGACTCACTCGAAGGCACAGTCCTGTTCATGTTCCAGCCCGGGGAAGAGGGGTATCACGGCGCGAAATTCATGATGGACGACGGGCTGCTTGCGGACCCATCGCCCGAGGCCGCCTTCGCGTTGCACATCATGCCGAATGCGCCCACTGGCCTCTTCTGCTCGAAGCCCGGCCCGCTCCTCGCGTCGGCAGACGTGCTCAAGATCGGCGTGCAGGGGCAGGGCGGACATGCCTCGATGCCGCACGACGCGATCGACCCGATGCCGGTGGCTTGTGAGATCGTCAGCGCGCTGCAGGTCTTCGTGACGAGGCGGATGGACATTTTCGATCCCGCCGTGGTCACGATCGCGAAGATCGACGGCGGTTCGACCAATAACGTGATTCCGGAAAGGGTGAATCTGCTCGGTACCATCCGGACCCTGTCGGAGGAAGCTCGCGAACGGGTACACGCAGGCATCTTGCGCATTGCGCAGAACGTCGCCCGCGCGCACGAGTGCGAAGCCGAGGTCGCGATCGAGCGCGGCTTTCCGGTCACTGTCTGCGACTCTCGCGCGGTCGGCGTCGCCGAGCGCGCGATCGGCACGCTGTTCGGGTCCGAGGGCTGGAAAACCATGGCGTCGCCGGTGATGGGTGCCGAGGATTTTTCCTATGTGCTGCAGAAGACGCCGGGCGCCATGGTGTTTCTCGGCGTGTGCCCCGAAGGGCAGCAATGGAAGAGCGCCTGCCCCTGCCACTCCAATCGCATGGTGCTGAACGAAGCGACTCTCGCCCGCGGCGTCGCCGCCCACTGCGCTATCGCGGAGCGCTTCCTCGCGCGGGGATTCGACTGACCTCCCGGTCGCTGACGTTTCGATTCATGATCTGACGTACCAGTCGTCCCACTGGGAAAAAGCCTCGAACTTCCGCTGAAAGCCTCGCGTGGCCAGCAATGCGTGGATACTTTCGCGGGCGGGCGCGACGTTGTGCTCCACCGTGATGATGTCAACGAGGTAGCGGTCGAAGTCAAACGCCCGCAGGATATCCAGTTCCGAGCCTTCGGTATCGACGGAGAGATAGTCGATGTGCCGCGGGGCGTCGTGCTCCGCCAGCAGATCATTCAACGCGACTGTGGCCACCGGGTAACGCTTGCCCCCTTCGCGCGCCCGCGCATGACTGTCGCTGGCCGAAAACGCCTCCAACGTGGACAGCTCCGGCTGCGAGGTTTCGTTGAAGAGCAATGTCTCGCCGCTCTTGCCCCAGACACAACGGTGGTCGACGATGCAGAGGCGGTTGCGCTCGAGTCTCTCATGCCAGATACGGGCCGGCTCGGCGAGGATCCCGCGCCAACGGTAAGTCCGTTCCAGAAGATAGGTATTGCTGAGATCAACGCCGTCGCCGGCGCCGAACTCGACAAAGAAGCCGTTCGTCCGTTCGCCGAGCTGGTAAGCGACGAACAGGTCCTGGAACAGCTGTGCCGATGAGTCGTGGCAGTGCTGGTAGCAGAAAGCGAGAAACGCCTCGTCGTCAATCTTCGGCTTTCCTGCCTCCAGCCGTTCGAGCTCCTGCGAAAAGTTGCGCAGGTCCAGAAGGGTACGAAAGGCTTCCGCCACCTGCCGGGAGATCTCCGCCATGCGGGCCGCTAGAGCAGCAGGCTGGGGTTGCGAAGGTTCTGGTCGCAGTCGATCAGGTTCATCTGCTTGACCAGAATCCTCCAGGCAGGGCCGCTGCTCGCCAGGCGGTGCGCATTCCAGCCGGCGAAGGACCGCGTCTCGCCGCTGCGCAGCTCCGTGATCAGGAACGTCGAGCGCACCATGCACACCGCGTCGCTCTCGCCGCGGAAGGCTTCCACATTGGAGACGATCCGGCTGGTGCGCGATGGCGGCACTTGGGACCAGGCGTAGCCGGTGCGCAGCCGGAAGATGCGGCCTTCCAGCTGCCTGCGGTCGTCGAAGCAGACCGCGATCTCGCGCCCGGGATCGCCGCCGGGCGAGCCGGGCACCCAGAACAGGCACTCGTCCGCGAAGAGCGCCAGCCATTCCTCGAAGCGGCCTTCGTCCAGCAGCCGCGCTTCCAGATGGAGGAACGTCCGGCAGCGCTCGAGCATCGCCGGATCTCCGATGCGCCGGTCCTCGCGCTTCCAGTCCGCGAACCCGGCGGCGAGATCGCGGTAGAAAGCGGCGTCGATGTAACTGGCCTGATTCATGGTGCGCGCTTCACCGAGAGCACCGGATTCGCCTTCATCAGGTCTTTCCAGTGATGGATGTAGAGCCGCATGAACACTTCATCGGTCGCGGGTCCCGTGACGATGCCGCGCTCGTCCGTGGCGATGCGCCCGGGGATGTCCATGCCGCGGTGCATGTACACCCACTCGTCCTCCTGCGCCGCAAAGCCCTTCTGGATCTCCTCGAAATTGCAGAGGTCGTCGACCTCGCCGAACGCCGGAAAGCCTTCCTGCGTACGCAGGCGAAGCGCGTTGATGTCCTGCGCGACGCCGGGCGGAATGTCCGGACCATCCACGATCGCCGTGCCGTACCAGATCGTGTCGGTCTCATCCACGGACACGGGTTCCAGCACCTGGATGTGGTTGCCGAGAATCAGCAGATTTGGAAATATCGTCAGGTTGATCGGTTCCGAGGAAGCGAGGTCCAGCCAGCGGTCGGCGCCCTCGCCAAGGCGCTCGCGCAGCTTCGCCTCGTAGCGCTCCTTGCCGGGGTGTGCGCCCTCGATCGCCCACAGCGCGCCGGGACGCTTCGCGACGTTCGGGCGCTTGTCTTTCAGATGATGGCCACGGCCGTAGCAACGGCAGTACATCGGCGCTTCGTCCGGCCTGGACTTGTAGTACGACATGCCCTTGTTCGGGTCCCTCTCCTCCCGGTTCTCCATCTCGAGCAGGGAGCGATGTGAGAACACCACGTGGTAGCCGTCGCAGGAATTGTCGTAGGCGAGCTTCCAGTTTCCCTTGTACTTGAGGCGGTTGGCGCCGCAGA
>CAYMJW010000203.1:0-3937 GCA_964390455.1 uncultured Methyloceanibacter sp. | reverse complement strand
TCGATATTGCCGGGAATGACGAAGATGTCGCCGGCATCGCAAAGGTCGAGCTCCTCGTAAATATCGACCCCGCCGTCGAACCAATAACCGTCATAGAGCGCGGAGATACGCCGCACCGCCTGCGGGCCGAAACGCGTCCCCGGACGGTAGGTCGTGGCCGAATCGAACGGGGCGCCGACGAAGGCCGCTTCAAAGTTGCCGATCTTGCGGATGTCTTCGCAGTACGGCGCCTTCATGAAGGTGTTGATGCCGGCAAAGGCCGGCTGGTGGCCGCGACTGAACAGCGAGATGGTGCGATCGATGACGGAATCCGCGGCTTCGAGCCCAAGCTTCAACGAGCGCCGGATCTCCTCGTCCTGCTTCTTCTGCGAAATGCGCGACAGCGTCTGGATCGTCTTGGCGCCGTGCGTGTCGCTCCGCCGCACGCCATGGGTTTTTCTCGAACCTTTGGTCTGACCCCGACCCCCGCCCTTCTTTCCTCCCACCATGCGAAACTCCTAACTGCTTTTGATTGACGATGTTGCTCCGCGCGATCCCATCAAACCAGACCGGATCGCTCAATACCGATTATTGATCCTGCCGATGCTGCACTGCCACAAGCGGCCGCAAATCGCGCGCCCGGCCGCTAGCCTCGGCAATGTCATGAGACGTCCTCGCGAGATTCCAATCGACATTACGCGAGAAATTGATAGTGGACGGAAACATCGCTGGCACCTCTGATGGCCGATCTTGAATTGGGTTGGGGGGCGCATGAGGGAATCAACTCAGAGTTAGCATCCTGTGAAAAGAAACATTGAACACCGAACGCCGCGCTGCGTCCATGGGGAGCGCGCATGATCTCCGCCATGCTCGGTCTGGCGGCGGCCCTCAGTCTTGGCGCCGCCGACTTCATGGCGCGGTTCAGCACGCGGGCGCTCGGCGCCGTTCTCACCTATGCCTTCGTCGTCTTGGTCGGGGCGGTCGGGGCGACAGCGTGGCTCCTGGCAAGCGGCCAAGCCCTCATTTGGTCGCCGCTCGGTATCGCGATCGCAATTGCCCATGGCATCAGCGTGGCCGCGATGTGCGTGCTGCTCTATATGGGCATCGCGCGGGGGCCGATCGCGGTGGTCGCGCCCATCGTCGCCGCCCATCCCGCGCTCGTGCTTGCCGTCAACGTCCTGATGGGCGTGCGCCCGAGCGCCACCCAATGGGCGGCGATGATCGTTGTTATCGCCGGCGGTATTCTCATCGCGCGGAGCGCCGTGTCGGAGGGCGAAAGCCCCGAGTCGGAAGCCAACCGCACGACCTTGCTCATCGCCTTCAGCGCCTGCCTTGCCTACGTTGCCATCGTTCTCACGGCGCAGGCGGCAACGCCCTTGATCGGCGCGTTTCAGACCATGTGGATCGGGCGTCTCACGGGTCTCGTCCTGCTCGCGGCGGTCCTCATCGTGCAGCAAGAGCGGCTCAGCATCCCCCGCGAGTGGTTGCCGTTCGTGACCTGGCAAGGCGTGCTCGACACGATCGGATACCTGACGTTCTTGGCAGGCGCGAACAGCGCCGCGCCCTATGTCAGCATGGTGCTCGCCTCGGCCTTCAGCGTGGTAACGGTCTTGCTCGCGCGGTTCTTTCTTCATGAGCCCATCAGCAAACTGCAATGGACGGCGATTTCACTCATCGCCATCGGTGCGGCGGTCCTGAGCACGAGCTAGACTCCTAACCCCAGACACGCGGCGAGCGGACCGTATCGATCTGGTAGTCGCTCGTGTGCCTCGTGAAGAACTCGCGGCCGAAGCGGCGCGCCGCCGCGACCGGCTCGTAAGGGTCTTTCAGGATATCGCCGCGCGCGTTGCCGTAGCCATGCACGACGCCGACGAAATTGCAGCGCGTGTAGCGCACGAATTCCTGCACCTGGCTGATGATGCCGCCCGAGACCATGGGAAATGTCTCCTCTGAGGACAGCGCAAGGCCGATGCGCTTTCCTTGCATCTTCTCGATGACTTCGCCCGAGCGGGGATAGGAGGCGGCGTAGTAGCAGAAGGTCCGGTCGAAGAAGGCCTTGAGCTGCGCCGAGGTGCCGTACCAGTAGATCGGCGTCGCCGCGATGAAACCGTCGGCCGGCAGGTAGTGATCGAAAAAGACCGAGCGATAGCCGTCGTCGATCGCGCACTCGCCATCGGGCTTCCGGCACTGCCGGCAGTCCCTGAGGAAATTCTTCAGAAAATCGTCGGCGAAGAGGAGCGTCGCCTCGTGTCCGGCCTCGCTCAACCCGTCGCGAATAGCCTCGGCCAGAATCGCCGAATTTCCGTTACGGCGCGGGCTCGATGACAGCACAAAGGCTTTCATGTCTCATCCTCTCAGAAGTTCGGCCGCGGCCTGGTCGAGCGCGCGCCCGAAATCCGGTACGCGCCCTGGCGAAGCGACGCAATGGCCCCAGGGGGACTCGAAGACGCGAAGTTCCGCATGCCGCATCTCCCGCACCTCCGCCGCGTTGTCAGCCGGCACGAAATACATGTCGGAGCTGCACGGCATGACGATCGCGCGGGCTTGAATCGCCTGCAAGGCGCGCTTGAAGTCCCCACGGTACATCTCGTTGTCGCTGATATCGCCGTGTTGCCAGGTCCAGATCTTGGCGATCAAGTCGTTCGCGTCCCACTTCAAGTGATCCTCCTCCCAGTCGCGCACGAAATCCTCGAGCGTGGCGAAGCCGAGCGTGCGGTAGAGGCCGTCGCGGAAGAACGCATGCGAATAGGCCCAGGCGACATAGACGCGGCCGAAGGCGCGCAATCCCTTCTCGGGCGGTGCCGCGTAGTTGCCATCGTTCCAAGCAGCATCGGCCTGCAAGGCCGCCTTCGGACCGTCGAGGAAGGCATGGTTGATCGGCGCGCAGCGCGCCGCGCCGCAATAGGGCAGGATCGCCTCGACCATGCCGGGATACTGCGCCGCCCATTGATAGGCCTGCATTGCCGCCATCGACCAGCCGAGCACGAGCGCAATCCGCCTGACGCCGAGTTGCTCGGTGAGCAGGCGATGCTGGCAGGCGACATTGTCGTAGAGCGTGACGCGGGGAAATCGAGGGCCCGACTGCGCGGCGCTCGCATTGCTCGGCGAGGAGGAATAACCGTTGCCGAACAGATTGACCGAAACGACGAAATGGCGGGCGGGGTCGATCGCGCGCCCCGGTCCGAACAGGGCCTCGTTCCGGATATGCGTGCCGGTATAGAAGGTCGGAAGCAGGACCGCATTGTCTCCAGCTTCGTTGAGCGTGCCATAGGTCGCATAGGCGAGTGCAGCCTCCTTCAGCACGGCGCCGGACTGGAGGCGAACATCGCCAAGCTCGTAGGTCTGGTAGCTTTGCATCGGGGTTACGTCTCGAGAAACTGCCGCCAAAGCCGAAAATGTCATGCTCCATAGCGCCGGCGATAAGCCTCCGCGGCTTTCTCGAAACAGGCAAGCGGCGGCCGCACGACGCCCGCGCCGATCTGCCCGCCATTCTTGCCGGCAATGCCGATGTCGAGGACGGGAAGTACCTTGCTGTCGAGAACCTTGAAAATGTCGATGCCTGTCGGCGTGCCGCGAAAGCCGAGCGCCGGAATGAGGTAGTCGGGACTCTCCCCGACAGTGATCGCGTAGAGTTCCTTGTTGCGGGCGATCATCGTCTCGTAGGAACCGCCCTGATAGCTTTGCAGCGAAGGGGCGGAGGCTTGCGCGAAGCCGCCAAGCCCGATCGTCTCGGCGATGACGCTCTCGCCGCCCATCCACGTGATCTCGTCCTCGGTGTGGCCTTCGAACAGCCTGGCTTCGACCGAGGCGTGAGGGCCCGTGAACCAGGTATCGCCGAGACCGCTCACGCGGATGGCGAAGCCGCGGCAATTGAACGCGAGCGCGGTGACGACGCTCGATCCCTCGATGTCGCGCGCCGCGTCGGCGGTCGCCTTGGCCGCCGCCATGGAGAGGCGCA
>CAYMJW010000202.1:0-3938 GCA_964390455.1 uncultured Methyloceanibacter sp. | reverse complement strand
CTTCCTTGCCGGGCTTGATGTCGGTCACCATCACCATGGTGACGCCGTGGCGCACGGCGTAGTCCACGGCCGCTTGTCCCACGAGCTGAAAGACGAGTTCCCCTTCGACCAGCTTCGTCACTTGCTCAATGAGTTTGCGGTGCGTGTCGCCGCGCCGCCATGTCCGCAACGCCTCGATCGAGGGGAAGCGCGCCGTGACCACCGTTTCCAGTTGGTCGGGGGGCGCCGCGGGCCAGAGCTCGATGCTCGCCGCGCCGGCCGCGAGCGCCGCGGTTTGCCAGCCGACCTGCCACAGCCTGAACGCCTCCTCGCGGCCCGGGCTGATGCGCGCGCAGATCAGCAGTGTCGAGGGTTCGTCGCTCACGGTGCCTCAGTCGCCGCCAAGCCCTGCCGGCTGCGCGCCTGAGGTGGAGACGATCTCCGAGACCTGCTTGGCCTGAAGCGTCGTCGCATCCGGTTCGAGCCTGATGAATTCGTACTTCCGAATGCGTGTGGTCTTGTCTTCCGCTGCGACGCCGCTCACGAGCAGGTTTGAGCCGGTCGTCGTGCTCGTGGTCGCCACGCTCACGCCCGAAGACGGGTCGTCGAATGGCGTGAAGCTTGCGATCTCGGAAAAAGTGGGGACAGGACTATGCTCGGCGCTTGCCAGATAAACACCGGGGCCACCATCGAGTCGCGAGCCGCTCGAATAGACCTTCACCTCGCCGGGGCCGGTCAATCGGCCGGCGGCAATCGTTTCGGCACCGCCGAGCGGACCTGTCAGCCAGCCGGTGGCGAGCGACAAGCCGCCCCGATAGCCCATGCCGAAAGGCATGAACGCGTTGGTCACAGCGGGCTTGTTTTGGCCGGGCTCGCACTGCTCGGATCCTTCGAGCTTCTTCCTCGCTTTGTCGATCGGTTTCATCAGCGAGAAGTTAAAGACCTTGACCTGCGCCACGCTGCCGGGACCGGGAGCGGTGACGATGCTGTAACGGCCGGTGGTGAAATCGACGAAGCCCGCGGCGATGCTCACCCCGTTTGTGTCGTCGAGATAGGGATTGAAGGTCGAGAACAGCTCCGGCGCCCTGCCGGGCTCGGGCAGCTTGGCGTGGAAGACCTTGACTTCACTCGAGATACCGGGCCCGGAGCCGACGATGATGCTGTCGGCGCTACTCCCGTCGATCTGCGCTGCCGCCACGCTGACCCCGCCTTGCGCGGAAGAGCCGAAGGCTTCGAAGCGGGCAAGCTCCGACTCGAACGATCCTTTGCCGCCAGCGGCCTTTCCCGAATAGGCGACGACTTCCGGCGCGTGGCCCTTGCCGGCACCGACCAGAAGGTCATAGACGCCATCGTCGTTGAGATCGCCAATCGCCACGCTCGGTGTGCCCTCGAAACCGGGGAACGGCGTGACCGTGGCGATGAGCTTGTCGCCCTCGCCGTCATAGACCTTGACCTCGGCGGCGCGCCCTTCCGCACCGGGAACCGCGACGGCATAGGACGAGACCGCCGGGATGACGTTGACCAGGGTCATGAGCCCATTGTCTTCGTGATTGAGGCGATGGCAGTGCATCACGAAGAGCCCGGTGAAGTGATCGAAACTACTCCGCAGAGACAGGGTGCCGGGCTGGATGACGGCCTCACCCGGCCCGAGGACCGGCACTGGGACATTGGCGTTGTCGATGTACCAAAGCTCGGGCCCGGTCTTGATGCCGGTGGACGGATCGTTGGAAGCGACGGTCTGGAAGTCGTTGACGTGGATATGGATCGGATGCTCGTCGTTGTTGTTGTTGACGAACGTCCACTCCTCGACCGAGCCGAGCCGCGGCTGGAGCAGCGGCACATTGGGAAATGCGGTCTCGTCGAACGCATAGACGAAGGCCTTGGGATCGTCCTTGCTGGCGAGGTCGTTGAAGAACATGCCGGCAATCGTCAACTCCCGCTTGAAGTCAGGCGTGACCTTCGAGAGGTCCTCGAACACGGTGTAGGCATTGAGCGGCTGGCCCTCGGCAAACGCGGTCGTGGTGCCTTTCCCTTCGGAGGGCACCGCTTCCGCCAGGACCTGCGTGGGAAAAACGAAAAACCCGTCGTGATAGCTCAGGTCCTGGGGCTGTACGCTCAAATAGCCGAGCGTGGCCGGGGGATTCTCCGTGCCGTCATTGGTGTAAAGGATGCCGGGCGCCGTCATCGTCCTGACGTCGCCGCCGCGCGGCGCCATCTCCAGAACGAGCTCGCCTTCCTCCGGAATGGTGACGGCGATGGCATAGCGGGTCGCCGGCGGGACGACGAGGCGCGCGCCGTCGTCCCACGCCGGATAACGAACTTCCGTGTATGGGATTCCGTCCTGCCCGACGATTGCGATCTTGGGATGCTTGCCTGTCGCCGTCTCGGTAAGCCGCAAGTTGAAATAGGCCATGTCGCTGATATTGGCGAGGACCCAGATCTCGGTCTGGCCGGCCTTGCTCTTGATGACGGGTTGGAACTGGCCGTTCACCGTGAACTGCACGTCGCGGAGATGGTCGGGCAGCGACCGGTCGGCCGGTACGTCGGTGCCCTGGCTCCCAGGGGCGGCGGTAAAATGCTGCAGATTGCTGGGGATGAAATGGAACTGCCCGCGCGAGTCGGGAATGGAGCCGGGCCCGTGGTTCCAATCGGCCACGCCCGTGTACCAGATCGTGGCGTATGTCGTGCCCTTCTTCGAGTCGAAGAAATTGGTCGGCACGAGCAACGGACGATAGGTGCCCTTTGCCAGCCCGTCGGCTTCGGGCGCTTTCAGCGTGCTGACATATTGGGCCCAGTTTGGATTGTTGAGCTGTGCGAGGCCTCCGGCCCGGTCGAACACGTAGTTGTATTGTAACAACAGGTTCCTGATCGGAATCTTGTTCTCGGTCACGATCGGCAGGTTGCCATCCACCCGCCCGATCGCCAACAGACCGGCCAAACCGTAATAGACGTGAGACGTGGTCAGCGTGTGCAGGTGGCTGTGATACCAGTAGACGCCATGCGGCAGATCTTTGGGCAATTCGAGCGTGTAGGTGTTCGACATCCCGCCCGGAATGTGCAGCAACACGTTGTCGGCATTGCCTTTCGGGCTGATATGCATGCCATGGGTATGAAGATTGAAGGGGGACGAGGCCAATTGTGGGGGGTAGATGTCCACCGCTTCGCCCTTCGGCGTATAGGCCGGGTCATAGAAATCCTTGATCGTCAGGCCGGTCATGGCGTTGTCCAGGTGGACGATCAACGTGTCTCCGGGAAGGACTTGCAGGGTCGGCCCGGGATAAAGACCGTCGCCCGAATTCTTTCCGTTGGATGCCGTGCCGCGGATCAATTCATAGGCGAAGACGAGGAAGTTCTTGACCGGCACGGCGACGGTATCGAGACGCGCCTCGCTTTGCTTCACGATCAATCTGACTTCGAGCACGCCATCCTTGCTCGCGAGCGCCACGGGCTCGGTGAGAGAGGGGCGGATCGATGGGTCGAACTTCGCCTGAGCGGTGTCGGACTGAGCGGCTTCGGCGTCTGCCAAAGCGGGCGACCAAGCCGAGGCCGAGCAAAGCGCAAGTACGGCGAAGACAATTTGCAACAACCCAGTCATGGCGAATCCTCCCCGAACGAGCTTACTCGTTCGTGTCAAACCAAGCCAAGACTCGTTGAAAATTCCCACCGTCATGAACCTGAGCAGGCGAGCTCCAACGCATCGCAAGCATGAAGGCAGCAGCTTGTTAACCGAAATGCCGGTCTGACGAGGCATTTCGCCGAACTGGTTATGTATCCTTTCATATTGTTGACGTATCGGTCCCCCTAGCGGCCAGCGTCGATGTTCGGCCGGCAGAATCAGAAAGACCGAAAGATGCATCGATTTGCTGCTTCCCTGGCAATTGCGGCAGTGCTGGCTGGCGTGGGGCCGGCATTGTCAGGTTCAGAGGCCGTTTCGGAACCTGAGCCCTCCTGGCCGCCGA
>CAYMJW010000201.1:0-3955 GCA_964390455.1 uncultured Methyloceanibacter sp. | reverse complement strand
CTCCTGACCCCCAGATTCGTAGTCTGGTGCTCTATCCAGCTGAGCTACGGGCGCGTCTGACCCTCCGCAGGCGAACCTTGCCGAGAAGGCGAGCTTGAGCCCAGCGCAAGGCGCATATCAGCGAGGCGGGCTCGCCCGGATCAAGCAAAACCTACCTAATCGGTCGCCCGCGCAAAGGCAAGGCTAGGAACGATCGAGGGCAAGGCTAGGAACGATTGAGAAAGGCTGGCGCTCTATACGTGGCATCCCCACTTACCCATCCACCCCCACCGAACATCACGGAGAAGAACCATGCGAATCCCCCGTTTCCCCACAAGACTGGCAGCAGCCGTTGCAGCCATCGCTTTGACCGTTGCCCTCATCGGCGGCGCCGCCATTGCCGGAAGCGGCTTCGTCGGCAAATGGAAAGTCACCGACACCAAGGGCGAGCCCTTTACGATTTGGCTCTCCAATGACGGAGTCGCAAAAGGCGACCGTGCCGGCGAGGGCCTCGCAGGCATGTGGAAGGAAGAGGGCAATGCCGCCGTTATCACCTGGGAGTCAGGTTGGGTGACGACGATTGCCAAGGACGGCGACAGCTACAAGAAGAGCACGGCCCAGGACGGCAAGCCCGTCGGCGAGCCATCGGCGGCCGAAAAGGTCGAATAGCGCAGCCTTCGACGCTCAGCGCCTCGCGAGCTCCGGCCCGCGAGGCGCCTCCTGCACTTGACGGGCGTAGGGCGTGAGCGGCGTTGCGTCTCAGGCGAAGCGCTTCTCGAGAAAGCCGTAAAGCCAGCCCATGGCGGCGCCGAAGCCGGCAAGGATCAACAGCACTGAGAGAAGCATCCTCGGGTCGAAGCCGAAGAAGAGCGGAAACCGCCCCGTCATCAGCGGCACAAGAATAAAGACGCCCAGGATGGCGGGACCGACGATGCCGAAGATCAAGCCCTTCATCGCCGGGCTGCCGCCCGGGAGCTTGTCGCTCAGAGCCGCGAACAGGATGCCCCAGAGCCCGCCCCAAAATGCGTCGCTCACGAATTGCGGCACGCCAGTGACCGCGGCTGGCGCCGACGACCACGGTACGCGCGGGAAGATGCCCGCGGCATAAAGCGCGTAGTCGATGATCTCGTGGACGGTGACGACGGCGATGGCGCCGGCGATGAAACCGAAAGCGAGCTTGTGAAAATCCATAGCCCCCTCCGATCCGGATTGGCTTCGACATGACGTGGGGGCAGCGCATGCCGCCGCCACCTAAAGACTATACGCCTTTCGCTTGCTCTTGGAAGCGCCGCTCAGGCGCTGAGGGCCCGCACCTTCTTCAATTCAACCACCACATCGGGGATGGTGACGCGGAAGGTAGCGCCGCCTTCGTTCGCGACAAGCATGATCTGGCCGCCATGGGCTTGCACGAGCTCATGCGCGATGGCGAGCCCAAGCCCCGTTCCGCCTTTGCGGACGCTGCCCTGAAACGCCGCGAATAGATGGGCGCGGGCCTTGTCCGGCACGCCGGGTCCGGTGTCGGCCACCTCGATCACGGTGACCGCGCCCTCGCGCCGGCCCAAGACGGCGATCTCGCCATCGATCCCGCTCTCGCTTTCGAGAGCCTGCACGGCATTGCGGCAGAGATTGTTCAAGACGCGGTAGAGCTGGTCGCGGTCGGCATCGACCTCGAGCACGGCCTCGACCTCGACGGTCCAGCCGATCCCCGCACGCGGGAGACCGAGGCTATCGCCGATCTCGGCCACGAGAGGGAGAAGCTTGAAACGCTTCCGCCGTGGCGGCGTCTCCTGGGCCTGGCCGTAATTCAGCGTCTGCGCGCAGAGTCTGATGGCGCGGTCGAGGGACGCGATCAGTTTCGGCACGAGGCGCTGCACCGCCGGGTCCTTGACCGCGGCCAGGCGGTCCGACAGCAGCTGGGCGCTCGACAGCATGTTGCGGAGATCGTGGCTGATCTTGCTCACGGCGAGGCCGAGCGCCGCGAGCCGCGATTTCTGCGTGAGCGTCTCGGCAAGCTCCTTCTGCATGGCGGAGAGCTCCCGCTCGGCCGTGCCGATCTCGTCCCGGCGCCCCGAAGGGGCAATCACCCGGGTCGGGTCCTCGGGACGTTGCGAAAAGCGGACGATGTTCCAGGTGAGCTTGGTCATGGGTTTGACCAGGAGCGCATCGAGGGTGAGATAGACGAGCGCCGCGGTGATGATCGAGATGAGAATGGACAGCCCGAGAATGTCGAGGCCGTAGCGGATCATCGCCGCTTTCAGCGGCGCTTCGCCCATGACCACCTCGATCGACTCGCCCTCGTGGGAGCCGGGGTCGCCGATCACGCGGATCACCCGGTCCTCGGGCGTGACATAGACCATGAGGGCATCGGCGATCAGCTTGAGCCAAGACGCGTCACGCAAATCGTAAGCCGCATCGATCTCGGCCGGCATGTCCATGGCGATGATTAGCGTGCGCGAGGCGTCGCGTTTGACGGCGATGGTCTTCACCTGGGCGCGTTCGAGCAGCTCGTCGCGCAGCATCGAAGGGAGCTGGCCGCCGGGGGCGGCCTCGGCCGCAAGCGAGGCGATGTGCGCCGCCGAAAGCCGCTGCATCAGCCATTGCTTGCGGAAATTCGACACCGAAGGCACGAACACGAGCACTTCGGCGAGCATGACGAAGACGATCGTGAGCAGCAGCAGCTTGGCCGACAGTCCCGGCACGAGGCGGAACCTCGGCGGCTTTGCGGAAGCTGTGTTTTCGGCCTCGTCCTTCACCACTCGTACTCAAGCGATCGCGGGCGCCGCGGGGGACCGCATCTAACCAAAGCGGCGCAGGAAGCCAATGATGCTACGGAGCCAGCCCTTGGTCAAAGTCGGCGCGTAATACGCGTAAGCGACCCGTTTAGAGAGCTCCGAAAGGGTCGGATACGGCAGGACCAAGTGGATGAAATCCCCGATTTTCATGCCTTTGGCCATGGCGACGACCCAAAGCTGGAGCAATTCGCCCGCCTCCGCGCCGACAATGGTGCAGCCGAGGATGGTGCCGTCAGGCTTGGTAATGGCCTTGATAAAGCCCTCGGTGGTGCGTTCGCACTGGGCCCGGTCGTTGTCGCTGTAGGGCACGCGGTAGATGCGGATGCGGCGATAGCGCTTGCGCGCTTCGGCTTCCGTCAAGCCGATCTGGGCGAGTTCGGGGTCGGTATAGACCACGCGCGGAATGATGCCCGCGCTGGCGTCGGGCGTCAGCCGGAACAGCGCGTTCCTGATGACGATGCCGGCCTGGTAATTGGCGAGATGGGTGAAGCCCGGGCCGCCGATCACATCGCCAACGGCATAGACGCGGCGATTGGTGGTCCTCAGATGGTGGTTCACCTTGATGCCGGCATCCGTGTAGGCGATCCCGGCACGCTCGAGGCTAAGCGATTTGACGTTCGGCTTGCGTCCCGTGGCGACGAGGAGATGCGTGCCTTTGATATTGGTGGGCTCGCCATTCTCGGTGAAGTGCACGGTGATGCCTTGCGTCGAGCGCTCGACGCGCTCCACGCGCGTGTTGGGGTGAAGCATCACTTGCGTGTCGGTCAGACGCTTGACGAGAACGGCGGCGGCCTCGGGGTCTTCGTTGGCAAGAAAACCCTGCACGTCGAACACGCTGACATGAGAGCCGAGCATGCGATGGGCCTGAGCGAGCTCGAGCCCGACCGCGCCGCCGCCCAGCACGAGGAGATGCTGGATGCGCTCGCTCACGTCGAAGATGGTCTCGTTGGTGAAATACGGCACCTCGTCGAGTCCCGGAATGGGCGGAACCGACGGCATCGATCCGGTGGCGACGACAAATCGCCGGGCGCGCACCAGGACGCGGCCGGCTTCTACCGTGAGGTTGTCGAGGAACGACGCTTGCGCCTGGATGACGCGCACGCCCAAGCCTGTCATGCGCTCGATCGAGTCGTTGGGGGCGATGGCGGCGATGACGCCGTGCACGTGATCGTGGACGCCGCGAT
>CAYMJW010000200.1:0-3978 GCA_964390455.1 uncultured Methyloceanibacter sp. | reverse complement strand
GCGCGCGAGGATGGCGGCGCGGAGCTTGGTTGCGTCCGTGCCCCACGCGGCGGCGCGCGAGGCGAAGAGATGCGCCTGCGACTTCAAGATCAACCCGTCCTCGAGCACCTTGAGATGATTGGCGCGGAGCGTGGTGCCGGTCGTGGTGATATCGACGATCAGCTCGGCAGTGCCGGCCGCGGGCGTGGCTTCGGTCGCGCCCGCGCTCTCGACGATGCGGTAGCCGGCGACGCCGTGGCCCGCGAAGAAGCGGCGCGTCAGGTTCATATATTTGGTGGCGACGCGCAGCCGCCGGCCGTGGACGCTTGCAAATTGCGCGGCCACGTCTTCGAGGTCGACCATGCGGGCGACATCGATCCAGCAATCGGGAACGGCGACGACGACATCGGCGCGGCCGAAGCCGAGGGCTGCGAGAAACTCGACTGCGGCATCGACATCGCCGATCGTCTCGCGGACCAGGTCTTCGCCGGTCACGCCCAGATGCACGCGCCCCGTCTTGAGCTGGTCGACAATTTCGGCGGCGGATGCGTACACGATTTCGACATCGTCGAGACCGGACAGCTGCCCGCGATAGCGCCGCTCGTGGCCCTTGTTCTGCAAGGCGAGACCGGCGCGCGCGAAGAGATCGGCGGCGGCGTCCTTGAGCCGCCCCTTGGAGGGCACGCCGATGAGGAGCTTCGCCGCCATCAGGACGTTCCCCTGACCGCGGTGAGCAGACGCTCGGTGTGGACGGCCGCGCCGATCGCCGGCACATCGCGCGGCGCCCCAAGATCGGCCAAGAGCCCGTCATAACGGCCGCCGCCGGCGATGGCGTCGTCGAGGCCTTGGGTCTCGATCTGGAACACGAGGCCCGAATAGTATTCGAGGTTCCGCCCGAACTCAGTGGCGAAAGTCGCGCGCGCAAGATCGACGCCGCTCTTCTCGAGGCGCTCGAAGCGGCGCGCGGCGAATGCGAGCGGAGCGGAAAGATCGATCCCGGCATCCTTGGCGAGCGCCGCCACGCGCTCGGCCGCCTTCTTGGGTGGGCCCGAGATCGCGAGGTAGGCGTCGATCACGGCGGCGACCTCTTGGCGCAAAGGTCCCGCGTTCTGATCGGCGGCCTGGTCGAGCACCCGCGCCGCAATCTCGGAAAGCGTGCGGTTGCCCGCAAGCGGCAACCCCTGCTCCTCGAGATAGGAAGCGATGCGCTCCTCGGCGCCCTCTGGCGTCGCGCCGGCAAGTGTAGCCGCAAAGGCCATCACCGGGCCATCCCCGTTTGGCCGCTCGCCCTTGGCAAGACGCGATAAGAGCGCGTGGAAGGAAGCGGGGCGCCAAAAGTAGTGCGCGAGCTTCAGCCGCCAGCGCTCTGGCAGTGCCAGCGCGTCGAGCAGCGCGTAGAACATGGCGATGTCGCCGAAGCGGAGCGCAATGTCTTCGAGGCCGGCGCGGCGCACCGCCTCGACCGCGAGCAGCACGATCTCGACATCGGCGCTCTCGGTGTCGTGATCGCCGAAGCACTCGATGCCCGCCTGGCGGAACTCGCGCGGGCGGGCCCGATTATCGCCTTGCGGTTGAAAGCGAAACGCAGGGCCGTTGTAGCAATAGCGGGCTTCCGTCCGGGCTTCCGGGTGACGCTCGAGATAGAGCCGCGACACCGGCACGGTGAGGTCGGGTCTCAAGCAAAGCTCGTCGCCCGCAAGGTCGGTGAAGACGTAGGTGCGGTTCCTGATCTGCTCGCCGATCCGGTCGAGAAAGACATCCGCGGGCTGGAGGATCGCGGGCGCAACCTGCTCGTAACCTGCGCTGCGGAAGGTGTCGAGCAGGGTCGCGGCCTGGGCTTCGAGAGCCTCGAACTCTTTCGCCGATTCGGCAGCCATGGCTAATCAGGCTCCCCGGCCGTCATCCTGAGGCGGCCGCGACGGAGGTCCGTCATTGCCGGGCTTGACCCGGCAATCCATTCCATTGGCGCTTCATTTCGCTGAAACGAAACGGAATGGATGCCCGGACAAGCTTGCGCCCGGGCCGGCGAAGCCGGACCCGGGTGTCCGGGCATGACGACGGGTGCAAGCCGCCGCCGTTCTTCCATCGCTGGCAATGACGTGGATATGTCGATCATTGCAAGACTTCTACGTGCCGGCCTTGTTACGCGCGAGGACTTGCCGAACCGCGCCGACAAGCTCGGCTTCGGGCACTTGGAACTGCGCTTCGGCCTGCTGCTTGAGATATTCTTCGCGATCCGCGATCCCCGCGAGCGTGGCGCCGAGGATAAGGTCCTTGATCTGCACTTGGCCCCTCGCCTTCTCGTCGCCGCCTTGGATGACGACACACGGGGAAGCGCGCTTGTCGGCATATTTCATCTGCGCCTTCAAGCCGGCATCGCCGAGATAGAGCTCGGCGCGGATGCCGGCGCCTCGTAGCTGCTGGACCATGGTCTGATAATCGGCGATGCGGTCGCGGTCGAGCACGAGCACGACGACGGGGCCTCGGGTGGCGCTCTCTTGATATTTGCCGAGGCGCTGAAGGCCGAACAGGAGCCGCGAGACGCCGATGGAGATTCCGGTCGCCGGCACCTTCTCGCCGGTGAAGCGCTCGACCAGCCCATCGTAGCGTCCGCCGCTCACGACGGAGCCGAGCCTGATCGGTGCCCCGCGCTCGTCCTTGATCGGAGCGAGAAGCTCCGCCTCGAACACGGGGCCGGTGTAATACTCCAATCCGCGCACGATCGTGCGGTCGATCTTGATCCTGTCGGAATAGCCCGCGGCCTCGATCAATCTCTTGATCTCTTCCGTCTCCGCGATGCCGGCTTGTCCGCTCGCCGAGTCAATCGCTGCGTCACTTTGATCCGGGTCGATCATGGCGAGAACCGGCGCAATTTGCTTCACCGTCAGTCCGGCGCCCTTGGTGAAGTCGCCGGATTCGTCCTTGCGGCCCTCGCCCAGGAGAGCCTTCACGCCCTGAAGGCCGAGCCGGTCGAGCTTGTCGATGGCGCGAAGAACGGCGAGCCGCTGCGATGCCGCCGTCACGTTGCAAGCCTCCAGCACGCCATCGAGAATCTTGCGGTTGTTGACCTTGACCACGTATTCGCCGCGCGGGATGCCGAGCGCTTCGAGGGTGTCGGCGGCGAGCATGCAGAGCTCGGCGTCGGCCGCGACCGACGACGCTCCGACCGTGTCGGCATCGAACTGGGTGAACTGGCGGAAGCGTCCCGGTCCCGGCTTCTCGTTCCGCCACACAGGTCCGACCTGATAGCGGCGGAAGGGTTTCGGCAGGCGCTGATAGTTCTCGGCGACGTAGCGGGCGAGCGGCGCCGTCAGGTCATAGCGGAGCGACAGCCACTGCTCGTCGTCGTCCTTGAACGAGAACACGCCCTCGTTCGGCCGGTCCTGGTCGGGGAGGAACTTGCCGAGCGCGTCGGAATACTCGATCGCCGGCGTATCGAGCGGCTCGAAGCCGTAGGACTCGAAGACGCGCCGGATCGCGCCGAGCATCGCCTCCGTGGCGCGAATTTCGCCCGCGGAGATGTCGAATAGGCCTTTCGGCAGGCGGGCCTCGGGGCGCGCGGGCTCGATCGTCTTGCTCATGGCAGTGTCAGGGTTCAGGTGTCAGAAATCAGATGTCAGATATCAGATGTCAGATAGCAGGTAACATGTTTCTTAACCTCCCCCACCAGGTGAGAGATATCAGACATCAAGTTCTGAGCGTCTTAACCTCCCCCTCGTGGGGAGGTTAGAACAGAGTCACGGCAGAGTTAGACGGCACAATTCGAGGTCCCCTCTCCCTTGAGGGAGAGGGCTTCCCGCCCGACGCGCGAAGCGCGGCGAATGGCGGGAAGGGTGAGGGTGAATCTTTCCAACGGCGCTTCGCCGCATCCCCCTCACCGCGCGCCAAACGGCGCGCGTGCTCTCCCCAAGGGGAGAGCGGGAGTCGATGCAGGCTACTCGACCAGCGCGGTCTGCTTGGCGAGCTCGACCAGGGCCTCGATCGGATGGCCGGCATCTT
>CAYMJW010000199.1:0-4003 GCA_964390455.1 uncultured Methyloceanibacter sp. | reverse complement strand
GCGGTGCCGGCATGAGCGAAGGCGAGGGGAGGGCGGAGCCCGAGCCGAAGCGCGGCTGGTTCGATCAGCTTCGCCGCGGGCTCGCGCGCACCACCAATGCGCTCTCCGACAGTCTCGCCGGCGCGCTCACCAAGCGTAAGCTCGACGACGAGACGCTCGATAAGATCGAGGAGGCCCTGATTAAGGCCGATCTCGGGGTGGCCATGGCGGCGCGCATCCGCGACCGGCTGGCGAAGGGCCGCTACGAGAGAGGATTGACACCGGAGGCCATTCGGGAGGTCGTCGCCGCCGAGATCGCAAGCGTACTTCAGCCCTTGGCGCGGCCCATGGCACTCGAGGCAACCAAACCGCCGCATGTCTTTCTCATCGTCGGGGTGAACGGCACCGGCAAGACCACGACCGCCGCCAAGCTCGCGCATCGCTTCAAGCGCGAGGGCCTGAAGGTCATGCTCGCCGCTTCCGACACGTTTCGCGCCGCCGCCATCGATCAGCTCAAAATATGGGGCGAACGTGTCGGCGCCGAGGTCGTGGCCAAGGACGTGGGCGCCGATCCCGCCGGCGTCGCCTTCGAAGCCTTCGAGCGCGCCCGGGCTGAGGGCATTGACGTGCTTCTCATCGATACTGCGGGACGCCTCCAGAACAAGTCCGACCTCATGGCCGAGCTCGCCAAGATCGTGCGCGTGTTGAAGAAGATCGATGGGACCGCGCCGCATGGCGTCATTCTCGTGCTCGACGCCACCACTGGGCAGAACGCGCTCGCGCAAGTCGAGATCTTCAAGGAGATCGCGGGCGTCACCGGCCTCGTCGTGACCAAGCTCGACGGCACGGCGCGGGGCGGCATCCTTGTCGCCATCGCCGAGCGGTTCAAGCTTCCCATCAATGCCATCGGCATCGGCGAAGGCATCGACGATCTCAAGCCGTTCGCCGCGCAAGATTTCGCGCGCGCGATCGCGGGCGCGGACAGCGAGAATGAAGCCGCAGCCTGAGCGCGACATCGTGACCGGGCGCGCCCAAGCCGCCCCGCAACAAGGGGTCTGGTCGAAGCTCATCATCGAGCTCGGACCGCTCCTGGTGTTCTTCGCCACCAATGCCATGGCCGGCATCTATGCCGGCACGGCCGCGTTCATGCTGGCGACCGTCGTTTCGCTCGCCGCCTCGCGCATTCTCCACCAGAAAGTCCCCATCATTCTGCTCGTGAGCGGCGTCATCGTGCTCGTGTTCGGCGGGCTCACGCTGTTCCTGCGCGACGAGACGTTCATCAAGCTTAAGCCGACGATCGTCTATACGATGTTCGCCTCTCTGCTTGCGGTGGGGCTCATGCTGAAGAAGCCTCTGCTCGAGCTCCTGTTCGGCTCGGCGTTCTCTCTCACCGAGGAGGGATGGCGCAAGCTCACCGTCCGGTGGATCTTCTTCTTCGTCGCCATGGCGATCGTGAACGAGCTCGTGTGGCGCAATTTCTCGACCGATACCTGGGTCAGCTTCAAGGCGTTCGGCTTCTTGCCCCTCACGCTGCTGTTCACGTTCGCCCAGGTGCCGCTGCTGCAGCGCCACGGCCTGCCGCCGGAAGGGCAAAAAAATAAGCGCCCGGGCGGTCAGAGCGGACCTTAGCCCTCTGACGAGCGTTTCGACGGGGTTCAGGGTTAATTTGCGGGATTTTTGAGGGGTACGGCGGGCGCTCCGCTTGTGGGCTACCGCCATTGCACCGGGGACAATGTTCAGCACCCTGCTATTTTCTCTTCGCTCGATTCGTTCTAAAATTGAATAAAAGTTTTCTCGATATGGGCTCACCACAGACAGGCGCACGTTTTGCACGAGGCAGGGCGTTCCCGGAAGGACGTATGGCGACAGAGATGGCGAAACCAGGAAAAGACCTCGATCGCTCAGCGACGCATTTGCTTCACCGCGCCGGACAATGCGCCGGCGAGATTTTTTCCTCCGAGACGCGCACCGGCGGACTGACGCCGCGCCAACTCGCCGTGATGATGGTGATCGGCGACGAGGAGGGGCTCAACCAGACCGAGCTCGTCGAGCGCACCGGCATCGATCGCTCCACGATGGCCGACCTTGTCGCGCGGCTGACGCGGCGGGGTCTCGTCCAGCGCCGCCGCACGCGGGAAGATGCGCGAGCCTATGCCATCAAGCTCAGCCCGCAGGGCACAAAGTTGCTCCGCGAGGCAAGACCCGGCGCCGCCGCCGCCGACCAAAAGCTGCTCGCCTCGCTCCCATCCGGCAAGCGGCAGGAGTTCCTCGACTCGCTCAATCTGATCGTCACCGCGGCCGACAGGGCGCGCCGCTAGAGCAGTATTTAGTCCGACCCCCACCCCGGCCCTCCCCCTTGCAGGGGGAGGGAGAACAATAAGCCGCTCCCAATTGTCTCCCCCCTGAAAGGGGGGAGTAAGAGGGGGGTCATGATTCGACGGGATAGTGCTCTAGCCTTCCGGCTGATCGTTCCGCTTCTCGAGCAGAGGCAGGATCTTGTCTCTGACGATCTGCTCGGTGAGCGGGCCGACATGGCGGTAGGCGATCGTGCCGTCACCCATCACCACGTAAGTCTCAGGCACCCCATAGACGCCGAAATCGATGGCGACGCGGCCCGAACGGTCGGTGCCGACGCGCGCGTAAGGATTGCCGTGGCGCCCGAGAAAGCGCAAGCCCGCCTCCGGGTCGTCCTTGTAGTCGATGCCGTAGAGCCTGATGCCGGGGCTCTGGCTAAGAGCGACGAGCAGCGGATGCTCGGTCAGGCACTCGACGCACCAGGAGGCAAAGACATTGACGAGGGTGGGCTCGCCTTGGGCGAGGTCGGGCGCGGCGAAGCCCGGGACCTGACCACCGTCCGCGGCGGCAAGGCCTTCGAGCGGCGGTAGCGTGAACTCCGGCACCTTCTTGCCGATCAAGGGCGAAGGCAGGCGCGAGGGATCGCCGCTTCCGAGCGCGTACCAGAAGAGGCCGGCGAGCACGGCGAAGATGAGAAGCGGCAGAAGCGGTCCGAAGCGCCGGAGTGGCGCGGGCGCTGCGCGGCTTTCCTTGGTCATCGCCTGGTGCCTCGTGCCGGTTTCGCGGTGCGGCCCGTGCCTGCAGAGCGGCGCCTGATCCCTCGCGCTTCGAGATCGGCAATCAGCCGGCGCTGCTTGCGGTCGTCGCCGACGATGAAAAGAGCGAGCGCGGTCACTGCCGCGAAGGTCACGGCATAGGCGGCGATGATGAAGGCTGCGTGCGGACCGAGATCGGGCATGGTGCGGCTTACGTTTCGGCCAAGGCCGCATGCTCGACTTGCATCTGCCGCATCGCGAGCACACGCCGGCGCAAAATCTCCGCGCGCATCGCGATCAGATGCAGAAGCACGAACAGAAGCGTGAAGGCGAGCGCCATGACGCCAAGCGCCCACAACATCGAGGGATCGATGGTCGGCCCGCCCACGCGGACGATACTCGCCGGCTGGTGCAGCGTGTTCCACCAATCCACCGAGAACTTGATGATGGGAATGTTGATGGCGCCGACGAGCCCGAGGATCGCGGCGGCGCGCCCCGCACGGCCCGGTTCCTCGATCGATTGCCACAGCGCGATCAGTCCGAGATAGAGCAGGAACAGCACGAGCATCGACGTGAGGCGCGCGTCCCAAACCCAATAGGTGCCCCACATCGGCTTGCCCCAGAGCGAGCCGGTGATGAGCGCGACCAGAGTGAAGGTGGCGCCGATCGGCGCCGCGGCCTTGGCGGCGACATCGGCCAAAGGGTGCCGCCAGATCAGCGTGCCGAGGCTCGCGATCGCGATCAGCACATAACCAAACATGGCGAGCCAGGCGGCGGGAACATGGACGAACATGATCCTGACGGTCTCGCCCTGCTGGTAGTCGGGGGGCGTGACGAAGAAGGCGAGATAGAGGCCGATGGCGAGCAGGATCGCGGTCAGCGCCGTAAGCCACGGAATGAGGCGGCCGGCAAGGTCCAGGAAACGCGTCGGATTGGCGAGGCTCGTCATGCTCGGCATCGGGCCTGATCTAGTG
>CAYMJW010000198.1:2466-4060 GCA_964390455.1 uncultured Methyloceanibacter sp. | reverse complement strand
CAAGGGGAGAGGGGAAAACTTTCCGTCATACCGGCGAAAGCCGGTATCCAGTGCCACAAACGCCGTGCCTCCGACCCTGGATTCCGGCTTGCGCCGGAATGACGCGACGGGGGAGCGGGAAATGTATCAGGCCCAGGGGCGCTCGAGGCGCGCCCTCTGCTCGAACGCGTCGATCTCGCCGGCCTTCTCGAGCGTGAGCCCGATATCGTCGAGGCCTTCGATCAGGCAGCGCTTGCGGAACGGGTCGATGTCGAAGCGGATCACGCCGCCGTCGGGTCCTCTGATCTCCTGCGCGGGAAGGTCGATCGTCAGCGTGGCGTTGGCGCCGCGGCCAGCATCGTCGATCAGCTTGTCGATCTCCGCTTGCGGGAGCGCGATGGGGAGAATGCCGTTCTTGAAGCAGTTGTTGTAGAAGATGTCGGCGAAGGACGGCGCGATCAGGCAGCGAATGCCGAAATCGAGAAGCGCCCAGGGCGCGTGCTCGCGCGAGGAGCCGCAACCGAAATTTTCCCCGGTGATGAGAATCTTCGCCTTGTCGTAAGGCGGCTTGTGCAGCACGAAATCGGGGATGGGCGCGCCCGCCTCGTCATAGCGGAGCTCCGCGAACAGGCCCTTGCCAAGCCCGGTACGCTTGATGGTCTTCAGATATTGCTTGGGGATGATCATGTCGGTATCGACATTGATCATCGGCAGAACGGCCGCGATTCCCGTGAGCGTGGTGAATTTCTGCATGGGGTCCTCGTGCGAATGCGGGTTATGTAACCTCAAGCAGCCGCGCTTTCCAGCTTTTCAGGGGGGGCTGCTTGCGACTAAGGTTCGCCGGGGCACGATCCGGGACGAGGGAGCGCCATGACGGAAACTGTTATCTATGAAGCGCATCCGGCCATGTTCCGGGCGCACCCCTTCTGGTTCATCCTTGCGGTCTTGCTGATCGCCGCTTTCGGTGTCGGCATCCTCATCCTCATTTATTGGTACATCAAGACGCGGGCGACCGCGCTGACCGTCACCGACAGCGATCTCTTGTATGAGCGGGGGATCTTGAGCAAGGACCGCACATCGGTGTCGCTCAGGCACATCCGTTCGGTGAACGTGATGCAGACCTTCGTCAACCGCATCCTCGGCGTCGGCACCATCCAAATCTCCACGGCCGGCGACCTACCCGAGTTCACCATCGCCGACATGCCCGATCCGCATGTCATCCGGGAGGCGATCGCCAAGGCGCAGGAAATGCGTGAGGAGCGCGACTAAAGCGCGGGCCGAAGGGAACGAGGCGATGGCAGGACCAAGCGACAGCCGCGAACGGAACGAGGCGCTCAGGCTCGCCGTCGCGGCGATCGCCGGAATCCTGCTGCTCGTCATCATCGGCGGCGCAGGGCTCTATTACTTGGCCGATCTCGGCGAGGGCGATCCGTTCTCGGCAGGGCTCGGGCTCAAGAACGCGGCGCTGATCGCCTTCGGCGTCTCCTTCGCGGCGATTCTCGTGATGGCCGTGGTCTCGGGCGGCGACGCCATCTTCGGCGAACTGCCGTTCACGATTCTCGGCTTTTTGATTTTCTTCGTCGTGTTCTGGCTGATGATCGCCTGGATCTTCTGA
>CAYMJW010000198.1:0-2366 GCA_964390455.1 uncultured Methyloceanibacter sp. | reverse complement strand
GGCGCTACTCCGCCGGCGCGAGCGCTTGCGGCTTGGCGGGAGGGGCGGGGGCCTGCACCTGCTGGCCCGATGCCTCGATCAGCTTGCGATAATAGTTGCGCATGGTCTCGCAGCGCTGGGGTCCCGGCGGATGGACCGAGTCGCCTTTCAGCTGCGAGATGAAGACGCAGATGTCCTCCACGCCTTGCGCGTCGAGCCAACCCCATTTGACGCCGCGCCTGATGGCGAAGAGGTCGGCCTTGGTCTCGTCGGCGCCTTCGAACTGGTGGCCGCATTCATGCGAGTAGATGTAGAGCTTCACTTGCGTCGAAAGCCCGCTGATCTTCTTGGTGTTGAGGATCAGGAAACCCGGGAAGGCGCCGCCCCAACTGTCGAAATTCGGGTTCAGCACCGTCGGCCGCTTGCCGCAATTCACGGCCTTGCCGTCGAGCTTGAGTTGGCCGTGGCCGACGACCTTGCCCTCGGGGCCGATCTGCTTCAGGTATTCGTCGAGGCTCGGACCCGAAATGGTGGAGCCTTCCTTGCCCGCCCATTGCTGGGCATTGGCGGCAGCGGGATAAGCGGCGCAGAGCGCGATCGCCACGGCGAAGAAAAGTACTGCCCGCAAAGTCGCCCCTCCGTCCCGCTGGTGAATCGCAGTCTAAGGCTCCGAACAGACGCGCGCAATTGCCGCAAAATGCCTCATCTCGGCTCGTCCTTGGCGGTCACGCCGCGCTTATCGTTGAAGCATTGTCTGAGCTGATCGCAGCGCTGGTCGGGATTGGGGTGAAGCGGGCCGTGGCCGGCAATATTGAACACGGCGCAGATGTCGTCGAGGGTAGCGCCGCTCAGCCAGCCTTCGCGCCGCGCCCGTTTCACCGCATAGCAATCGGCCGCGGTTTCGCTCGGCCCATAAAGGATATGCCCGCATTCATGATAGTAGATCAGCCACTGCACCGGCCGCGGCAGCTCCTTGAGCGCCTGCATGTTCAGCATGATGACGGTGGAAGACACGGCGAAACCTTCGAAGTCGCGAAGGAGCGTCGCCGTTTTGCCGCAAGACAGCCTGCGCCCCTCGACCACGAGGCGCCCGGGCGCCACACGCTTGCCCTGTTCGAGGGCTGCGGCGTCGTTGTGATCGATTGGGCTCGTTGCGGCGATAAGCGATAGGAGCGCAAGCCCCATCACGAGCCGGGCAGCTGATCGCATTATCGTTCCCTCTGCTGCCCCGTGCTTCCCTTGCCCCGCAGTCTGCGAGGGGGGAGCGCAAGCGTCAACGTCAAATCGCCGGGGCCGGGGGCCTTAACCGGCGGCTTCGGCCTCGATGCGCTCCATATCGGCGTCCGATAGGCCGAAATGATGGCCGATCTCGTGCACCAGGACGTGGGTGATGACGGCGCCAAGCGTCTCCTCATGCTCGGCCCAGTAGTCGATGATGGGACGCCGGTAGAGGAACACCATGTCGGGCGCCGTGGGCACGTCGCTCACGCTCTTGCTCGCGAGATCGATCCCGGAATAGAGGCCGAGCAGATCGAACGGCGATTCGATGCCGAGTGAGTCGAGCACGTCATCGGTAGGAAAATCCTCGATGCGGATCGGGACATCGCCGGTCAGCGCGCGAAAGCGGGCCGGGAGCCGCGCATAGGCCTCCTCCGCAATCGCCTCGAACGCGGCGAGGCTCGGCGCTTCAATCTTGTTCCAGTCGATCATGGTTTTCGCCAGCGCTGCCTGCGACTGCCAAACTGAACGGCACGTGAATGTAGCGATCAGACCCGGTTCAGGCCACTCGCGCCAGTATCGCGATCAGAGCCTGAGCCCGCGCTCCCGCGGACCGGCGTGAAGCAGAAGGGGTATCGACATGGTTACGAAGAGCTTGGTTGCCGGATTGGGTTTCCTTGGCGTGCTGCTTGCCGGCACGGCGGGCGGATCGGCCCCGGCCGCGGCGGGTTATGCCTGCGGGCCTTGGAACAATTGGTGCGCGCCGCGCTGCGGCTATTGGAACAATTGGTGCCGCCCGCAATGCGGCCCGTGGAACGGTTGGTGCAGCTATTGGCGCTACCCGGGCGTTAGCTTCCACTTCGGCTACGGCCCGCGTTACCGCGGCGGCTATGGCGGCGGACACTACGCCTACCGGAACGGCCATCAGGGCGGCAATTGGAACGGAAACCACAATGGCGGTGGCGGCCATTACGACCGCGACGATTACGACCGCCGCTGACGCATCACTCTAGTCGCGCGGGGTGAGTCCCCCCTCCCGCACACCCCGCGTAACCGGCACGTCATTCTCGGCAGAACGCGCGGCTTCCCCCCGCGCCGCCCGTTCCCGAGGATGGCGTGCCTGGCGTCTAGTGGAACTTGCGGATATCGACGAAGCGGCCGGCGATCGC
>CAYMJW010000197.1:0-4082 GCA_964390455.1 uncultured Methyloceanibacter sp. | reverse complement strand
TTGCCGCGCGCGGCTGGACGATCGTGCCCAAGGCCGGCGGCAAGCTCGGAGAGTAATCCGGTTCGCCATGATGCCGCCGGATTTGGGGGCGAGGAGCAATGTCATGCGCCTCAGCATCGCACCTTCAGCGCATGTCCGCCTTCTCTTGCTCGCGGCGGTCTGCGCCTCCGCCTGCGCGGGGGTTGTCACCGCGGCTCAGGCTCGCGATCCGGCAGCGCCCTATCTCGGCATGACCAAGGACGAGATCATCGCCTGCGCCGGCGAGCCGCATGCGCGCTTTCGGAGCGGCGAGAATGCGGAGACCCTTACCTTTCACTATAGCGGCGCGGGGCCGGTGCCCGCCGAACCGAGCAAGGAGAAGGGCAAGGACAAGTCCAAGGACAAAAAAAGCTCGATCGCCGACATTTTCGGCGACAAGAAGGGCAAGAAGAAAGACAAGGACTGGACCTGCTCGGCCAGCCTCAGATTCGAAGACGGCCGGCTCGTCAGCGTGAATTTCGCGCATAAGGACGTGCGCAGTCCCTACGCCTGGCAGAGCGAGGACGACCCGAAGAAGGCGGAGGCGATGCAAAAGGAAGAGCTGCCCACCTGCACCTTCTCATTGCCGCGCTGCGCCCGCTAACGACTGCCTTGCGCGTTGCTTTCATGTGGGCGCCCGGTATCGCTAGCCCGCGCTGGCGAAATGTCCTCATTCTGATTTTCGCAGTCGGCCTAGTCGCGGCGCCTCTCCCTGCCTTCGCCGAGCCCTGCCGCGCGCAGTCCTTCGCCGGAGAGTCATACATCGTTTGCAGCTTCGATCTCGCACGCGAGAACATCCGCACCTACTGGCTGAGAGACGACGGCAAGCCCTATCGGACCTTTGCGGCGCTCGCGGAGGACCTCGAAAGCAAAGGAAAATCGCTGCGCTTCGCCATGAATGGCGGCATGTACGGGGACAACTTTCGCCCCGTGGGCCTCTATATCGAGCGCGGAAAGAAGCTCGCGCCGGCAAATACAAAGACGCTCACCGGCGCGCCTGGCCAAATTCCGAATTTCTACAAGAAGCCGAATGGCGTCTTCTACATTGGCGACGGCGCCGCTGGCATTGTCGAGACGAGCCGGTTCCTCGCCGAGAAACCAAGCGCGAGCTTCGCCACGCAGTCCGGACCGATGCTCGTCATCGAGGGGGCGATCCACCCGGCCTTCATTGCCGGGTCAAGCGATCGTAAGCCGCGGAACGGGGTCGGCGTGGGAAGCGGGACCGGCGTGCATTTTGTCATCAGCCGGGGGTGGGTGAACTTTCACGACTTTGCGCGCTTCTTTCGCGATCGCCTCGGCTGTGACAACGCGCTCTTTCTCGACGGCGGCGTGGCATCCGGACTTTATGCGCCGGAGCTCGGCCGCAACGACGCGCCGGGCCACGGCGGCTACGGGCCGATCATCGCCGTAGTCGATTGACACAATTGCTGCGCTACTTGAGCGCGGCGTTTTCTTTGCGCTACCGCTTCGCTACTTGAGCGCGGTTTTTCTTTGCGCTATCGCTGCGCTGCTTGAGCGCGGTTTTTTCATTGCGCTACCGCTGCGCTGCTTGAGCGCCGCATTTTTTCTTTGCGCTACCGCTTCGCTACTTGAGCGCGGCGTTTTCATTGCGCTACCGCTTCGCTACTTGAGCGCGCTCTAGCCCGCGCGCTCGACCAGCTTCCGCTTGAGCGAGGCGATGGCCGCCGCCGGGTTCAGCCCCTTGGGGCAGGCCTTGGTGCAGTTGAGGATGGTGTGGCAGCGATAGAGCCTGAACGGGTCCTCGAGATCGTCGAGGCGCTCGCCGGTCCGCTCGTCGCGGCTGTCCTCGACCCAGCGGTCGGCTTGCAGCAGGATCGCAGGACCGAGATAGCGGTCGCTGTTCCACCAATAAGACGGGCAGGCGGTCGAGCAGCAGGCGCAGAGGATGCACTCATATAGCCCGTCGAGCTTTTCGCGATCTTCCTTCGATTGGCGCCACTCCCGTTGCGGCGTCGGGCTGTCGGTCTTGAGCCAGGGCTCGATAAACCGGAGTTGGGCGAAGAAGTTCGTCATGTCGGGGACGAGGTCCTTGATGACCGGCATGTGCGGCAGGGGATAGACGGCGATCGCGCCCTTCGCGTCTTCGGCATGCATCGTGCAGGCGAGCGTGTTGGTGCCGGCGATGTTCATCGAGCACGAGCCGCACACGCCCTCACGGCATGAGCGGCGGAAGGTGAGCGTCGGATCGACGTTGTTCTTGATCCAGATGAGCGCGTCGAGGACCATCGGCCCGCACTCCTCCATATCGACCCAATAGGTGTCGAGGCGCGGGTTCTCGCCGGTCTCGGGGTCGAAGCGGTAGATGCGGTACTCGCGGTAGCGCGCGGACGGCGCGCCGTCATGCGGCCTGTTCCACTCCTTGCCGCGGCTGACCTTCGAGTTCTTGGGAAGCGTGAATTGAACCATCGCTAGTACACCCGCTCCTTGGGCTCGATATAGGAGACCTCGTTCGACAGCGTGAATTTGTGCACGGGGCGATAGTCGAGCCTGACCTTGCGGCTCTTTTCATCGGCCCAGGACAGCGTGTGCTTCATCCATTTCTTGTCGTCGCGCTTGGGGAAGTCCTCGCGCGCATGTGCGCCGCGGCTCTCCTCGCGGGCGAGCGCGCCCTCGACCGTGACCGCGGACTGGGCGATGAGGTTGTCGAATTCGAGCGTCTCGATCAAATCGGTATTCCAGATCAGCGAGCGGTCGGTGACGCGGATATCGGCGGCATCTTCCCATACGGCGCGGATGGCCTTGGCGCCCTCTTGCAGCACTTTCTTGGTGCGGAACACGGCGCAGTCGCGCTGCATGACCTTCTGCATGCGCAGGCGAAGCTCGGCCGTGGGCGTTCCGCCATCGGCGTAGCGGAAGCGATCGAGCCTGGCGATCGCATGTTCGCCCGCGCCCTTGGGCAGATCGGGAATGGCGCCCCCCTTGGTGATGAGCTCGGCGCAGCGGTGCGCCGCGGCGCGGCCGAACACAACAAGATCGATGAGCGAATTGGAGCCGAGTCGATTCGCGCCATGCACGGAGACGCAAGCCGCTTCGCCAAGGGCCATGAGGCCGGGGACAATGGCGTCTGGATCGCCCTCGCGCGGGCTAATCACTTCGCCATGCATGTTGGTGGGGATGCCGCCCATATTGTAGTGGCAGGTGGGCGTGACCGGGATCGGCGCCTCCCTGACATCGACGCCGGCGAAGATGCGCGCAAGCTCGGTGATGCCGGGCAGCCTCTCTTCGATCAACGCCTTGTCGAGATGGTCCAGATGGAGATGGATGTAATCCTTCTCGGGGCCGTGGCCGCGGCCCTCCCTGATCTCGATGGTGATGGCGCGCGAGACCACGTCGCGCGAGGCGAGGTCCTTGGCCGAAGGCGCATAGCGCTCCATGAATTTGTCACCGGCTGAATTTCGCAAGAAGCCGCCTTCGCCGCGCGCGCCCTCGGTGATGAGGACGCCCGCGCCATAGACGCCGGTCGGATGGAACTGCACGAACTCCATGTCCTGGAGGGGCAGCCCGGCGCGGAGCACCATGGCGTTGCCGTCGCCGGTGCAGATATGGGCCGAGGTGCAGGAGAAATAGGCGCGGCCATAGCCGCCGGTGGCGAGAATGACCTGATGCGCGCGAAAGCGATGCAAGGTGCCGTCCTGCATCGACAGCGCGACGACGCCGCGGCAGCGTCCCTCGTCGTCCATAATGAGGTCGATGGCGAAATATTCGATGAAGAATTCGGCCGAATGCCGGAGCGCCTGGCCGTACATGGTGTGCAACATGGCGTGGCCGGTGCGGTCGGCGGCGGCGCAAGTGCGCTTGGCCTGGCCCTTGCCGAAATCGGTGGTCATGCCGCCGAAGGCGCGCTGGAGGATCTTGCCCTCATCGGTGCGCGAGAAGGGCACGCCCCAATGTTCGAGCTCGTAGACCGCTTGCGGCGCGTTGCGGCAGAGATATTCGATCGCGTCCTGGTCGCCGAGCCAGTCTGAGCCCTTGACCGTGTCGTACATGTGCCAGCGCCAATCGTCGGGGCCCATATTGCCGAGCGCCGCCGCGATGCCGCCTTG
>CAYMJW010000196.1:0-4089 GCA_964390455.1 uncultured Methyloceanibacter sp. | reverse complement strand
TGAGATCGCAACGGTTGCGGGCCCGCGTGGGCGAGGAATTGCGCGGCAGCTCGGCGAGCTTGAGCCGGGCCGCGAACCGCTCTTCGGCCGGCAGAGACCGGTCGGCGGCGATCGCCTTCAGCCGCGTCCGCCGCACCTTGTACTTCTTGGCGAGGCGGCGCCGCTTCTTGTCCCGCTCGATCATGCTCGTCTTAGCCATTCATATCCTCCTGCCGCAGACCCGCGTTGGGCTTAGCTGCGGAACGGAAAGTTCAAACCCTTGAGCAGCGCACGCGCCTCGTCGTCGGTGCGCGCCGTCGTGCAAACGATGATGTCCATGCCGAGCACGTCTTCCACCTTGTCGTAGTCGATCTCGGGGAAGATGATGTGCTCCTTCAGTCCGATGGCGTAATTGCCGCGCCCGTCGAAACTCTTCGGATTGAGCCCGCGGAAGTCGCGCACGCGCGGCAGCGCGATGTTCACCAGCCGGTCGACGAACTCGTACATGCGGTTCTTGCGCAAGGTGACCTTGGCGCCGATCGGCATGCCTTCGCGGAGCTTGAACGTCGCGATCGACATTCGCGCCTTGGTGATGACCGGCTTCTGCCCGGCAATCAGGCCGAGATCGGCGGCGGCGGCCGTGACTTTCTTGGAGTCGTTGATGCCCTCGCCGACGCCCATGTTCAGCACGACCTTGTCGAGGCGCGGCACCTGCATGGTGTTGGCGTAGCCGAACTCTTTCGCAAGCGCCTCCTTGAGCACGTCGTTGTAGTGCTGCTTGAGGCGGGGGGTGTACGCGGTCTCAGCCATCGATGACCTCGCCCGAGCGCCTGGCGAACCGCACCTTGCGCCCGTCTTTCAGAAACTTGTACCCGACCCGCGTCGGCTTCCCGTCTTTGGGGTCCTCGACCGCGAGATTGGAGATGTGGATCGCGGCCTCCTTGGCGATGATGCCGCCTTCCTGCTGCGCCGTCTGGCGCTGATGCCGCCGGATCATGGCCACGCCCTTGACGATGGCGCGGTTCTCCTCCGGCATCACCTTCAAGACCTCGCCCTTCTTGCCCTTGTCCTTGCCGGTGATGACCACGACGTGGTCGCCCTTCTTGATCTTGAGCTTCGCCATCACAAGACCTCCGGCGCGAGCGACACGATCTTCATGTGCTTCTTCGCTCTGAGCTCGCGGGTGACGGGGCCGAAGATGCGGGTGCCGATCGGCTCGCCTTGCGGGTTGATGAGCACGGCGGCGTTGCGATCGAAGCGGATGATCGAGCCATCCGGCCTCCGCACGCCCGTGGCGGTGCGGACCACCACCGCCTTCATCACTTGACCCTTCTTCACGCGGCCGCGCGGGATCGCGTCCTTGACCGAGACCACGATGGTGTCGCCGATCGAGGCGTATTTCCGCTTCGAGCCGCCGAGGACCTTGATGCACTGGACGCGCCGCGCACCCGAATTGTCGGCGACATCGAGATTGGTCTGCATCTGTATCATGGCACTTCGCCTCTAACCTCGACTGCCGCTACCCAGCCGCCTGCTCGCGCGGCAACACGGCCCACCGCTTCTGCTTGGAGACCGGCGGGCACTCCTCGATCCACACTGTTTCGCCCACCTTGAACTCGTTCTTCTCGTCATGGGCGTGATAGTTCTTGCTCCGGCGCACGGTCTTTTGCAGCACGGGATGCGTGAAGCGCCGCTCGACGCGGACCACCACGGTCTTGTCGTTCTTGTCGCTCACCACGACTCCTTGCAGCACGCGTTTCGGCATCGTTTTGTCCTAACCCTTCGCCTTCGTCTTCGGCTTTGCCTTGGCTTTCGTCGCGGCCTTGGTCGCGGTCTTCGGCGTCGCGGCCTTGGGCGTTGCAGCCTTGGCCTTTGCCGTCTTGGGCTCAGCCTTGGGCGCCGACACCCGCTTGACCGGGGCCTCGGCCGAAGGCTCCTGCCGTGCAATCGTCTTGATCCTGGCGATGTCGCGCCTGATTTGTCTCACCCGCGCCGTGTTCTCGAGCTGGCCTGACGCCGCCTGAAAGCGCAAGTTGAACTGCTCCTTCTTCAGCTTGAGCAGCTCGTCGGTGCGCTGATCGGGCGTCATGGTGCGGACCTGGTGCGCCTTCATGGCTTGACCTCGATCCGCGCGACGACCCGGGTCTTGATCGGAAGCTTGGCGGCCGCGAGCCTGAGCGACTCGCGCGCGACCTGCTCGGTGACGCCGTCGATCTCGAACATGATGCGCCCGGGCTTCACCCGCGCCACCCAAAATTCGGGCGTGCCCTTGCCCTTGCCCATGCGGACTTCGGTCGGCTTCTTCGACACCGGCACATCCGGGAACAGCCTGATCCACACCCGCCCCGAGCGCTTCATCTGCCGTGTCATGGCGCGGCGCGCCGCCTCGATCTGCCGCGCGGTGACGCGCGCAGGCTCCTGGGCCTTCAGCCCGTAGGTCCCGAAATTGAGCGTGGCCGCGCTCGAAGCCGCACCTTTGATGCGCCCCTTATGAGCCTTGCGGTATTTGGTCCGCTTCGGTTGCAGCATAATCCTAAGTCCTGCCTCTCAACTAACCTTGCGCCTGCGCGGGTTCGCGGCGACCGGTGGAGCGTCCACCTTCCTGCGCCTCGAGCGCCCTGTTCTCCTGGGCCATGGGATCGTGCTCCATGATCTCGCCCTTGAAGATCCAAACCTTGACGCCGATGATGCCGTAGGCCGTGCGCCCCAAGGCCGTGCCGTAATCGATATTGGCGCGGAGCGTATGCAACGGCACGCGGCCCTCGCGATACCACTCCATGCGCGCGATCTCGGCCCCGCCGAGCCGGCCGCCGCAATTGATGCGGATGCCGAGCGCGCCCATGCGCATCGCCGACTGCACCGCGCGCTTCATGGCGCGGCGGAACGCTACCCGGCGCTCGAGCTGCTGCGCGATACCTTCGGCGACGAGCGTGGCGTCGATCTCGGGCTTGCGCACTTCGACGATGTTGAGGTGCACCTCGGAGTCCGTCAGGTTCGCAAGCTCGCGCCTGAGCTTCTCGATGTCAGAGCCCTTCTTGCCGATCAGGATGCCCGGCCGCGCCGTGTGCACCGTCACGCGGCATTTCTTGTGCGGGCGCTCGATCACGACTTTGGAGATGCCGGCCTGCTTGCGCGACTCAAGAATATGCTCGCGCATCTTCAGGTCTTCGTGCAGCAGGCGCGCATATTCGCCGCGCGAGGCGTACCAGCGCGAATCCCAAGTGCGGTTGACGCCGAGCCGAAGCCCGATCGGGTTGACCTTCTGTCCCATTAAGCGGGCTCCTCGACTTGACGCAGCACCACGGTGATCTGCGCGAACGGCTTCTCGATACGGCCGGCGCGGCCACGCGCCCTTGCGCGCATGCGCTTCAGGACCAGGTTCTTGCCGACATAGGCCTCGGCCACGACGAGAGCGTCGACATCGAGGTCGTGATTGTTCTCGGCATTGGCAATGGCGGATTGCAGCGTCTTTTTCACGTCCTTGGCCACGCGCTTGCGCGAAAAGGTGAGATCGGCGAGCGCACGGTCAACCTTCTTGCCGCGGATCAACTGGGCAAGCAGATTGAGCTTCTGCGGGCTCACGCGTATGAGCCGCGTCATCGCTCTCGCCTCGTTGTCCTTGAGCGCGCGCTCGCGCTGCTTCTTGCCCATTACGCTTCCTTCGTCGTCCTCTTCGCCTTGCGGTCCGCGGAATGGCCGTGGAAGGTCCGCGTCGGCGCAAACTCGCCAAATCTGTGGCCGATCATGTCTTCGGTGACGAGCACCGGGATGTGCTTGTGGCCGTTATGGACGCCGAAGGTCAGCCCGACGAATTGCGGCAGGATCGTCGAGCGGCGCGACCAGATCTTGATCACGGCGTTCGAGCCCGAGCCGCGCGCCTTCTCGGCCTTCTTGAGCATGTATCCGTCGACGAACGGGCCTTTCCAGATCGAGCGTCCCACGTGAACTATCCCTTCTTCTGGTGGCGGCTGCGCAGGATGAACTTGTTGCTCGACTTGTTCGAGCGGGTCTTCTTGCCCTTGGTGGACTTGCCCCAGGGCGTCACCGGGTGCCGGCCGCCGGAGGTGCGGCCTTCGCCGCCGCCATGCGGATGGTCGACCGGGTTCATGG
>CAYMJW010000195.1:2912-4106 GCA_964390455.1 uncultured Methyloceanibacter sp. | reverse complement strand
TCAGGAAGGCGTAGAAGGCATCCGCGTCGTTGTAGGAGGTGACGCTGCGCGGCAGCCTCTCATAGCTTCGATTGCCGATGATGACCGCGACCGCATCGGGGTCCTCGGCGGCCGGAGGCAGGGCACGATAGAGTTCCCGCACCCGCATATACGACCTCAAGCCGTCGGTGACGCCCTCCCCGTATTTTGAGAACTGCCGCGGCGGGGTCGGGCAGAGCTCGACATTGCCGGCGCGCTCGATGCGCCTGACGTCGTCGAGGGCAAGCTGGCCTGAGATGGGCACGCAAGCGCGGCACCACACCACCCTGCCCGATGCCTGCATCTCGTCGATCTGGGCCTGGGGGAGCCCTGCCGGCGGGGCCACGCAAAGCCGCTCGCAGGTCTTGGCCTCGACGCCGAGACCATGGGCACGCCGGAGCGCGGCTACGAGGTCCTCAGGCAGACAATCGAGGTCGAGGCGGGGAGCAGCACCTTCGCCGCTATCGGCGGGCTCCGGCGCCAGGCTCTCGTCTGCGCCGCTCTCAGGGGTTGCCAGAGCCACGTCGTCTTCGCCTTCGATTTCTGCATCGACGCCCTCGTCATCTTGAGGGGGTGCCAACGGGTCGAGAGGATCGATAGCGATCCCAGTCGCTGTCGTGTCTTGGGGAATCTTGCAAAGCTCGGCGATCTTCTGCTGCACCGCCTCGGCGAGAATGTCGCTTTGGCCCGCGAGCCCATGCTCATGCTTGAAGTGCCAGAAGGCCGACCACGTCGCGCGGCCCCGCTTACCATCAACCTCGCCCTTGTAGTAGCCGAGCTCCGACCAGCAGCGCTGCGTCCGGGCGATACCCGCGACCTGCTCGGGCGACGGGGCCTGGGTGGCATCCGACTCGGCGCGCGCGAGTTGGTGTTGTCCCGGCTCCGGCTCGGCCTCCGGTCGAGGACGCGAAGGCTCGGCCTGAAGTTGTGGGTGCTGGGCCTCGGGGACAACTGTGGAGGTCTCTTGCGCCTTCCGCGTCCGGCGATCCTTCCAGCCGGAATGCGAGGCATCTGCGAGCGCGGTGAGGCCCAAAGCCGCAACGGCGATCCCGATAACCAGGCCCTTCACCGCTCGAAATTTCCCCGCCATTTGGCTTCCCCGACGCTTCGCTGGGAAGCGCATTCGCCAAGAGGGGCGGATACTAGCACCGATTGCGCGTCCCCGGGAGCGGCGCG
>CAYMJW010000195.1:0-2812 GCA_964390455.1 uncultured Methyloceanibacter sp. | reverse complement strand
GGCACCTCGTTCTTCACCGCCGGCAGGCTGTCGAGATAGGCCTTGAGGTCGATCAGGTCCTCGAAATTCATGCGCTGGTAGGATCGATAGGGAAAGGCCGGGTAGAGATAGGCGCCCTCGTCGTCGATCCCATGCTTCATCGCGTTGACGAAGTCGAGCGTGCTCCAACTCCCGATGCCGGTTTCCTTGTCGGGAGAGATATTCGGCACGTTGAAGGTGCCGAACGGGGTCTTTAGGCAGCGGCCGCCTGCCAGCGTCTGCTCATCTTTTATCTTGAGATCGCCGCAGCCCTCGCGCGGGACCGCGTGACACTCCGCGCAGCCGCCCGCGGTGAACATGTACTTGCCGTTGGCGAGATCGGGCGTATGCGCGGGCAGCGCCGATGCCGCGACCCTGACCGGCATGGTCAGGAGGTAGAAGGCGAGAGCGCCGGCAAGGCCGAGCAGGAGCAAAGCGAGAAGCGCCTTACGCAATGCCCCCCTCCCGCGGACCTAACGCTTCGTCGCGTCAGCCGCCGTTGCGGATCATGTGGTTGAGCAGACCCTCCGATGGGCGACCCGTGACCGGCAGGCGATACGCATATTGATATTGGGCGATCGCGTCGGCGGTACGCCTTCCATAGACGCCATCGGGAGGACCCGGGTCGTAGCCGAGTTGATACAGCGCGACCTGGGTGTCGTAAACGAGATTGGGTCCGCCATAGGGCGCCGCGCCATAAGCATAGGCGCGTTGCGCGTTGTCCCGTTCGATGGCGCCCGTCACGACGCCGATGCCGGCGCCGATCGCGGCCCCGCGGCCTGCGCCTTTCCCCCCTCCGATAATCCCGCCAATGATCGCGCCCGCGACTCCGCCCTGGATTCCGCGCTCGATCACTTGCGCCGAAGCGGGGCTCGACAGGGACACTTGACAGAGCAACAACGCAAAAACAAACGCCGTACCGAGCTTACAGACGCGAACGGTAAAAGCGGCATGATTGTTCATTGTGGGTCTCCTCTCGCGCTACGCCTTCGCGGCGCGCGCCTATCCCGCCGGGCCCCCTTCCCGGCGCCTTCCTGCGGCACGACGGCATTTTGCCACGGCGTTCATGGCAGAGGAATGGCGCGCCCCTCATTCAGCACATCAAAGCCGCGCTTGACCGCGGGCCGCTCCGCGATCGCCAGATACCAGCGCTTCACATGCAGATGGTGGGCAAAATCAACCGTTTGCCAGGCAAAGCGCGAGATCCAGGGCCACAGCGCAATATCGGCGATCGAGTAGTTGCCGGCGACATACTCCACTTCGCCAAGGCGCCGCTCGAGCACGCCCCACAGCCGCTTGGCCTCCTTGATATAGCGCTCCTCCGCATAGGCGCTTTTTCCCGGATTGAACTTCACGAAATGATGGACCTGCCCGAGAAAGGGCCCGGGCCCGCCCATCTGCCACATCAGCCATTCGACCACGCGCCACTTCGCGGGGAAGTCCTGCGGCCAGAGCTTGCCCGTCTTCTCGGCGAGATAGAGCAGGATCGCGCCCGACTCCATCAGATGGAGCCCGGTGTCGGTGTCGATGATCGCGGGGATCTTGTTGTTCGGCGCGATCTGGAGGAACGAGGGCTGGAACTGCTCGCCCTTGGTGATGTCGATGGCATGAACGCGGTAAGGCAGTCCGACCTCCTCCAACATGATCGAAACTTTCCAGCCGTTCGGCGTCCTCCAGGTGTAAAGCTCGATCATCGTGCCTCTTATCTCGCGATGCGATACCGACGAATGCCCGCGAAAAGCGCTCATGTCAAAGGGGTGCGGGGCGTCGCGCTTCGCAGATGCGAAATCAGATTCAGAAAATTTGATTCATCAACTCTTCTTCCGTTGGCCTCCCTATCGCCTAGAACCTGTCGCGTGAACGCCACAGGACGATGCTACTTCCACGGACAATCAGCGCGTCTTGACACGAACCCGCGCGCTACTCCTGGGGAGAAACGGATGTCCAGTTCCGCTCGTCACGATCGCCAAAGTCAGCGCGCCGCTTCGTCGCAAACGAGCTTCGCGCGCTACGCGATCCTGTTTACGCCCAAGCCCGGAACGGCACTCGCCGCCTTCGGGCGATCGTGGTTCGGACGCGCCAATGACGGCGTCACCTTGCAAGCATTTTCCGATGCGGGTTTGAGCACGGCGAGCTTCGCGCGGATTGCTCCCATGCCAAGCCGCTACACCGGTCTGCATGCGCTGATCCAAGCGCCGTTTGCCCCGCGCGCCGGCATCGGTCTCGATGCGATCAAGACACGGCTCATCAACTTCGCGCGGCGGCGGAAGCCGATCGCGACCGGCCCGCTCACGCTGGCGCGCGCCGAGCGTTTTCTGGTGCTGCGCCCGGTCGAGGCGACGCCCGCGCTCGACTGGCTTGCCGCCCAATGCGTCGCATCCTTAGAGGATTTCGGCACCTCGCCGAGTGAAACGGCAAACCAACCCCGCTTTTCGATCACGCTCACCGGTCCTCTGGAGACGAACCATCTCGAACGCGTGACCCAGGCGCTGTGGCCCGTGCTCGAAGAGATTTGTGCCGCAGGGGTGACCGTCGATGCGCTCTCCTTGTTCGGCGATAGCGGCGGCCGCGCGCCGATGCGCCTCATCGGCCGCTACGGCTTCGGCGCATAGTGTCAAAGTAGGGGACGCGCGGCGCGCGGAGCGGCCCGGGCCTCAGTTTTGACACACGGGCCCGGCACGCTTCCTCCGTTCTGCAAGCGTGTTCTGTAAAGCGTGGGAGTGAACATGGCGGATTACGGGGAGATCCTCGAGTTCCTCGCCGCGAACCCGCCGCAATTCGCCGCCGAGCGCGA
>CAYMJW010000194.1:1999-4120 GCA_964390455.1 uncultured Methyloceanibacter sp. | reverse complement strand
CGGTCTTGATGGGTCTGGCATCTGGGGCGCTGCTTATGTACCTTGTGCGGAGTTTAACCGATTGATTCTGCTCGGCGGAGTGCCCAGCCCATGGAACGTCGGCTCGCCGCGATTCTCGCTGCCGATGTGCAGGGGTATGGCCGTCATACCGAGCGCAATGAAGAGGCCTCCACGGCCACGCTACGCGTCTATCGGGCCGTGGTCGAGGAGGCGATCGCCGCGCATAAGGGCCGTGTCTTCAGCAGCGCGGGCGACGGTATCGTCGCCGAGTTCCCCAGCATCGTCGAGGCGATCCGGTGCGCCGTCGAGATTCAGAACGAGGTCGCGGAACGAAATGAGTCCGTTCCCAAGGACCAACAGATGCGGTTCCGCATCGGCGTCAACCTCGGGGATGTGATCGCCGAAGACAACAGCCTTTACGGTTCCGGCGTGAACGTCGCGGTTCGCCTCGAGCAACTTGCCGAGCCGGGCGGCATATGCGTCTCGCAAACCGTCTACAATCAAGTCCGGAAAATCATCGAGATCCCATTCCAGGACATCGGCGAACGCCGCCTGAAGAACGTTTCCGATCCCGTCCACGTCTATCGCATCGCGGCGGAGCCCCTGCCGTGGTCGCGCCGGATCTTTTCCCGCGCCAGTCTGCGTCGCGGCCTCGGCGCCGCGGCCGGCGCCCTTGTCGTGTTTCTCGCAGTGGCGGCGGGATCGTATTATCTGCGCCAGCCGGCCGCGCTTTGGGACGCGGTGCAGGGCGATAGGGCCGCCCTCCCCGAGCACCCGGCGCTCGCCGTTCTGCCGTTCGACGATCTGAGCTCAACGCGCGACCAGCAATATCTTGCGGACGGCATTACCGAGGACCTGATCACGGGCTTGGCCAAGATCCCGGAACTTCTGGTCATGGCGCGCACCGCGAGCTTTGCCTACAAGGACAAGCCTACGGACACGCGGCAGGTCAGGAACGATCTCCACGTGCATTACGTTGTCGATGGCAGCATCCAGCGCGCCGATCAGAACCTGCGCGTAACCGCGCAGTTGATCGATTCAGCGACCGGGCGCGAACTCTGGGCCGAAAGCTACGACCGGCAGATCGAGAACATCTTCGCCATTCGCGACGACATCACCCGCTCCATCGCCGGGACGCTCGGTGGCTTGAGCGGCAAGCTCGCCAAGGCCGAAGTCGCGCGCCTGTCCGGGAAGGACCCGAACAGCTTCACCGCCTACGACCAGCTCATGCGCGGTTGGTACGAGTGGCACAAATTCACCCCCGAGGCCAACGCGGCCGCGCGTGAACTTTTCGAGCAAGCCAGGACCATCGACCCCGACTACGCCCGCGCCTATGTCGGCCTGTCCTGGGCGCACGCCAATGACTTCGACTATGAGTGGACCAGCGACTACGCCAAAACCCTGCAGCTCGTGCTCGATATGGCCAGCACGGCGGTGCGCCTCGATCCCAACGACTATCAAGCTCACTGGGCGCTTGGATGGGCCTATCTGTACCACCGGCAACACGACAAGGCGGTGGCCGAATATGCGCGCGCGCGCGAACTCAATCCAAACGACGCGGAGCTGATCGCCGAAATGGCGAACCTCCTCATCTTCATGGGCGAGCCGAAACAGGCAATCGAACACGCCAAGGAGGGAATCCGGCTCAATCCGTTTCATGAGGCCTGGTATGATGAATACCTCGGATGGGCCTATGCCGAGGCCGGCATGCCGAAGGAGGCCATCGAGGTTTTTCAGAAGACCATCGACCTGCAAAATCCGGGCGACGACCAGCTCTGGTATTTTCCGGCCATAGCGGCCGCCTACGCCGACGCTGCGGTTGGGCGGACGGACGACGCGCGCAAGGTCGTCGAAACGCTCTTGTCGCGTAAGCCGGGATACTCGATTTCAGACTCTGTTTCCCGGTCCTTCCCGTACAAGACAAAGGAGCTCACCGACAAATACGTGAGTGCGGCGCGAAGCGTTGGATTGCCGGAGTGATGCGAAGCGACGCTAGAGCGTTGTCCCATCGAAATGGCCCCCCTCTTACTCCCCCCTTTCAGGGGAGAAAATTTGGGAGCGGCGTATTGTTCTCCCTCCCCCTGCAAGGGGGAGGGCCGGGGTGGGGGTCGGTTCGAAGCG
>CAYMJW010000194.1:0-1989 GCA_964390455.1 uncultured Methyloceanibacter sp. | reverse complement strand
CCCCCCCCCCCCCTCTCACGGTTATATATTTGGGTTGGGGTCTTTTGCCCCCCCCCCCCCGGGTGGGGGGGGGGGGGGGGGGGGGCCACGGTTCGAAGCGCGTCAGGAGACGGCCCGCAACGAGGCGATGCCGACGGCGATGAACACCACGCCGGCGATGCGGACCGGCGTGCAACTCTCGCTAAACATAAACACCCCAAACAGAAACGCGAGCACGGACTCAAGTCCCACGACCGCGAGATAGGTAAAGACGAGATCAGACCGCTTCATCGCCAGCGTTTGCAGCGCCGCTCCGGTGACGAAGAGGGCAAAGACGATTACGGTCGGCCAAAACCTTGTGAGACCGTCCGAGAGCTTCATGAAAATTCCGCCGACGGTGAAGAAAAATGCCGCGAGCAACACCGCCCCGGGGAAGACCAACGCCTGGAGCTGGGCAAGTCCTGACCACATCTCTCGCCTCACTACGCCGCGATGACTTCGAGCGCATCGAGCGCGATCGGTTGGGCCGCTTGCCGCTCGAGCGTGATGAAGTTGATATGTTTGGGACGGAAGGCCGTGCGGACCACGTCGATGGCCTCGTCCGTATCGAAATCCTTGCAGGAAAAGATGTCGATATAGGCGTCGCCTGAAACGTCGCAAAAGTGGCCGGTGATGGCCGAGGTCTCGATTAGCTGCACGAGCGAGTATCCGGCCGCTTCCGGCACATGCTCGGCAAAATGCTGGAGCACCGGTGGCCCGTAGGCCTTCATGCTGATGGCCTCAATAAGGGTCTCGACGAACCGGGAAATGTGCTCGGCGCTTCGCACCCGCGCCTTGTCGCCCGCCGCCATATCGATGATTAAATGCTTGCCCCACATTTCGCTCTCCATTCGCTGTGCATCCGTTTGATCCACGACTTCGACCCGAACTCATCTCGAGCTTGAGCGAATGCTAGCCCTCACCTCGCAGGGATTGCTGTGGCAATAGTCACACTGCTGATGAAATCGCGGGTGCGATGAGGAATAGCGGTCTCAGCCTTGACTGATCTTCGCCGTTGCTTGCGGCTTGACGGCGAATCACGCGTCCCGCCGGTGCGCTTTATGCTAATCTCCTCATACGGTCCTCTTAGGCTGAAGGAGGGTCAACATGCGCAAGACAGCGATTGGGATCACGGTGGCGTTCGGGCTTCTGCTTGCCGGGGTGCTGGCTTGGAGCGCCGCTGCCGCACCCTTGACCGGAACCACAAGCGTTCGCCCTGTCATGAGTCACGTCTTGCCGGCAAAGGCGAACTGCCCTTCCGGCGATAAAGGATGCCCGGCGGGCTGGTTCAAATGGGGCCGCTGGTGCTGCCCATGCGCAAAGGGCATTTGCCGCCCAAAGACATAGCGGGTTGGGCTCCGAACAGCAGAGCGTTCTTGGCGACGCGCCAGGGCTCAGTCTATTGGCAAGGAACGCCGCAAGCTTTCTCGAGACACTTCATGACTTTCTTCTCGCAGTAGGCGCCTTGCAACTGGACAAGCTTTGCGCCACAGGCGCCGGAGTCGAGACCGGCGCACAAGGCATCCTTCGAGGCCGGCTTGCTATCGAAGTCCGCTAACGGGCCATCTGATGCCGGCAACGACATGCATGTGTCGTACTCGTCGTTGCAATACCCTGCGTTCATCATCTTGTTGAAACACTGATCGTAGTTCGTATTGCATTGCTTGCCGGCTGCGGGGCGCGCCCGCGGAATCGACATGGGCCGGTTTCTCATCGTGGTGAGCGATTGCGACAGGCCGGGGAGCGCGCTGGCCTGCGGAAGTTTCTTGACCGTTGCAGTGCCCGACAGCACAGGTTGGGTTGCCGCAAGGGTAAGTAAACAGAGGCACGTTCCTAACGTAAGTCTGGGTCGCATCGTCCCCTCCTACGCCGGTCGATTTCCACCCTAAGTTACTACCATGCACTCTACACGCTCTCAAAGCAGAACTTCGAGACAGGGCCTCGGCGCCGGCGCATTCGCAGCCATCATGG
>CAYMJW010000193.1:0-4134 GCA_964390455.1 uncultured Methyloceanibacter sp. | reverse complement strand
TGTTCGACGCCGTCATGTCCGGATATTTGAACTCCATCCAGCTGTCGACGCCATAGACGATGTCGGAATATTCGCATGACGCCGTCCACCACCATTCGTTGTAAACGACAAGTTCGCAGCGGGGCAGCGTGTTGTTGACGACGTCGTAATGGCCCTTCTGGTTGCCGAGCGAGGAGTTCGAGTTCACCTGCCAGATGGCCTTGGTCGGCGTCGGCACATGTTTGCCGACCGTGATCTTCTTGTCGCCCGCCTTCATCAACCGCTCGCCGTTCGCCCAGTAATGCATCGACTCGGGCCGGAGCGTGTAGCGCGGCTTCACCTCGCCTGAAGGATCGAGCTGGGGATGGAACGGGTCCTCGGCCGTCCATTTGCCGATGCCCGAGAACAGCGTGTTCTTATAGGTGCCGGCATAAGAGCCGATATTGCCGCCGTGGCGGCCGAGCGAGCCTGCGAGCGCGAGCACGAGAAAGATGGCGCGGTCCTTGTTGTCGTTGTTCCAGAATTGGTTCGGACCCATGCCGCAGGCGATGAGCGTTTGGCCGCCGCTGCCGGCGATCGTGCGGGCAAGCGACACGATTGCTTCCTCAGGCGCCCAGCAGATCTTGCTGGCCTGCGCCGGCGTCATATTGACGTCGAGATATTCCTTGGTGAGATCGAACACGGGCCGCGCCTCGACCTCGCTCCCGTCGGCGAGCTTGACTTTGAAGCTCCCGGTCAGAGCAGGCTCGGCGCCGAGCTTGCCGAAATGCTCGCCGAGCGCGTCGCGCGAGACGGCGAAGGGCTGTCCCTTACTCTCGTCCCACATGACGAAATCCGAAAACTCGCCGGCGAGCGCCTCGGGAATCTGCATGCCTTGCTGCTTGGTCGTGGGCGGCGCTTTCTGATCCTTGGCGACGACATTGACGAAGTTCTCGAGCTTCCGGTTCTCGTAGCCGGGGAAGACGTCGCTCGCCTTCAAGCGCTCGAGCGTGTCCATCCGCACGAGCGTCGGCAGATCGGTGTAGCGCTTGACGAAATTAGCATCGTAGAGCTTCTCGGCGATCATCACCTGCACGACGGAGAGCGCCATCGCGGGATCGGTGCCGGGACGGATGACGATGACCTCGTCGCATTTCGACGCGGTCGACGAATATTCCACGGTGACGGCGATGGTCTTTGCACCTTTCAGCCGCGCCTCTGTCAGCCAATGCGAGTCGGGCATCTTGGTCGTGATCCAGTTCATGCCCCAGGCGACGATGACCTTCGCGTTCTCGGTGTCGAACAGCTCGAAATCGTTGGTCTGCTCGCCGGTCACCATCGGGTGGCCGGGCGGAAGATCGGTGTGGAAGGAATAGGAGTCCCAGGAGCCCGCGCCCTTGGCGTCGTCGTCCTTCACTTTGCGGATGTGCTGATCGAGCAGGGCCATGGAATTGCCCATGCGGAAGCAGCCGAAGATGCGCACCGCGCCTTGCTTGGCCATGCCGCCGCGGAACTTCAAGATGCGGGTGCCGGCGCCCTCAGCCGCCTCGACCATGTCGGGGTCGTAGCCCTGCGCCAGCAGCCGCGCCTTTCCCTCATCCCCCGAGTAGGTCGTGGCGATATTGAGCAAGGCCTTGGCGTGGTAGGCGAAGGCCTCGTCGTGGCTCACCTTGACCCAGCTGTCCCAGCCGCGGCGCATCAGCTCGCGCGGGGCGGCGCCGGTCTCGGGATCGCGCGGAAAACCCTGATCGGCCCAGTCCTTGAAGCCCTTGCGCAGGAAGGCGCCGTTGACGCGGCGATCGCCGTAGAAGCGGCGGGCAAGAACGAGCCCCTTCTGGCAGCAGCGGGGGTCCCAGCGCGCGGACGCGGTGTTGCCGTAGAGGTCTTGCGCCTTGGAATAGCCGTAGGTCGGCTCGATGCGCACGACCACGTTGTTCTTCACCTGCGCGTTGAGCAGGCAGTTATGTGTGTCGTTGGGGCAGCACAGGAAGGTAAACCTTTGATCGGTCCGGTAAATATCGCGATAGATGCGCTCCCAATCGCGGTTGGGATAGGCGGCCAAAGGGTTTGCCACCGTAACCGGGGCGAGATAGCGATATTCGGCGAGCGCGCTTCGCGCGGCAACGACCGAGCCGAGCCCGAGCCCTGCGAGTTTGAGCACATCGCGGCGTGAAAACCTCCCATTTTTCCGGCCGCGCATGGCTTCCTCCCCTATTTTCCTGGGGAAAAGCAGACCAGAACTTTGCCGATTCCTCCTTGACCTGGGTCAAGCTTTGGGGACGGCGGCTTTTGCGGCCGCGCTTTCACGCTTTGCGTGAGCTTTGCCTTCGGCCTGTCTGATCTCGGTCAGGCTCGGTCCGGCGTACTCTCTGACTTGGGTCAGGGATCGGGCGAAGCCCTGCGCTCTTTGACGCGCATCAAGCTTGCGCCAGTCGCTTTTTTGTAGATTGAATTGTTAGGGGCCGTCCTGGGGCGTCTTGCTGGCTTTGCGGTGGACGCAGCCGAAGACGGGGGAAAAAGGATGATGTTGCGGCCGATGAGGGGCAAGGCTGCCGCACGCGCGGTTTGCCGTCACCGATCTTCGATCTTTGCGCTCGGCATCTCGATGCTGGGCCTTTCGGCGCCCGCGCTCGCGCAGAGCGCGAATTACGACCCGCAAGAGGGTTCCGACACCAGGCCCTACCAAATCCCGCACACGGGCTTCTTCAACGGCAAGTTCTATATGGACAATCGCTACCGCTACGAGTTCGTCGATCAGGCCAATTTGCCGAAGGACGCGCGGGCCTCGACCTTCAAGAACAAGACCGGGCTCGAATCCGGCTACTTCTGGGGCTTCAAGGCAGGTGTCGAAGGCGAGTTTGTGTTCGAGGTCGGACCCGACGATTTCAACAATACCATCAACGGCAAGACCGAGTTTCCCATCGTCGCCGACGTCGAATCGCAAGAGGTCGATCAGGCCTGGCTCCAGTCCAATCACATTCGCGGCGTCACCATCCTGGGCGGGCGCTATCTGGAGAATCTCGACAACGAGCGCTATGTCGGCTCGGTCGCCTGGCGCCAGAACGACCAAACCTTCGACGGCGGCAAGGTGACGATCACGCGCTGGCCGAGTTGGACGGGGCTCTATGCCTATATCGGCAACGTCAATCGCATCTTCAGCGACGAGTCGCCGGTCGGCAATATCGCCTCGAACGTCCACCTGTTCCATCTCAAGAGCAAAGAGATGAAGATCGGCACGCTGACCGGCTACACGTATCTCATCGATTTGTTCGACCTCGATCCCTTGTCGAATGCGAGCTATGGCGGGTTTCTCGAAGGCAAGAAGCCGATCGGCCCGCCCAAGACGACCTACAACTACCGTTTCGAATATGCGCGCCAGACGAGCTACGGCGACGCGCCGATCGATTACGCGGTGGACTACGCGCGGATCGAGCAGGGCGTCACCTGGCACGGCTTGACCACGACGCTGATCTACGAGCTGCTTGGCAGCGACGATGGCAGGGCCGCGTTCCAGACGCCGCTCGCGACGGGCCATATCTTCAACGGCTTCGCCGACGTGTTTCTGGTCACGCCGCCGACAGGTCTCCAGGACTTCTACGTCGAGGGCCGCTACAAGGTGTCGGCCAAGTCGGGCGGCCCGTTCAGCTATTTCGACGGGCTGCTGCTGCTCGCCCAGTATCACGAGTTCGAATCGGCGGTGCAGGACCTCCACTACGGCTCTGAGTTCGACGCCTACGCCTACCTGCCGTTCGATAACGGCATTTACGTCCAGCTCAAATACGCCAACTACCAGGCCGACGAATTCTTCTTCGATGTTGAGAAGGTTATCTTCGGGCTCGGCTATCAGTATTGAGCTGCGCCGCCTTTCCCCAACCTCGGCTTGCAAACCCTTTCATCGCGTGATTTCCCGGACTTGACCCTATGGTCGTTTCCAGTGACGCTTCGAGAATGCCTCCTCACCTCGACCGCAGTCTCATCAAAGCGCTGCCGCCGTTCGGCGCTATGGACGAGACCGAACTCGACGACGTCATCGCCCACGCCACGTCGCAGCGCATTCCGCAAGGCGAGGCCGTGTTCCGCCAGGGCGAGATCGCGCACTCCTTCTTCGTGCTGCTGCATGGGCGGCTGAAAGTTTTCAAGGTGACGCCAGACGGAGGCCAGATCGTCGTCCGCTTC
>CAYMJW010000192.1:0-4193 GCA_964390455.1 uncultured Methyloceanibacter sp. | reverse complement strand
TCCCTCTCCCCAAGGGGAGAGGGCTTCCCGCCCGGCGCGCGAAGCGCGACGGTGGCGGGAAGGGTGAGGGGGTGAATCTCTTTTCGAAGTCGATGACGCTGCTTCGGGACGGCCCCCTCACCGCGCGCCAAACAGCGCGCGTGCTCTCCCCAAGGGGAGAGCGGAAAATCGACCGGCTTTTGCCGGTATGACGACTTTCACCCCACCCGGCGCGTTCAAGGGCGCGCGCCGCCCCTCGGGTCAAGCCCGTGGGCAGGCTCTCCCCATCAAGGAGAGAGTAGAAGCCGGTCAATGGAAGTCGCGGGATTTCGGGATGATGCGCTCGGCTCTGGGGTGGCGGCGCGGGTGCCAGCGCGGATGGAAGCGCTCCTTGGAAGCGGGAGGACGCTTGGCCCGATCGTCCTCAGCCCCGCGCGCGCCACGCCATGATCCGGGCTCGGGCCGGCGCACTTCGTCGGCATGGGCGAGCGCAAGACTTACAGCCTCGCCGTCCTCGGTGAGAAGATGGAGCCAATCGCTCCGGTCATCGAGACGCTCTGCCACCACATGAATGATGTCCTCGTGGCGCTGGACGCGGCCATGCACGACGACGAGGCGCGTTCCCATCACCACTTTCCGCTCGCGCTCGAGCACGTTCGGCCAGATCACCGCATTGGCGATGCCCGTCTCGTCCTCGATGGTCATGAACACGACGCCTTGCGCCGAGCCGGGACGCTGGCGGACGAGCACGACGCCGGCGACGCTGACCCTTGCGCCGTCACGGCACCTCTTGAGATCGGCGCAAGCAGCGATGCCGCAAGCGGCGATGCGGGCGCGCAGAAAACTCATGGGATGGGCTTTGAGCGAGAGGCGAAGCGTGCGGTAGTCGTTCACCACATGCTCCGAGAGCGGCATGAGGGGAAGGGCGACCTCTTGCTCGGTGCCTGCCTCGGCGGCGTTGGCATGGTCGAAGAGCGGCAAGGGCACTTCGAGCGGCAGCCCGCGCACCTCCCACAAGGCTTGCCGGCGATCGAGGCCGAGTGAGCGGAACGTATCGGCCGCGGCAAGCCGCTCCAGGCTTGCGCGTTTGAGCCCGCTCCGCCGCCACAGATCGCGCACATCGCCAAACCTCCCCAACTCTCCTTGGTCATGCCCGCGAAGGCGGGCATCCAGTAATCCCTGATCTTCTTTATCGAAAGGTCCGGGGTTACTGGATCGCCCGGTCAAGCCGGGCGATGACACCAGCGGGGGACAGAACAAGTGAGGATCGAGCTCAGGTGGAAGGCCGTCGCGGATCGAGACGAGGCGCCGCGCATCGTCTTCGCGCAGACCGTCGATCTGGCGAAGCCCGAGGCGAAGCGCAAACGAGGGTGGCAGCGGCCCAACGGAGTTGTCATGCCCGCGCATGCGGGCATCCAGTAGCCCCTGATCTTCGTTATCGAGAGGTCGGTGGTTACTGGATCGCCCGGTCCTGCCGGGCGATGACATCGCTTGAGCGCTTGTAGGTTCGAGCGTGCAGTCCCACAGGCTCGCATTGATGTCGGCCTCGCGCGCCTCGACGCCGTGCGCGCGGGCGCAAGCCACGATCTGCGCCGGCGCGTAGAAACCCATGGGCTGCGAATTGAGCAGCGCCGCGGCGAAGGCCGCAGGGTAATGGCATTTGAGCCAGGACGAGACATAGACGAGATGGGCGAAGCTCGCGGCATGGCTCTCGGGAAAACCATATTCGCCGAAGCCCTTGATCTGGTTGAAGCAGCGTTCGGCGAAGTCGGCCGGATAGCCACGCGCGGTCATGCGGCCGACCATCTTCTCCTTCAGGCGATCGATGGTGCCGCGGCGGCGGAACGTCGCCATGGCGCGGCGGAGCTCGTTCGCCTCCGGGCCTGAAAACTTCGCCGCCACCATGGCAAGCCGCATGGCCTGCTCCTGGAAGAGCGGCACGCCTAAGGTCTTGCCGAGCACCTGGTAAAGCTCGTCCGGGGGCCCATGGTCCGGATGGGGCGAGGGGAAGAGGACGGGCTCCTCGCCGCAGCGGCGGCGCAAATATGGGTGCACCATGTCGCCCTGAATGGGGCCCGGCCTCACGATGGCGACCTCGATGACGAGATCGTAGAAGCAGCGGGGCTTGAGCCTCGGCAGCATGTTCATCTGCGCCCGGCTCTCGACCTGGAACACGCCGATCGAATCCGCGCCGCACAGCATGTCGTAAACGCGTGGGTCGTCGCGCGGCACCGTGCCGAGCGCGACGTCCTTGCCGTAATGGACTTTCAGCAGAGCGAAGGCCTTGCGGATGCAGGTGAGCATGCCGAGGCCGAGCACATCGACCTTGAGCAGCCCAAGCGCATCGAGATCGTCCTTGTCCCATTCGATGACGGTGCGGTCCTCCATGGCGGCATTGCCGATGGGAACCACTTCCGACAAAGGCCCGCGCGTCAGAACGAAGCCGCCGACATGCTGGGAGAGATGGCGGGGAAAGCCGATCAGCTCCTGGGTAAGCTCGAGCACGCGGGAAAGCAGGGGATCGGAAGGATCGAGCCCGGCCTGGCGAACATAGTGCTCGGGCAGGCTCGAATTGCTCAAGCCCCAGATGGTGGTGGCAAGGGCCGCGACGGTGTCGGCGGAGAGGCCCAGCGCCTTGCCCACTTCGCGCACGGCAAGCCGCCCGCGATAGCAGATCACGGTGGCGGCAAGTCCGGCACGGTCGCGGCCGTAGCGGGCATAGATATATTGGATCACCTCCTCGCGCCGCTCGTGCTCGAAATCGACGTCGATATCGGGCGGCTCCTTCCGCTCCGGCGAGACGAAACGCTCGAACAGGAGATCGATCTCGGTCGGATCGACATTGGTGATGGCGAGGCAGTAGCAGACGGCGGAGTTGGCGGCCGAGCCTCTGCCCTGGCAGAGGATGCCCTGGCTTCGCGCGTAGCGCACGATATCGTGGACGGTGAGGAAGTAGGGCGCGTAGTTGAGCTCGGCGATCAGAGCGAGCTCCTTGTTGAGCGTGTCGCGCACTTTGTCGGGGAGACCGTCAGGATAGCGCCAGGAAGCTCCCTCCCAGGTCAGATCTTCGAGGTGGGATTGGGGGGTCTTGCCGTCGGGCACCGGCTCGTCGGGATATTCGTATTTCAGCTCGTCGAGCGAGAAGGTGCAGGCTCGCGCGATCTCGACGCTGTGGCTGAGCGCGTCCTCATGGCCGGCGAAGAGCCGCGCCATCTCCTTCGCCGATTTGATATGCCGCTCGGCATTGGCCTCGAGGCGGAAGCCGGCGTCAGTGATGGTGCATTTCTCGCGGATGCAGGTGAGCACGTCTTGGAGGGCGCGGCGGTGAGGGGCGTGATAGAGCACGGCGTTGGTCGCGACGAGCGGGATGCCGACACGCTTGCTGAGCGCGGTGAGCGCCGCGATGCGGGCACGATCGTCGCCACGGTAGGAATGCCGCGCCGCGAGATAGAGGCGCGTGTTCACGCCAAGCGCCTGCTTGATGCGGCTGAGCTGTGATTCGCAATTTCCGTTGTCATGCCCGCGAAAGCGGGCATCCAGTAACCCCTGACCGTCATTCGCGAGAGATCCGTGGTTACTGGATCGCCCGGTCAAGCCGGGCGATGACATCGGAGAGTGGGTGAGAAGATCATCGGGGGGAACAACGATGACGATCAGGCCCTCGGCGTCTCCCGCGACGTCATCGAGGAACAGCGTGCATTGCCCTTTTTCGGCGCGGCGCTGGCCGAGCGTGAGCAGCCGGCAGAGCCGGCCGTAAGCGGCGCGATTGGTGGGATAAGCGAGCAGGCTTGGCGCATCTTGCAGATCGAGGCGCGCGCCGACGATGAACTTGATGCCGGCTTCCTTGGCGGCGATATGGGCGCGGACAACACCGGCAAGCGTATTGCGGTCGGTGACGGCGATGGCCTCAAGGCCCAAGGCCTTCGCCGTCGCCACCAGCTCTTCGGGATGAGAGCCGCCGGCGAGGAAGGTGAAATTGGTGGCGACCTCGAGCTCGGCGTAGCTTGTCATGGGGAGGCATCACCCGAAGACGCCATGCAGATACCAGCGAGGCGCCCCAAGCTCGCTCTCCTGATAGAGGCCTTCGCGGAACACCCAGTAGCGATGCCCGTCCTCATCCTCGATGCGGTAATAGTCGCGCGGCCTCGCTGTTTCATCCCTCCCCTTGATGGGGAGGGTGGCTCGGCCAACGGCCGAGCCGGGTGGGGAGAATG
>CAYMJW010000191.1:0-4195 GCA_964390455.1 uncultured Methyloceanibacter sp. | reverse complement strand
TCGTGGCCCTCGATCAGGAGCTTGTACCCCTCCCCTTCTTCGATCGCGTTCAAGTCCTCGCGCTGCACGTTCTCGATGATGGCGATCTCGACCGCTTCCTGATCACTCAGTGTACGGACTATGATCGGCACTTCGTGCAGGTTGGCAAGTTGGGACGCACGCCAGCGGCGCTCGCCGGCGACGATCTCATACGTGTCGCCAGACGACGGCCTCACCACGATGGGCTGCACCAGCCCGCGCTCGCGGATCGATGCGGCAAGCTCCTCGAGCTGCGCCTCGGAGAAGTTCCGCCGCGGATTGAAGCGGCTGGGCTTGAGCGCGGCGAGCGAGACCGTCCGCCGGTCCTCGTCCATCCCGAGCGAAGCCTCGTCGAAGCGATCGCCGATGAGGGACGCAAGCCCCCTCCCCAGTCTCGTTTTTTGCGCGCCTGCCGCCATGGCGGGCCTCCTCCCCGTAAATGCCGCTACTGCCTCACGCCGCACGCATCCGCCGCTCGCGCTCGATTACCTCTGAGGCGAGCTGTATGTAAGCCTGGCTGCCGGAGCAGCGATAATCGTAGAGCAGCACCGGCTTTCCATGCGAGGGCGACTCGGCCACGCGCACATTGCGCGGGATGATCGTGGCATAGACCTTCTCGCCGAGAACGCGCCGGACGTCATCGACCACCTGGTCCGACAGGCTGGTGCGCTGGTCGTACATCGTGAGCACGATGCCGTGGATCTGGAGCTTGGGGTTGAGGCGGACCCTGATCTCCTCGACCGTGCTCAGGAGCTGCGCCAAGCCCTCGAGCGCGAAGAACTCGCACTGCAACGGCACAAGCACGGCGTCAGCGGCGGCAAGAGCATTGACGGTGAGCAAATTGAGCGACGGCGGACAGTCGATGAGGACATAGGTCGTCGCCAAGTCCGGGATTTCGTCGGCGAGCATCGAGGTCAGACAGTCGCGCAAGCGATAATGCCTGCCGCTTGCCGCCCCCGATTCGCGCTCGAACGACATCAGGTCGATCGTCGCCGGCACGATGGAAAGCCGCGGCACATGCGTCGCGACCCGTGCGGTGGCAAGGGTCGCCTGCCCGCTCAACACATCGAAGGTCGAGAGCGGGCGCTCATCGATGCCGAGCCCCGTGCTCGCATTTCCTTGCGGATCGAGGTCGATGATGAGCACGCGTTCGCCGACGGCCGCGAGCGCCGTGCCGAGATTGATCGCTGTCGTCGTCTTGCCCACCCCGCCCTTCTGATTGGCGAGAGCAAGGACGCGCATGCGGCCGGACCCGAATGCGCTCATGACACGCTCCCGCGCCGGCGAAGGCCCGTCACCTCGACGATACGTGAGTCGCGCGCGGTGAGACTCGCGTGCAGGCGGAAGCCGAAATCGAAGCGCGCCTGCGCTTCCGCAATCTCCGCCTCTGTCTCGCGCCCTTTCAAGAAGAGCCCCCTGGTCTCCGGCCCGAAGAATGGGCTTGCGAGTTCGAACAGACGCGGCAGCGGCGCGAGTGCCCGCGCGCTCACCACGTCAGGCTTCAAGGTCTCCGCGCTTTCGGCGAGCTCTTCAATGCGCATCGCGTGTATGTCCACAGGTGCCTTGGTCGCGCGCGCCACTTCGGCGAGGAAGGCGCATTTCTTGCGGTTGCTTTCGACCAGATGCATGCGGAAATCGGGCCTCCAGGCCCCAAGAATGGCGACGACGAGCCCCGGAAAACCTGCCCCTGAACCGAGATCGAGCCAGAGTCGCGCGTTTGGCGCAAGGGCGCAAAGCTGGGCCGAGTCGGCAAAATGCCGGGACCAGAGCGCGGGCAGGGTGGACGGCGCCACCAGGTTCGTGGACTTCTGCCACAGGGCCAGGAGTTCAGCGTAACGGACCAGCCTGTGGATTGTTTCACGTGGAACTCTAAAGGCTTCGGCGAAATCCTCGGGCCCTTCGATCGCCACGGCGCGCTTTTCACCTTGCATCGCGCCCTCGCCTCTTGCGCTCAAGCCGTCCGCGCCGCGGCGCCTCTCTTCAGGTGGGCGAGGAGCAGCATGAGAGCGGCGGGCGTCATGCCGTCGAGCCGCGCGGCCTGGCCGAGACTGGCCGGCCGGTGCCGCTCGAGCTTCTGGCGAAGCTCGGTTGAGAGGCCGGGCAGGGCGGAGAAGGTGAAATCGGCAGGGATGGAAATGCCCTCCTCTTTCCGGAAGGAGGCGATGTCGAGCTCCTGCCGCTTCACATAGACGGCGTAGCGCGCATCGACGGCGAGCTGCTCGGCGATCTCAGGATCGAGCCTGCCGATCTCGGGCCAGATTGCGGCGAGGCGGGCGACATCGACGCCCGGATAGCTCAAGAGCTCGAACGCGCTTCGCTTGCGTCCGTCGCGATTGACGGTGAGGCCGAACTTCGCCGCCTCGTCGGGCGTGAGCGCAAGTCTCGCGAGAAGCGCTGCTCCGTCCTCAAGCCTCTTCGTCTTGGCAGCGAAGGCTGCGCCGCGTGCAGATCCGACGCAGCCGATCGCGATGCCTTGCGGGGTCAGGCGCTGATCGGCGTTGTCGGCACGGAGCGTGAGCCGGTATTCGGCGCGGCTCGTGAACATGCGGTAGGGCTCGGTCACGCCCCTGGTCACGAGGTCGTCGATCATGACGCCGAGATAGCCGTCGGCGCGGCTCACGCCGAAGCGCGCCTCTTCGCCCGAGGCAGAGAGCGCCGCGTTGATTCCGGCAATGAGCCCCTGCCCCGCGGCCTCCTCGTAACCGGTCGTGCCGTTGATTTGGCCTGCGAGGAACAGACCCGTCACGGCCTTGACTTCGAGGCCGGCGGTCAGCTCGCGCGGATCGATGTAGTCGTACTCGATGGCGTAGCCCGGCCTGATGACCCGCGCGGCTTCCAGCCCCGGGATGGTCGCGAGGAACGCGAGCTGCACGTCCTCTGGCAGAGAGGTCGAGATGCCGTTCGGATAGACGGTGTCGTCGTCGAGGCCTTCGGGCTCGAGGTAGATCTGGTGGCTGCCGCGCTCCTTGAAGCGCACGATCTTGTCCTCGATCGAGGGACAGTAGCGCGGGCCGGTGCTCGCGATCGCGCCGGAATACATCGGCGCGCGGGCGAGATTTCGCTCGATGATGGCGTGGGTCGCCGCGGTCGTGTGCGTAATATGGCAGGCGATCTGCGGCGTCGCGATTGTCTCGGTGAGGAACGAGAAGGGCCGGGGCGGGTCGTCGCCGTTTTGGACCTCGAGGCTGTCGAAGCGGATGGTGCGGCCATCGAGGCGAGGGGGCGTGCCGGTCTTCAGCCGGCCCATCTGCAAGCCCAGAGCATAGAGGCGCGCCGAAAGCCCAAGGGCAGGGGCCTCGCCAATGCGCCCGGCCGGGATCTTGCGCTCGCCGATATGGATAAGCCCGCGCAGGAACGTGCCGGTGGTGAGCACAACGGCGCGGGCCGAGAAGCGCCGCCCGTCCGCGGTGACGATGCCGGTCACGGCGCTGTCTTCGACGATCAAATCCTCGACCGCAGCTTCGATGACCTCAAGCCCCGGGGTCGCGGCGATCGCGGCCTGCATGGCCTTGCGATAGAGCTTGCGGTCGGCCTGGGCGCGGGGGCCTTGGACGGCAGGCCCCTTGCTCCGGTTCAGCACGCGGAACTGGATACCGGCCTCGTCGGCCACGCGGCCCATGAGCCCGTCAAGCGCATCGATCTCGCGCACGAGGTGGCCCTTGCCGAGGCCCCCGATGGCCGGATTGCAGGACATCTCGCCGATTGTGGAAAAGCTGTGGGTGACGAGGGCCGTGCTTGCGCCCATGCGCGCGGCGGCGGACGCCGCCTCGCAGCCGGCATGACCGCCGCCGATCACGATCACGTCGAAGCCCTTGTTCACGACCTGTTTCATGGCCCGTACCTAATCGGTTCGCATGCGCGCGTCAAAGCGCCGCCAATTGTTTCACGTGAATCACAGCGGCCCGCTCACTTGCCGATGCAGAACTCGGCGAAGATCGCGCCGAGCACTTCCTCGATATCGATCCTGCCCGTGAGCCGGCCGAGATGATGCGCCGCGACCCGAAGCTCCTCGGCCTTGAGCTCCGGCCCAAGAGCGGGATCGCCGTAGCGGTCGAGCGCGGCCTGCGCGGCCTCGAGCTCGACCCTGTGGCGGGTGCGGGTCAGAAGCGGAGCCCCTGCCCCCTGCTCCGTCGCGACGGCCGCCTTCTCGGCGAGCGTATCGACAAGGCGCTCGAGC
>CAYMJW010000190.1:0-4249 GCA_964390455.1 uncultured Methyloceanibacter sp. | reverse complement strand
CCAAGCGTTGCTTCCGGTTGGCGAGCCGCCCTCGGAATCTCTTCAATCTCGCGCGAATGCCGGACTTGCGGGGCATTGACTTATTCGGAGCGACCTGATCGACGCAGACCAATTCGTGCTTCGCGCCAGGACTGCCACTCGGCGAAGCCGCGCGCGCGCAGATCGCAGGCCGGGCAGGTGCCGCAACCATAGCCCCAATCGTGGCGCTGATCGCGCGCGCCGCGATAGCAGGTGTGGGTCTCCTCGACGACGAGATCGACGAAATCCTCGCCGCCGAGCCGCTCGGCAAGCGCCCAGGTCTCGGCCTTGGTGAGCCGCATTAGCGGCGTGTCGATGGTGAAAGGAGTTTCGGTGCCGAGCCTGATCGCCTCTTGCAGCGTGCGAAGCGTCGCGTCGCGACAATCGGGATAGCCGGAGAAATCCGTCTCGCACATGCCGCCGACGAGCGTGAAGAGCCCGCGCCGGTAGCCGAGCGCCGCGGCGTAGACGAAGAACAGGAGATTGCGGCCCGGCACGAAGGTCGAGGGCAGACCCGAGGCGAGCATTTCGATCTCCGCCTCGGAAGTCAGCGCCGTTTCGCCGATGGCGCCGAAGCTCGAAATGTCGACGACATGGTCCGGCCCAAGCCGCGCGCCCCAAGAGGGAAAACGGCGCGCGATCTCGTCGCGGACGCGCCGCCGGCATTCGAGCTCGACGCCGTGGCGCTGTCCGTAGTCGAAGCCGACCGTCTCGACCCGGGCATAACGGTCGAGCGCAGAGCCGAGGCACACGGTCGAGTCCTGCCCGCCGGAAAAGAGCACCAACGCCGCGCCTGAGATCTCTTTCGTCATAAGCTCTTGCCGTCGAAGGGCGTGACGGTCAGCGCGTCGAGATCGATATCGTCGAGACAGCGCACATTCACGGCAACCATCTCCTGCTGGTTGGGTCCCGTTCCGATGCTGAACGAACTGACCCCGCAGGTCTTGCAGAACAGGTGATGGATGATCTTCTTGTTGAACTGGTAGTCGGTCTGATCGTGCTCGCCCGAAAGGAGCTTGAATTCAGGTCGCGGCACGAAGGTCAGCAAATAGCCGCGCTTCTGGCAGATCGAGCAGTTGCAGGCGATGACGAGATTGAGCGCGGTCGCGACTTCGTAGCCAACCCGGCCGCAATGGCAGCCGCCGCGATAGGTTTGCATCTCGGGCATCGAAGCGGTCTCCTCACGCCAAAACGCTTTGCACCCCCTTGCGAACCCGATAGAAACCCGCGGGGCGCCGCGAAGCGTGTCACGAGCGCGTCCGGCAATCAACCCGAAGGGAGCGCCATGACCGCCATCGCCACCATCATCGGCCGGGAGATTCTCGATAGCCGCGGCAACCCGACCGTCGAGGTCGATGTCGTGCTCAAGGACGGCCATCACGGCCGCGCCGCGGTTCCGTCCGGCGCCTCGACCGGCGCGCATGAAGCGCATGAGCTTCGCGACGGCGGCCCGCGTTACGGCGGCAAGGGCGTGAAGAAGGCGGTGGAAGCGGTCAATGGCGAGATCCGAAATGCGCTTGCCGGCTTCGACGCCGCAGATCAGCGCGGGCTCGACCAGCGCTTGCGCGATCTCGATGGCACAGAGAACAAGAAGCGGCTCGGCGCCAACGCCATTCTCGGCGTGTCCATGGCCACCGCAAAGGCCGAAGCGAGCGCGCGAGGCTTGCCGCTCTATGCTTACATTGGAGGCGAGGGGGCGACGCTTCTGCCCGTGCCGATGATGAACATCGTCAATGGCGGAGCGCACGCCGACAATCCGATCGACTTTCAGGAATTCATGATCGTGCCGGTCGGCGCGGCAAGCATCGCGGAAGCCGTGCGCATGGGCGCCGAAATCTTCCATGCGTTGCGGAAGGCGCTGAAGAGCGCGGGCCACACAACGGCGGTGGGCGATGAGGGCGGTTTCGCCCCCAATCTCGCCTCGACCCGCGCGGCGCTCGATTTCGTCATGGCCGCGATCAGGGACGCGGGCTACAGGCCGGGCGACGACACCTATCTTGCGCTCGACGTCGCCGCGACGGAATTGTTCGACAAGGGCCGCTACGCGCTCAAGGGCGAAAACAGGACACTCACGGCGGATGAGCTCATCGCCTATTACGCCGAGCTCGTCGCCAACTACCCGATCTTCTCCATCGAGGACGGCATGAGCGAGGACGATTGGGAGGGCTGGGGCGGCTTGACGCAGGCTCTCGGCGATCGCGTCCAGCTTGTCGGCGACGACCTCTTCGTCACCAATGTCGCGCGGCTGAAGCAAGGCATCGACCAGGGCATCGCCAATGCCATTCTGGTGAAGGTCAACCAGATCGGGACCCTCTCCGAGACGCTCGATGCCGTCCACATGGCGCAAGAGGCGGGCTATGCCGCGGTGATGTCGCATCGCTCCGGCGAGACGGAGGATGCGACCATCGCCGATCTCGCCGTCGCCACCAATTGCGGGCAGATCAAGACTGGCTCGCTCGCGCGCTCCGACCGGGTGGCGAAGTACAACCAGCTCATCCGCATCGAGGAGGAGCTTGGCAGCAAAGCTCGCTATGCCGGGCGCGGGGTGCTGAAGCGGGGGCGGTAACCCCCGCTTAACGGCTCGCGCGCAGACTCGTTCGCATGCGGTTCACGGCTTTCATCTTCCCGCTTTTGGCCTGCGGCGCGGCCGGCTATTTCGCCTATCATCTCCAGACCGGCGACCATGGCCTCGAGGCGCGCGCCAAGCTTGAGGGGCGGAAGGCAGTGCTCGAAGGCGAGCTCGCGGGGCTCGAGGCGGTCAGGCTCCGGCTCGAGCGCGACGTTTCCCTGCTTCGCCCGGAGAGCCTCGATCCCGACATGCTCGATGAGCGGGCCCGGGCGATCCTTAATCTCGCCCATGAGGACGACCTCATCATGCTGAAGCGCCGCCAGCCCGTGCCTGACCCGGTCGAAACGAAAAAGCGCTAAACCCGTTCAAGGGACTTCCGGCTCGTGCTAGCCTCGGGGCGAATCCGAGGATTGCAGCCATGAGCAAAGAAGCCCCGTGACCACGCCAAGCCTTAACCCCGGTGCCGCAAATCTCTGGCTCGGCGAGGGCGGCGCGGGCGCGCCGAGCGCGCCGGGACATCCGAGCCTCACGGCCGAGCAGGAGCTCTCCTCCTACCGCCTCATGCTGCTCATCCGCAGATTCGAGGAGAAGGCCGGCCAGCTTTACGGCATGGGCTATATCGGCGGCTTCTGCCACCTCTATATCGGCCAGGAGGCGGTCGTGGCCGGCATGCAAATGACCATTTCCGAGGGCGACCAGGTCATCACCGCCTACCGCGACCACGGACACATGCTCGCCGCCGGCATGGAGCCGAAGCGGGTGATGGCCGAGCTCACCGGGCGCCGCCACGGCTATGCCAAGGGCAAGGGCGGCTCGATGCACATGTTCTCGGTCGAGAAGAACTTTTATGGCGGCCACGGCATCGTCGGCGCGCCGGCCCCGCTCGGCACGGGCCTCGCCTTCGCCAACAAATACCGCGGCAACGACAGGGTCTGCCTCACCTTCTTCGGCGAGGGGGCGTCCAATCAGGGGCAGGTGTATGAGAGCTTCAACATGGCCTCGCTGTGGAAGCTTCCCGTGATCTACGTCATCGAGAACAACCACTACGCCATGGGAACCTCGGTCAAGCGCGCGAGCGCGCGGGCCGAGGAGCTCTATCATCGGGGCTCCGTGTTCGGCATTCCCGGCGAGCAGGTCGACGGCATGGATGTCGCCGCGGTAAAAGCGGCGGGCGACCGTGCCGTGACCGCTTCGCGGCGCGGGGAGGGGCCAAGGATCCTCGAGTTGCTCACCTACCGTTATCGCGGCCATTCGATGTCTGACCCGGCGAAGTACCGGACGCGCGAGGAGGTCCAGGAGATGCGCGAGCATCGCGATCCGATCGAGCTGATGCGCAATCGCATCCTGGCGTCGGGCCATGCGACCGAAGCGGATTTCAAGGAGATCGACCGCGAGGTGCGGGCGATCGTCACCGAGGCGGCCGAGTTCGCGCAAAGCGATCCCGAGCCCGATCCGTCCGAGCTTTACACCGACGTGACGGCGAATTGAGCGAGCGTCGCAGAGCCTGATGCCAACCGAGATCCTCATGCCGGCGCTGTCTCCCACCATGGAGGAGGGGAAGCTCGCCAAATGGCTGGTGCGCGAAGGCGACGCCGTGCGCGCGGGCGACGTGATCGCCGAGATCGAGACCGACAAGGCGACGATGGAGGTCGAGGCGGTCGA
>CAYMJW010000189.1:2336-4273 GCA_964390455.1 uncultured Methyloceanibacter sp. | reverse complement strand
CGGATCGGGATGCGCCACACCGCAAGCACCCAGACCTTCACCTTGGGGTGCAGAATGAGATAGGCCGCGATGACGCCCGCGACCGCGCCCGAGGCTCCGACGAGCGGAATTTCCGAGTCGGGATTCATCCAGGTATGGAGCAAGGCCGCGAAGATCCCGCACATCAGATAGAACATAATGAAGCGCCAATGCCCCATCGCGTCTTCGATGTTGTCGCCGAACACCCACAGGAACAGCATGTTGCCGATGAGATGAATCCAGCTCCCGTGCATAAACATGTAGGTGACGAGCGTGAAGCGCTCGGGCATGTCGATGCCGGTGGCGAAGATCATCTCGCCGCTGGTGCCGCCGGCCAAAAGCTTGGCGGGAATGACGGCGAAGGACACCACCTCTTCCTCGTCGGGAGGAACGAACCAGCCCGAGACGAGGAGCAGGTAAAGGGCGACGTTCAACACAATCAGCGCAACCGTCACGTACTGATAGCGAATGCGCTTCAGAGGGTTCGTGTCATGAAGGGGTACGAACACGGATACTTGTTTCCCCGCGTCAGCGGTTCTGGCCCGGCACCCAGGTGACGTCGGACTTGCCCTTGTCGTTGGCGAAGCGGGCAGCCACGAACAGGAAATCCGACAGGCGGTTGATATAGCGAAGGGCTGGCGCGCCGACGCTCTCGCTTTTGCGCGCCGAGAGCGCAACGATCAGGCGCTCGGCCCGGCGCGAGACGGTGCGGGCAAGGTGCAGAAAGCTCGCGGCGGGCGAGCCGCCCGGCAGCACGAAGGAGCGCAACGGCGCGAGCTCGCCGTTCAACGCATCGATCTCGCTCTCCAGCCGCTTGACCTGGAGGTCGGACACTTGCAGGCGTCCGCGCGCGTCCTTGGTCTCGTCGGGGTAGCAAAGATCGGCGCCGAGATCGAAGAGGTCGTTCTGGATGCGCGCCAGCATGGCGTCGAGCTGCGGCTGCGCTCCGCGCGTATGAAGCCGGGCAAGACCGATCGCGGCATTGGTCTCGTCGAGCGTGCCGTAGGCCTCCACGCGGAGATCGTATTTCGCGACCCGGCGCCCCGATCCGAGCGCGGTCGTGCCGTCGTCGCCGGTGCGTGTGTAGATCTTGTTGAGGACAACCATCACACCCGTCTACGAAACTCAGGCCCTGCGGATCCTGTTCCTCTCACAAACCTAGCGTAGCTGGCCGTCGAGGGCGGTCAAGCCTTCGTGACAGCGAAAACTACCGCCCGGACAAATAGATGGCCGCCATGACGAGGCAAAGCGCGAGAAACTGCAACACCACGCGCCAGCGCATCAAGAGCTGGCTGGTATTGGGGCTGCCCCCGCGCAGCATGTTCCAGAGCCCGAGCAGGAGCACCGTCCCGACCGCGAAAAGCGCAAGTGGGATGGCGTAATTCGTCAGAGCTTCCATGATTGGCACTCTAGTTGCGCGCGGCAATGGCGTCGAGGGCGGCCGCCGGCAAGACCCGGCGGAGCCAGGCCGCGACGTAGGTCGGCACTGTAACGTAATAGCGGCGCTTTGGGTTGCGGCCTTCCAGCGCGTGGGCGAGCTTCAGCGCGACGGCCTCCGGACCGAGCTTGAAGGTCTGGTCGCCGCCCTGCTCGAGATGGGCGATGCGGGCGCGATAGCTTTCGCGGTGGGGCGAAGACTCCAGATCGATGTGGCGGCGATAGTGGATGAGCGCCGTTTCGAGAAAGCGGCTGGCGATGGGACCGGGCTCGATGAGGACAACCGCGATGCCCGCCGGCGCAAGCTCCATGCGAAGCGCATCAGCAAGCGCTTCCACCGCGAATTTCGTGGCGCAGTAGGCGCCGCGATAAGGGGCGGAGATGAGGCCAAGCACCGAGGAGCAGAAGACGATACGGCCTTCGCCTCTTGCGCGCATGGAAGGGATGATGCGGCGCGTCAGGTCGTGCCAGCCGAACACATT
>CAYMJW010000189.1:0-2236 GCA_964390455.1 uncultured Methyloceanibacter sp. | reverse complement strand
ACGCGCCAGCCGCGCGCCTTCATTTCACGCGCCGAAGCCAGGCCTATCCCTGAGGAACATCCGGTGATGAGGACGGAGCGCTCGCCCATCAGCGGTTGAGGAACCAAAAGGCGAAATTGAGCCCCGCGGCGAAACACACCCACAATAGGTAAGGCACGAGAAGGAGTGCGGCGAACCGGCTCGAACGGTCGAAGAGAACGATGGTGATCGTGATGGCCACGAGCAGTAGAAGAATAACGAAGAGGCCGAAAGCGGGGCTCTGGAGCCAGAAGAAGGCGAACGACCAGGCGACATTGAGGGCAAGCTGAATGCCGAACCAGATCAGGCCGAGCTTGCGGTCCTCGTCCTTGCCCTCGGCGCGCCAGAACAGCCAGGCCGCGATCGCCATCATGGCGTAGAGGACGGTCCACACCACGGGAAAGACGTCGTTCGGCGGTGCGAAGCCCGGCCTTTCGAGCGTCGCGTACCAGGCGAGATTCGGCTCGGTGAGAAGGCCGCCGATCGCCGATGCCGCAAAGCAAAGCGCGAACGCCGCGGCGAGCGCGATCAGGTTCCGTCTCGTCTCGACCGATACCGGCATGCCGATCCTCTCGCGCGAATGAGCCGCTTAACCTTCGAGCAGGCGGCGGGCGATGACATGGGCCTGGATCTCGGCCGCGCCCTCGAAGATTGAGAGGATGCGGGCGTCGCACAGCACCCGGCTTACCGGATATTCGAGCGCGAAGCCGTTGCCGCCATGAATCTGAAGCGCATTGTCGGCCGCGGCCCAGGCGGCGCGCGCGGCAAGGAGCTTCGCCATGCCGGCCTCGAGATCGCAGCGGCGGCCCGCGTCCTTCTCGCGCGCCGCGAAATAGGTGAGCTGACGCGCCATGAGGATTTCCGCCGCCATCATCGCGAGCTTGTCCGACACGCGCGGGAACGCGATGATCGGCTTGCCGAACTGAAGGCGCTCCATGCCGTAGCGGAGGCCCAGATCGAGCGCCGACTGCGCCACGCCGATGGCGCGCGCCGCGGTCTGGATGCGCGCCGCCTCGAAGGTCTGCATCAGCTGCTTGAAGCCCTGCCCCTCGGCGCCGCCCAGAAGATTGGCGGCAGGCACCGCGAAGCCGTCGAAGGAGATGTCGAACTCCTTCATGCCGCGATAGCCGAGCACCTCGATCTCGCCGCCGGTCATGCCTTCGGCCGGGAAGGGATTGTCGTCGGTGCCGCGCGGCTTCGGCGCGAGGAACATCGACAGTCCGCGATAACCCTTCTCTTTGGGGTCTGTGCGCGCGAGCACGGTCATCAGATCGGCGCGAGCCGCGTGCGTGATCCAGGTCTTCTGGCCGGTGAGGCGATAAAATTCACCGTCGCGGACCGCGCGGGTCGAGAGCGAAGCGAGGTCGGAGCCGGTATTCGGCTCGGTGAACACGGCAGTGGGGAGGATCTCGCCCGACGCGATCTTCGGCAGCCATTCCTGCTTCTGCGCGTCCGTGCCGCCGTTCAGGATCAGCTCCTCGGCGATCTCCGAGCGCGTGCCGAGCGAGCCGACACCGATATAGCCGCGCGAGAGCTCCTCGGAGACGACGCACATCGCCTCTTTGCCGAGACCGAGGCCGCCATATTCCTCGGGCAGCGTGAGCGAGAACACGCCGAGCTCGCTCATCTTCTCGATCAACGGCATCGGCACATATTCGTCTTTCAGGTGCCACGCTTGCGCGTGAGGCACGACCTCGGCTTCGGAGAAACGGCGCATCTCCTCGCGGATCGCCTGGAGCGTTTCGTCGAGGCCGGTATCGCCGTAGGTCGCGGTGCCCTGGCTGTCCCTGATGAGCGCGACGGCGCGGGCGCGCGCCTCGGGCGTGGCCGCGGCGATCAGGGCGCGGACCGAAGGCGTGAGAAAGGCGGCCTGGTCGCGCTCGCTGACGCCAAGCTCATGCAGCCGGGCGATCTCGCCTTGGCTCATGACCACGCCGCCGGCAAGCTGCGACAGATATTCGGCGGCGCCGATCCCGGCGAGCAGTCGCTCCATCTCGCCGAACCTTCCCTCACCGTCGAGACGTTTCGCATAACTCGCAAGTTGGCGCAGGGCCTCGACATAGGTCGCGATCCAGGCAAGGCCGTGGGCCGCATGCTGCTCGCGCTCGAGCGCCTCGGCGTCGATCTTGCCGCCCGAGGCGACCTTGGCGGCGATGCCCTCGGCGGCGCGGCCGCGCAGGGCGGTCGCGGCCTCGGCGGCAGCAGAGAGGTGGGAAAT
>CAYMJW010000188.1:0-4353 GCA_964390455.1 uncultured Methyloceanibacter sp. | reverse complement strand
TCCTCCGCAAGGAGGAGCAGGACCAAAGTCTCAAGCGCGACTACAGAGACGCGTTTGAGCTCGACTGAGGGACCGTTGCCGTCGCGGCGTGGTGAAGGGAGAGAGTCAATGCTCAAGAACATCGCCTTGATGGCCGCATCAATCGTCGTCGCCATTGTGCTCGGCGAAGCGATGGTGCGGATGGCCGTCGATGCGGATGATTTTCTGAATCCCTACCTGACGAAGCACCCCCAATTCAAAACCATGATCTTTCCGAATTCGGCCGGGCACGACCGCTGGGGTTTCCGCAACGCCTCGATCCCGCAACGGCCCGAGGTCGTGACCATCGGCGATTCCTTCACTTACGGTTATCTCGCCCCGAAAGGCACCAACTGGCCGAGCGTCGTTGGCCGGGAAACCGGGCTCTCGGTCTACAATGTCAGCATGGGGGCCTGGGGCCCATCACAATATGCCTGTGCGACGGACGTCTATGCCACGACTCTCAGGCCGAAATTCATCGTCGTCGCCCTCTATCTCGGCAATGACATTGGACAGGCAGCGACGGAAGACTCTCCGTGCGATGAACATGATCCCGAGCGCATATCGGCCGGCTCAGAAGCCTATGAACTCCCCGACGACGGTCCGTTAAGAGGATTCCGTACCTGGCTCTCCCACAACAGTGCCCTCTATCAGGTGGCAAAAGCCGCGCTCAACGGGAATAGGTGGTTCGCAACGCTCTCGCTCGCCGGGTACCCGAATATTTTCGTCGACTCGTCAGCCGGCTCGTCAATCGCCCTTCGCATATTCCCTCAGGACAGTGCTGCCGAGTCCAAGTGCGATCTGGGGCATGGTTCCGCGGCACGCAAGTCGTTCGACTGGGACGCCTGTGACGCTCAGTTTGACAAGGGAACCGCAATTGCGATCGAACGCCTGACCGATATCGAGCGCGCGTGCGAGCGTATCGGGGCGCGCTGCGTCACGGTGCTCGTTCCGTCCAAGGAAAGTCTCTACTATCCGCTGGTGTCGCATTCTGCCCCGCCGGACATCGCGCGCGAACTGGAGCACCAGTGGCGCAATGAGCTGTTCGCGAGCCATGCGATTGCCGAGGCCTTCGCGCACACGGAGATGGCCGTCATCCGCGTTGAGGCTGATTTGCGGCGCACGATCCGCGCAGGCTACAGAATCTTCCCGGCGAATGCCGATCCGCATTTCAATGCAAAGGGCTACGAGGTCGTCGCCGCGCTCGTTTCTGCGCAGTTGGAGTCACGACGCGTCGGCAAGCCGCTAACAGCCGCAAGATAGAAGCACGTCTTCACGGGTGCTTGTAGCCGGTCACCATCGCGCGAATCAAATTCTCGCGATGAGCGAAGCATGCCAGAATCACGGCGGCGATATGCGCGGTCGCAAGCGCGAGCGTGATATTGGCAAGGACGACGTGCACCCCTTCCACCGCCTCGCCGGTTTCTTCGGTGAACATGCCCGCGAGCGGCCCCGCCTGCTGGTCGCCGCCATAGACGACGAGGCCCGTGATGACGGTCGCGGCCAGGAATACAAGCAAGAGGATCACCATGTAGCCGCCTGCGGGGCTGTGGCCGAGATGGCGCTCGGCGCGAAACAGCATGAGGTCGCGCGCATAGCGGAAGGCGGTTCCGGGCGCGTACAGAAAATCGGAGAAGCGCGCATGGGGCGAGCCGACAAAGCCCCAAATGACGCGCGCCACGACCAGGGCGCCGACCAAATAGCCGGCCCAAACATGCACGGTGAGAAGGTCTTTCTCGGTTAGATAGGCGACGGTGAAGGCGACGACCAAGGTCCAGTGGAAGACCCGCACGAACGGATCCCACACATAGATGAGAGGGGCTTGGGAAGCATTGCGATCGGGGTTGGGCATAGGCGTTGTTACATCGGCGTGCCGGGCGCGGCATTGAGGCGGATCAAGGTTCCCGATGAAAAATTGACGATTGCTAAGGTGTTGCGACTGATACCATATCGCGACTGATGAGAGCGCCGGACGATGTCCTTGGCCCTCGTGGGCCCTCAACATCTGTGGCAGGCGGTCACCGCGTGTATCCTGCAAACTTGGACCTTCAAGCAAGACCTGAGGCCAACCGCAGTGTTTTCACTGCGCGCGGGCTGTCGAAGACCTATGTGGTCGGAGAGGTCGAAGTCCGTGCGCTGCACGACGTCGATCTCGACATCTACGAGCGCGAGTTCGTCGTGCTTCTCGGACCGTCGGGCTCGGGCAAATCGACCCTGCTCAACATTCTCGGAGGTCTCGATTCGCCGACCCGCGGCCAAGCGCGCTGGCGCGACCACGATCTCGTGACAGCCGATGAGGCCGAGTTGACGCGCTATCGCCGCGAGCACGTCGGCTTTGTGTTTCAGTTCTTCAATCTGATCCCGAGCCTGACCGCGCTCGAGAACGTGGCACTGGTCAGCGAGATCGCCGAGAAGCCGATCGATCCGCGCGAGGCGCTCGATCTTGTCGGCCTCTCCGAGCGGCTCGACCACTTTCCGTCTCAGCTTTCAGGCGGCGAGCAGCAGCGCGTTGCGGTGGCGAGAGCGATCGTCAAAGCGCCCGACGTTCTTTTGTGCGACGAGCCCACCGGCGCGCTCGACTATGAGACCGGGAAGCTGGTGCTCGCCGCAATCGCTCGCGCCAACACGACGCTCGGGACGACGACGGTCGTCATTACCCACAATAGCGCCATTGCCGGTATGGCCGATCGCGTGCTGCATCTTGCCGGCGGCCGCATCGCCCGTATTGAGCGCAATCCCCACCGCCTATCGGCCGAGGAGGTGCGCTGGTGAGCCTCCTCGACCGCAAGCTTGTCCGTGAGCTGATCGCCATGCGCGCGCAAGTCTTGACCATCGCGCTCGTGGTCGCCGCAGGCGTTGCCGTGTTCGTCGCGGCGATATCGACCTACGACTCGCTTAAGGCCGCGCAGAGCCATTTCTATGACCGCAGCCGCTTTCCCGACATCTTCGTCACACTGAAGCGCGCACCGCTCGCCATTATCCCCAGACTTGCGGCGATCCCGGGCGTGGCCGCCGTTGAGCCGCGGATCGTCAAGGACGTGATCGTCGACTGGCCGGACTCGATCTTGCCGGTCTCGGGGCGCATGATCTCGGTTGACAAGGGGGGTAACGAGACTTTGTCGCGCCTCCACTTCCGGCGCGGCGCGGCACCGGAGCCGGGAGAGACAAGCGCCGTGGCGATCGGCGAGGCCTTTGCCGAGGCAAATAACGTCACGCTTGGCGCCGATCTTCGCGCCATCCTCAACGGCCGCGTCGAACACTTCCGCATCACCGGCATCGCGCTCTCACCCGAGTATGTCTATGCCGTGCGGCCCGGCGTTCCGCTTCCTGACGACCGCTTCTTCGTCATTGCCTGGATCGACCGCGCCGCGGCCGAGGCGGCTTTCGACATGGAGGGGGCGTTCAACGACGCGGCGATCAAGCTCGCGCCGGGGGCGGACTCTGCCGAGGTCATCGCGGAGCTCGACCGGCTGCTTGAACCTTACGGGTCGGTCGGCGCGGTGGCGCGCCGCGACCAGGTCTCGCATCGTTTCCTGGAGGACGAGCTCAATCAGCAGAAGGTCATGTCGGTGACCATTCCCTTCATCTTTTTTGGCGTCGCCGCCTTCCTGCTCAACATCGCCCTCGGACGCCTGGTCTTGGCTCAGCGCGAGCATATCGCCACACTGAAGGCGCTCGGCTTTCCCACTTTGCCGATCGTTCTGCACTATCTCAAATTGGTCGCGGTCGTCGTCGCCTTGGGTTCGATCCTGGGCGTGGCGGCAGGGGTCCTGTTCGGGCGGGCGATGATCCTGAGCTATCATGACTTCTTCCGGTTTCCGTCTCTCGACTTCGAGCTCACGGCGTGGTCGGTCGTGGCCGGCGCGGCGATCAGTCTCTCTGCCGCCTCACTCGGGGTCCTGACGGCCCTTCGCAGTGTTGTGGCACTCAAGCCGGCCGTCGCCATGCGGCCGGCGGCGCCTGGAGCCTTCCGCCAAACGTTCTTCGAGGCTCTGATCCCTGGATGGTCGCCGTCACCGCGCGCGAAGATGATCCTGCGTCAGGTCGCAGGCCGTCCGGTGCAGGCGGCACTCACCATTCTCGGCATCGCCTTCGCCGTGCCCATGGTGGTGCTCGGCCTGTTTTGGCGCGACGCCATCGACCAGATGATGGATGTCCAATTCAACCTGATCGAGCGGGGCAACGCCTTTGTCACCTTCCCACAGCCTGTCGATCGGGACATCGTCGGCGACCTGGTTCGCGAGCGCGGCGTGGTGAAGGTCGAGGGGCAGCGACTCGTGCCGGTGCGTCTGCGCGCACAACAGCGAACCTACCTCACCTCGATTATTGGCCTAC
>CAYMJW010000187.1:2282-4401 GCA_964390455.1 uncultured Methyloceanibacter sp. | reverse complement strand
GACCTTCAGGTTATGAGCCTGACGAGCTACCGGGCTGCTCCACCCCGCGCCAATGCACCTTCGCCCCAAGCGGCAAGGGGCCGGAACCTATAGCCAGGTTCAAGGAAGATGTGAAGGGCTTGACGGCCGATCCGCCGAAGCACCTGCCCCTATATAGGCATCGCCAAGCGCTTTTGCACGCGCTTTCTAGCTCGGCCGCCGCGACGTTTCCAGCGCCGGATGGCGCATCTCAGGCCAGCCTAGCGCGCGGCGGGTCCTCGACCCCCTGAGCCTGTAGCCGCCTTCAGGCGTCCGCTCGAACAGCCAGCGCCGCGCGGCGAAGCGCTCGCGCACGAGATAGGGAAACACCGTGCCAAGGATCGCGCCAAGTACGATGTCGGTGACATAGTGCTGGCCGATCAGGACCCGGCTCGCCGCGATCCAAGCGGCAACCGTGTAGAGCAGCACCCTCCCCTTCGGCCACAGCATGCCGATCACCGTGGCAAAGGCGAAGATGTTGGTGGCATGGCCCGACGGCAGCGAGGCGTAATCCGGGTCGAACGCGAAAAAGTTGAAATCGAGCGGGCCGGCCGTCTCGAACAGTTTTGGCCGCGCGCGCCCCAGGATGTTCTTGGTGAGATTGGCGATGAGGCCGGCGCCGCCGATGCTGACGAACACGAAGCCGATCGTGCTCGCGATCAGGCCGTAAGCGGCAGAGTCGCGCAAACCCCCATAGCGCTTGCGCAGCACGAGCGCGAGCGCGACCGCGACGCCGGTCGGAATGAGCATCCAGTTCGATTTGCCGATATCGGTGATGGCCCTGAAGAACTTGCGGGCGCCGTCGGGCAGCAGCCTCGCCCGCTCGAGCATGAACGGATCGACAAGGATCATGCTGAGGAAGATCAGCGAAAGCGCGAGCACGACCTGCTCGGCGAGCGTGAGATCCTTGAGCCGCACCGTTCGGGCCTCACCTCACTCCGACGCCAGCGCGTGCCAAGCCGGCGATCCGGCTAAGCAAGCTTGGCAGAGCTCGGCGTGCGCTTGCCGAGCCAGATGAAATAGATGTTGCGCGTGTAGATCACGAGGCCGGTGGCCTGGCCTATGATGAACACGGGGTCGGCGCGGTAGCAGGCGTAAGCGAGCAGCATGACCCCGCCGAAGAAACTGAAATACCAGAATGCCTCGGGCATGATGCTTGCCCGTGCTTTCTCCGACGCGATCCATTGCACCAGAAAGCGCATCGAGAACAGAAGTTGAGCGAACAGACCGATGCCGACCCAAACCAGCTCTATCGTCGGCGTCGTAAGCCACCAGTGAACAAGGCCCGCTCCGGACATGACAACGACTCCCCCGCTAAGCGACACACGCGATCACACGCCATCGCCGCGCGCTCCCCGCTCGGCCGGGCTTTCGCCCGAGACGTCGTCCGCGATCGGCGGAATGAGCGTCCGCTTCCGCAGCCAACTGACGCCGACCAGATCGTACAACCCAATCAGCGCGCGGCCAAGATTTGTGTACTTCGACGCGCCCTTGAGCCGCGGCCGATCGTTTACGGTTTCATAGGCGATTTCGTGGCCATAGCTGAGGAACAGGGCCGGCAAATAGCGATGCATGCCGGCAAAAAACGGGAGCTCGAGAAAGGCTTCGCGGCGGAAAAGCTTGAGTCCGCACCCCGTATCGGGGCAGCCATCGGCGAGCACCCTGTCGCGGATGAAATTGGCAAAGCGTGAGGCGGCCTTGCGCGAGCCGGACCCCTTGCGGTTCGTCCTGATCCCCGCCGCCATCGCCGGCTCGCGCCCCTGCCCGCCGAGAAGGTGGAAAAGGCGCATGATGTCGGCGGGGTCGTTCTGGCCGTCGCCATCCATCGTTGCAATGACCGGGAAACGAGCGGCGCGCACGCCGGTCCTGAGCGCCGTGCTTTGGCCCGCTCTGTGGCCGTGCTTGAGATAGCGCAGGCGCGGATATGTTCCGAGCCGGGCCTTGATTTCGGCGGCCGTTCCGTCATTGCTGCCGTCATCGACGGCAATCACTTCGCCGAGCACTTCAAGCGGCACGGCCGCGAAGGTCTCGTCGATTAGGGGGCCGATATTGCCCTCTTCATTCAAGGCCGGGATGACAACGGAAATGGCCATGACCGCTC
>CAYMJW010000187.1:0-2182 GCA_964390455.1 uncultured Methyloceanibacter sp. | reverse complement strand
GGCGCCCCGAAGGTTGCGTCGCGCCCGTAAATGTCGGGCCTGAACTGCGCCACGCCATTGCCGCTCGCGAACGCCGTAATATAGACGAAGTGCACCGGCACCGGCTGCGAGAGTTTCACGTCGAGCTTGTTGCCGCTCGCGATCTGCGCCTCGACCCGCTCCAAGGTCCATCCGTTCTGGTCGCCGAGCAGCCAGGCAGCGAGCTCGAACACCTTCTGCACCCGCACGCAGCCCGATGAGAAGGCGCGCGCGCTCTGGCTGAAGAGCTGCTTCAGCGGCGTGTCGTGCATATAGACCGAGTGCTTGTTGGGCATGTTGATGCGCACGAGCCCGAGCGCGTTGTGCGGCCCGGGGTCCTGGCGGAACTTGTAGCTCGCGACTTGCGGCGATTCCCAATCGACCGTGGCGGGATCGAGCGGCGGCGACTTCCAATCGGTCATGACCTTGAAGTGCTCGGCGGTGAAATAGTCGGGATCCTTCCTGATCTTGGGGATGAGATCCTGCTGCGCCACGATCTCGGGCACGCTCCAGGTCGGAAAGAAATTGACCTCGACGATCTTGGCCGCAATCTGCGGCGTCGCGCGCGCGGGCTTGCCGGTGATGACGTTGCTCTCGAGAGCGAGCGCGCCACGCTCGACGGCCTGGGCGAAGAAGGCCGGGACGTTGACGAGCACGTAGCGCGGCGCCTTGTTGATGCCCATCAGACCTTTGAGGCGCTTGAGATTGGTCTCGAGCTGGGCCAAGCGCTCCTGCGCCGTGACGTTAAGCGCGGCCAAGGTTCTCTGATCGACAAAGCCTGAGACGCGAAGGCCGTTCCGGATCTGGTAGCGGGAGAGGCCGTCGAGAAATTCTTTGTCGAAGGTCCCACTTTGACGCCCGCCGGGCGCAAGATCGCCTTCGATGATGAAATGCTGCCTGATCGTGGCGATCTCGGAGCTCGTGTCGCCCGGGCGCAGCGTCACCTTCTGCGGCACGAGCGGCCAGCCGCCGGACGCCGCGATCTCACGATAGCGCTGAATGGCGAGCTCGAGCGCGGCGATGGAGGCGTCGCTCACGAGCGGGACGTCGAGGCGGTAGTCGGGGCTGAAGCGGTCGTAAAGTTCGGTGCGGACCTGCTCCCGGCGCGACTTCTCCTCGGGCGTGATGGGGCCGCTATCGGTGAAGCTGCCATAGGGATTGAAACCTTGCGCCAAGGCTGTTTGCGCCGGCGGCGCGGCGGCAAACAAGATCGCCGCGAGGGCCTTCGCGGCGAAACGCTGTGCGGCGCGCCGTCTTGCCGGGCTCATGACGGTCATTGGCAGAAAAGCGTCCCTCGTTCCAGTCCAAACCTGTGGCGGCATAAGTTCAGGCTCTGGTGGCAAAAAATGGACGATCCCGGAGGTCTCGGCAATGATGAAATCGGAGGCGTTAGCGCTCCTTCGCCGGCCGCGCTCAAGCAGCGCGAAGCGCGGTAGCGCCAATCAGAAACCGGAAGCCAGAAACGGGAAACCAGAAAGAACGCTTCCGCGATCCCTCCGGATTCTGGATTTCTGGCTTCTCGTCTTCTGGTCTCCGTGCGCGGTAGCGCAAACAACAACGCGCTCAAGTAGGCCAGAGGCCGGTAGCGCAAACAAGAAAGCCGCCGCGGGATTTCTCCCGCGGCGGCTTTGTGACCAACGATCGTGAAAGAGGGGAATAATCTCGATGAGGGCTCTGGCAGCCCGAACTAGAAGCCGGAATCCGGAAGCCATAAGGCACTCGCGGCGCGTGCCGCGTGGCATTTCTTTCTGGTTTCTCGCTTCTGGTTTCTGTCTTTTGACGCCCGTCCTTGGCAAGCCTGGCGACGACCTACTCTCCCGCGTCTTAAGACGCAGTACCATCGGCGCTGGAGCTTTTCACGGCCGAGTTCGGGATGGGATCGGGTGTTCACGCTCCGCCAATATCACCAGGCCAGCAAAGGACGGGTCAGAAACCGGAAGCCAGAAACGGGAAACCAGAAAGACTGCTTCCGCAAGCTCTCAGGATTCTCGATTCTGGATTTCTGGCTTCTGTTCTTCTGGTCTCCGTGCCCGGAGGGCACTGGTAATGAGAGCAATCAAGCCAATCGAGCGATTAGTACTGGTTAGCTACACGCATTGCTGCGCTTCCACACCCAGCCTATCAACGTGGTGGTCTTCCACGGCTCTCAAGGGAGAACTCGTTT
>CAYMJW010000186.1:0-4476 GCA_964390455.1 uncultured Methyloceanibacter sp. | reverse complement strand
CAGGAGCCCGTGGCCATGCTTGCGTCCGGGCCGACATCCGGAACCCTTCACAAAACCCGAAGATCCAACCGCGAAGCTCTTTCTTGAATTTCGCCGGCGTGCGGGGGCGCCGGCCGCGCGTCGGCAACGGTGACTACGCCAACCCTGCCGCCTTGGCGCGCGTGAGCACCCGCTCGGCGAGCTTCAGATGCGGCATGTCGAGCATCATGCCGTTGAGGCTCGCGACACCCATATTGCCCTGCGCCGCGAACGCGCCCTGCACGGCCTTCGCATGCGCCACCTCTTCGGCGGTCGGCGTGAACACCTCGTTGATCGGCACCACCTGATCCGGATGGATCGCCATCTTTCCCGTAAAGCCGTCGCGCTTGGCGGCCTTCGTCTCGGCGATGAGACCTTTGGTATCGCGGAAATTGACGTACACGGTGTCGATGGGCTCGACGCCCGCAGCCGATGCGGTAATCAACATCAAATCGCGCACCAGCCGATAGGGCGACGTGAACTGTCCTGCTTCATCGCGATTGGCGAGCGAACCGATCACCGCGCCCAGGTCTTCGGCGCCCCAGCTCATGCCCATCACGCGGCTCGATGCGCCGACATAAGACTCGAGCCTCAGCACCGAGATCGGCACCTCCGTGATGATGGGCAGGATCTTCGTTTGTCCGCTCTTCAAGCCGTGCTGCTTCTCGGCATGATCGAGCGCGATCGAGAGCCGGTGCACGTCTTCGCCCGAGGTCGGCTTCGGATGAATGATGCCATCGGGCGCGGCGGCCATGACGCCGGCGAGATCAGCTTCCCAATCGCGGCTGTCGAGCGGATTGATGCGCACGTAGAGCTTCGCCTTGGTGCCCTGCTCGCGTGCGTCCTTGATGAAAGCCGTCACCATGCCGCGCGCCACGGGGCGCCGGTCAGCGGCAACCGAATCCTCCAGATCGAGGATCAGCATATCGGCGGGCGAGGTCAGCGACTTCGCGAGCTTCTTCTCGCTGTCGGCCGGAACGAAGAGCATGGATCGCATCGTGGGACTCTTGAGAAGGGAGTTGGGAGAAGGGAGTTCGGGAGTAGGCAATTGAGAGCTGTTGAACTTCAGAGAGTGAGTGCCGATTGCAACGCGGAGCTTACGCTATGCGGTCTGCAACCTGCCCACTCGCCTAGTCCCTACTTCCAACTCCCTATTCCCTCATCGTCAAGCTTTCGGCTTTCCCCGCATGAACGCCTGCCGCCGGCATTCCGCGACCAGCTCGCACCGCTGATTGTAGGCGCGGTGCATGAAGTCGACGATGCCGTTGCCGGGGCGCGACTTCGACTCCCGCTTGGCGACGACCTCGGTCTCGGCGCGCAACGTGTCGCCGTGAAAAACGGGGTTCGGAAACTTGACCTCGGTCATGCCGAGGTTCCCGATCGTGGTCCCGAGCGTGGTATCGCCCACCGACACTCCGATCATCAGCCCCAGCGTGAACAGCGAGTTGACGAGTGGCTTTCCGAACTCGGTTTTCGCCGCGAACTCGGCGTCGAGGTGCAGCGGCTGCGGGTTGTGCGTGAGCGCGGTGAAGAGCACGTTGTCCATCTCGGACACGGTTCGCGTGATCGGATGCTTGAACACCCGCCCGATCTCGAACTCTTCGAAATACAGTCCGCTCATCACTCGTTCTCCTCGTCCAAAAGCCGTGGGCTCGAGCGGAAATCGTGCGCGCTGAGCGACGGCTTGGCAAGCATCATTGCGCGCGGCCGACGTTCTCGAGCGACAATGCAAAAAGAAACGGTGCCCAGCTCACGCCCGGCACCGTCACGGTTCAATGCAGAATGGGCTGGCCCAGCCGGCCAGGCACCAAGGAATTCCGCCGTATCAAGCCGTCATTGTCTTGATCACGCCCTTCTCGGCCAGCAGATCCTGCAGCTCGCCGGCCTGGAACATCTCCTTGATGATGTCGCAGCCGCCGACGAACTCGCCCTTGACGTAGAGCTGCGGAATGGTCGGCCAGTTGGTGAAGGACTTGATGCCCTCGCGGATTTCCATGCTCTCGAGCACGTTGACGTCCTTGTAGTCGACGCCGAGATGCTGGAGGATCGCGTCCACCTGATGCGAGAAGCCGCACTGGGCCATGCTCTTGTGGCCCTTCATGAAGAGCACGACGTCGTTGTCGGCAACGAGCTTGCGGATGTGGTCGTGGATGGGCTGGCTCATGGTCGATGTCCTTTTGGGTCGCTGGGAAATGGGGACAGTCACCAATTGATCGGCTGCAATCGGTGACTGTCCCCATTTCCCCGGGCTCGCGGCAAATCACGGGCTAATGTGGGCACTGAGGGTCGAAAGTCAATCTTTGGGTGCCGAGGTGGTCAAAGCCAGTGCGTGCAAAACCCCGCCCATCCGACCACCCAGCGCCTCGTAGACCATCTGATGCTGCGCGACCCGCGTTTTGCCCTTGAACGCCGCGCTGACGACGTGCGCCGCGTAATGGTCGCCGTCACCCGCCAGATCCTTGATCTCCACCCGTGCATCGGGGAACTTGGCCTTGATCAGCCGCTCGATTTCATTGGCGTCCATAGGCATGGCCGGCATCCTTCTTGGGTCTGGCCGTTCATGCACGGCAATCCGACGGATGGTTGGATGATACATGACCCCGAATTTCTGGGGAAGAACAACGGGCGCCCGGCTTTGATCGGCCTGGCTGATACCACCGTGCACGGATGCAACAAGAGCGGCCGATGGCAGGAAGGGCAAGCGCCAGCTTGTTTCGAAGCATGTGGCTCGGGTAACGTGGCAGCGGTTGGGGGCAAGTGCCGCGCCGATAGCGCCGGTGAGAAGCCTCGGGGGACGTGCATGAACGTATGGTTTCGGATGCTGCCGGCTCTGGCAGGTCTGGTCCTGGCCGCCGATGCGGCGCTGGCGCAGTCGGGCTGGTTCAACGGTGCTCCCGTCTACGAGAGCGACGCCCGAAAGAAGGCGGACGAGGAAGAAGCCGCGCGCGCTGAGCGGCGCAAGTCTTCAGGCACGGTGGTCTATCCGAAGTTCATGGAAGGCGGCGACCGGCCCAACATTCAGCCCGCCGCCCCGCCCGTCGTCTATTTCGACCGGGCGGAGGAGGTCGGCTCGATCATCATCGATACGCAAGCGCGAAAGCTCTACTACGTGCTCCCCGACCGGAAAGCCTACGAGTACCCGATCTCAGTCGGCCGTGACGGCTTCACCTGGTCGGGCACCGAGCGCATCAGCCGCATCGCCGAGTGGCCGTCATGGACGCCACCGGCCGAGATGCACAAGCGCGTGCCGGGCCTGCCGATTACCGTGACCGGCGGCCTCAAGAACCCGCAAGGCGCCCGCGCGCTCTATCTCGGGTCGACCATCTACCGAATCCACGGCACCAACAACGATCGCACGGTCGGGCGCGCCAACTCGTCTGGCTGCTTCCGGCTCACCAACGAGCACGTCGTGCATCTCGCGGGAATCGCGAGGGTGGGCACGAAGGTGAAGGTGCTGCAGGCCTATAAGGGCGGCGTCAGCCAGAATGCGCCACTGTCCTCCCTCTTCAGCTTCGGCGACGACCCGCCGACGAAGCCATCCGCGAAAGTGAAGCAAAAGAAACCCGTCGCGAGAACGGTCTCCGCAACGGCCGTGAAGAAGGCGGAGCAGTGAAGCACTTTGGGCAATGAGGTGCCCTACTGCCCCTTGTTCGCCCGCCGCGCGGCGAAGTCTGGTGTCACGGCGACGACGCGCCAGTCGGTGCCGGTGAAGCGCAGCGTGGCGGTGACCTCCGCCTCTTTTGCAGCCGCATCCTTGGCGACACCCACCGAGAATGCCAGCGGATCAAGGATCGAAAACGACTTGATGTTGGCAAGGCCCATGCGCGGTCGGCGTGGAGGCTCGGTCGATCCTGGCGTTCCGGTTGTTTCCGCGGATGTTCTTGCGCCAACCGAACTTGCCGGCCCGCTGCCGCTCTCCGGGTTCCCTGCGCCTCCGGATTGCTCAGAAACTTGATCTGGGGCTCCCGGCAATCTCGTCGCGGTGCCCGTCGCTCCCGCGTGCGCTTCGCCGGCGGGACGCTGCCGCTGTTCATCCTCCCGCACCTGTCCGGCGCTCTGGCCCGGATCGTTGCTGGCCGGATCGATCGTGCCGGTCTTGTCGCGCCGCCCGCCGAGCCCGGGACGCCGAGCGCCCACCACACCGCTTGTCTGCTCGACGACCACGCGCTCCAGCGACTGGCGGATGCTCTTGCCCTCCCGCACCATTCGGACGACGTTCTGCGGAGTCACGGCCGTATTTATTGCGCTGTCGACCAGTCGCCCCATCAGCTCGCCCCTGATCGAGCCCGCGAGCAGTCCGCCGAGCGGACCGACATCGCGCTTGATGCGCTCGAACGCCCCCTCGGCCTCGGCCATCATGGCTGGCCTCAGCGAGCTCCTGACACTCGGGAAATCGACCACGCGGATCGTGCCCCGGGACGTGGTGTAATGGGCCGGTCATGGCCCGAGCTCGATGTC
>CAYMJW010000185.1:0-4546 GCA_964390455.1 uncultured Methyloceanibacter sp. | reverse complement strand
TTGCGGTTGATGATCGTCTCGGCGATCTGCACCGTGTTCAGCGCGGCACCTTTGCGCAGATTGTCGGACACGATCCAGAAGGACAACCCGCTATCGAGCGTCTGGTCCTCGCGGATGCGGCTGACGAAGGTGGCATAGTCGCCGACGCATTCGACCGGGGTGACGTAACCGCCGGGCTCGCGCTTGTCGACCACGAGCACGCCGGGCGCCTCGCGCAGAATTTTCCGGGCCTCGCCGGCCGTGATCGGTTCCTCGAACTCGACATTGACCGCCTCGGAATGGCCGACGAACACCGGCACGCGCACGCAGGTCGCGGTCACCTTGATCTTGGGATCGAGGATCTTCTTGGTCTCGGCCGACATCTTCCATTCCTCCTTGGTCGAGCCGTCATCGAGAAAGACGTCGATATGAGGAATGACGTTGAAGGCGATCTGCTTGGTGAATTTCTTCGGCACCGGCGAACTGGTGGCGAAGATGCCCTTGGTCTGGTCCCACAGCTCATCCATGGCCTCCTTGCCGGCGCCCGAGACGGACTGATAGGTCGCCACCACCACGCGCTTGATCCTGGCGCGGTCATGCAGCGGCTTCAGCACCACGACGAGTTGCGCGGTCGAGCAATTCGGATTGGCGATGATGTTCTTCTTGGTGAAGCCGGCGACGGCATCGGCATTGACCTCGGGCACGATAAGCGGCACGTCGGGGTCAGAGCGCCAGAACGACGAATTGTCGATGACGACGCAGCCTTGGGCCCCGATCCGCGGCGCCCAATCCTTTGAGACCGCGGAGCCCGCCGACATCAGCGCGAAATCGACGCCCCTGAAATCGAACTGCTCGAGATCCTGGCACTTGAGCCGCTTGTCGCCGAAGGAGACCTCGACGCCCATCGACCGGCGCGAGGCGATGGCAAAGACCTCATCGGCCGGGAACTCGCGTTCGGCCAGGATGTTGAGCATTTCGCGACCGACATTGCCGGTGGCGCCGATGACGGCGACTTTGTAACCCATGCTTCAGCTGTTCCTTCGTGCAAGCGTATGCTTGGTTGTGGCTTGCGGCCGATTTACGGGGAACGGCCCCCGGTTGTAAAGCTAAGAGAAACCCTGGGCCGATCATGACCGCCATTCTCCGCGCCGCCATCCTGGCGATGCTCGCCGTTTCCTTGGCGGGGTGCGATTCGTCGGCGCTGTCCGAGGCCGAGACCGAAGGCCCCAATCCGACCATCCCGGCGCCGAGCGAGGCGCTCGTTCCCGCGATCAATATCGCGCGCGCCGTCGGCTGGCCCGAGGGGGCAGCACCGAAGCCCGCCAAGGGGCTTGCGGTCAGCGCCTTCGCCAAAGGCCTCGACCATCCGCGCTGGCTCCTCGTCCTGCCGAACGGCGATGTCCTCGTCGCCGAGACCAACACGCCCAAGGGCAAGGGCGTGGGCGGAATTAGGGGCTGGCTGATGGGCAAGGCCTTGAGCCTCGCCGGCGCCGGCGTGCCGAGTCCCAATCGCATCGTGCTGTTGCGCGATGCCGACGGCGATGGCGCCGCCGAGACGCGGACCGTGTTCCTCGAAGATCTCAACTCGCCGTTCGGCATGGTGCTCGTGGGCGACAAGCTCTACGTCGCCGAGACCGGCGCGCTGCTCCGCTTCGACTACACGGACGGCGCGACGAAGATCGAAACGCCCGGAACCAAGATTGCCGATCTGCCCGCTTCTCCGCTCAACTATCACTGGACCAAGAGCCTCGCCGCGAGCCCCGATGGGGCCCGGCTCTATGCCGGTATCGGCTCCAACAGCAATGCCGGCGAGAACGGTCTCGCCTTGGAGGAGGGGCGCGCGCAAATCCTCGAAATCGACCGGGGCACGGGCGAGGCAAGCAGCTTCGCCACCGGGTTGCGGAACCCGGTCGGACTTGCGTTCGAGCCAGAGAGCGGCGTGCTGTGGGTGGTGGTGAACGAGCGTGACGAGCTCGGCTCCGATCTCGTCCCCGACTATCTCACGTCGGTCAAAGACGGCGCCTTCTACGGCTGGCCGTACAGTTACTGGGGCCAGCATTTCGATGAGAGGGTCAAGCCGCAAAACCCGGAACTGGTGGCTCGCGCGCTCAGGCCCGACTACTCGCTCGGCAACCACGTGGCGCCGCTCGGGCTCGCCTTCGCGCAAGGTACGCTTCTGCCTGAGCCTTATCGGAGCGGCGCGTTCGTCGGCGAGCATGGCTCATGGAACCGCATTCCGTTCAGCGGCTACAAAGTCGTGTTCGTGCCGTTCGCCGATGGCAAGCCCTCGGGGGCGCCGGTCGATGCGCTGACGGGTTTCCTCAGCGACCAGGGCGAGGCGCAAGGCCGCCCCGCGGGCGTCGCCATCGACCGTTCGGGCGCGCTGCTCGTCGCCGACGACGTCGGCAATGTCGTGTGGCGCGTGACGCCAGAAGCGCCGAAGCCTTCCGGGAACTAGCTGCTTCGGGAGCTAGCTGCGTCCATTGTCGAGCGCCAAGGCGCCGGGGCCTGAGCCTGCGAGCACGAGGAAGCCGCCGGCGATGGTGACGTTCTTCATCAGATTGATCATCTGCATCGCATCGCCCGGCTGGTAATGGAACAGCAAACCGGCGAGCACGCAGAAGCCGGCAAGGGCGATGGCAGCGTAGCGGGTGAAGAACCCAAGCAAGACGAGAAGTCCGCCCCCAAGCTCGGTAAGAATGACGAGCGGAAGGAGCGCGCCGGGCACGCCCGCGGCCTGCATGTACTCCTGGGTCCCGGCGTAGCCGCCGATCTTCTCCCAGCCGGCCTGAATGAACATGATCGACAGCAACACGCGGCCGATCAGAATGAGATAGGGCCCTGCTCGTTCCATCATGCGTCTCCCCATGATCGCCGAATCGCGGTGGTCAATCTAGCGGCGGAAGGGCGTGAAGGAAACGCCCCTCAACCCAGCATGCCGGAAAACAACAGCAGAAAGGCCTTGATGAGACCAACGATGACCGTCGCCGCGACCAACAAGCTCACCACGCCCACGGCAAGGCCAGCCAAGACGGCGGCGCCATCCTTCTCGACCATGGCGAGACCGATGATGGCGATGGCGCAGGCCGGGAGCCAGTTGGCGAACGGGATCGGCAAGACGAGGACCAAGGCGAGAACGAGGACCGCGATGCCGATCAGGCGCTCGCCGGTCCATGACAGGAGAAAGGTGAGCCGCGGCCGCAACAAGCCCTCGGCGCGCTCAAGCGAGGGAAGCGCGCGATTGACGATTGCCGAGAAGCCCTGGCGCGAAAAGGTCCGTTCGGTAAGCCAATCGGGAAACCAGGGCTTGTGACGCCCATAAGTGAGTTGCGCCGCCAACAGAACGAGCGGCAGGCCGAGCACGGCCGAGAGAAGCGGAATGTTGACGGGAATGAGATTCGGCAGCGCGAAGATGAAGAGAAGCACGCCGAAGCCACGGTCGCCGAGAGCATCGCGCAGCGCGCCGAGACTGATGCGGGGGCCCCTCTCCACGCCGATGAAATCGCGCAAGAGGACGGACGTGCGCCGGCTGTTCGCCGGGCGAGGCAATGCGCCCGGCACGCGCGGTTGCGCTTGATCTCGTGGCGCCAGCATGTGCTCCATGTCGTCCATGGCGTTGCCGCATCACTCCACGGCGAAGAGATTAGGCCCGAACTGTGAAGCTTTGACTCACGCCTACGGGGACGCAGGTTTCCGATCGCCGGCTTCCGCCTTCAGCTCGGCGCATTTCTTGGTGGTGAACTCGTTGACCATGCGCACGACCTCGGCTCCGAGCACGTTCGTCTTATTGTCGAGGCCGGTGCCGGCATAGATGAGGGGATAGATGAGGAGCGGCGCCGTCGCCTCGCCCCAATTGATGCTCGCCTCGATCGCCTTGCCGTTCGCGAATTTCACCTTGGGCGCGAGGCTCGCCTCGATCGTGTAGGGCTCGCCTTCGGCTTTCTGCGCTAACGTGCAGCGCACTTTCTGCGCCGGCATGACGATCTCATGCGCGTCCTCGCTCATCGCCAAAGCGAGCGGCTTGCGCGGAAGCTCGAGCTTCGATTGGCACACCGCCTTGCCCCACGGCCAGCTGATCTTGCCGCCGAGCATCTTGACGATGTCCTCCTCGCGCCAGGTCTTGACGATGTCGCAGGACACATCCTCGCCGTTCTCGTCGCGGGTAGCGATGATGTCGCAGATCTTGGCCTTGCAGGCCTTGCGCGCCTCCTTCTCGGCCTTCTCCTCCGGCGTCAGCTCCCGCTTTGGCTCGGAAGCCCCTGAAGGTGCGGGCGCCTGCTCGGCTGGTGGTTGGGCCTCGCCTTGCGCGGAGCCTTCCTCGGCGGCTCGCGCAAGCGCGACGGAGGCGAGGATGACAAAGACGGCGGCAAACAGACCGAGAGTGTATTTCATCTTCCCTCCGACTCAGGGCCTCGGGCACGAGCCGCGGGGAGTATGGTCCGCAGCCGAAGAGCATGTCCAGTTGTCAGGCATCAGGTGTCGGGTATCAGAAAGCAGGCTCGACTGGATTCGCCAGCCTGACCTTCCTGTGGTTCCGGCTTCGCGCGCAACCTCCCCCTCGTGGGGA
>CAYMJW010000184.1:0-4558 GCA_964390455.1 uncultured Methyloceanibacter sp. | reverse complement strand
GTGATCGAGATCCGCCCGGCCGAGGGGCTCGCCTTCTACGACTACGAGTCGAAATATGCCCCCGGAGGCTCAATTCACGTCCTCCCGGCGCCGCTTAAACCAAATGTTTACCAATTGGTACAGAAGCTGTCCTTGGCGGCTCACAGGGCACTGGGCTGCCGTGGGGTCAGTCGATCCGACTTTCGTTACGACGACCGGCCTGAGGGCACGGGGGAACTGATCTGCCTCGAGGTCAATACCCAGCCCGGCATGACGTCGACGTCGCTGGTGCCCGAGCTTGCCGCCCATAGCGGCCGCTCGTTTGGCGAGTTGGTGCGTTGGATCGTGGAGGACGCGTCGTGCGCGAGGTCAGGGGATTGGCCAGGAGACGGGGCTCGCAAGAGACCCTGATCGCGCGCGGGATCGCCACCCCGCGCAAGGCCGCAACCCGCCTGCCCGTGCTCGCCCAAGCGCGCCGCCTCATCACCCGCAGCCCAAGTTCCATTCGCCTCGGCCGGATCGGCGCGCATGCGCGCGGCAAATGGTTCGTCCTGTGCGCGCTCTTCCTCGGCAGCGCTCTCGTCTATGGCGCCGTGATCGGCGGCCAGACCGCGCACGCTTACGATGCTCTCACCGGCGGGATCGATCGCCTCGCCATCGCCGCGGGCTTCGGCGTGAAGAAGATCACCGTCACCGGCCAGCTGCACGCGACCGATGCCGCGATCACGGCGGCACTTGGCGCCGGTCCCGAAACCATGATGCTCGGCTTCGACACCGATGCGGCCAAGTCGCGTCTCGAAGCGGTGCCATGGATCAGGCACGCGCAGGTCATGCGGTTGCTGCCTTCGACCTTGCAAGTGGTCGTCGAGGAGCGCGCGCCCTTCGCTGTCTGGCAGAAAAACGGTCAGACCTATGTCGTCGATGCCGAGGGCGTGGTGCTCGCGCCCGCGCACCGCGACGCCTATGCGGGACTTCCGTTCGTTGTCGGCGAGGGCGCGGGCACGAACGCCGCCGCGCTCGTCGAGCAGCTCGCAGCGCATGACGAGCTCAAGCAGAAGATTCTCGCCGCCATCAGGGTCGGCGACCGGCGTTGGACGCTCAAGCTCGTCTCCGGCACCGAGATCATGTTGCCCGACGACAATGTTCCCGAGGCGCTCGCCTCGCTCGAGAAGCTCGACAGCGAAAAATCCGTGCTGAAGCGGGATGTTGCCGCCGTCGATCTCCGCCTGCTCGATCGCATCACCGTGCGCTTGCGCGCAGGCGAGGAGGCCAAGACGCTTCAAGGAACGCCGCAAGCCGACATGCCGACGGCGAGCACCAAGGCGCCGGCCAAGGGAAAGACCTGACGGGGACGGAATGGGATACACGACCTCGATAAGGAGCAAGCGCCAGCGGATCGTGACCGCGCTCGACATCGGCACGAGCAAGATCTGCTGCCTGATCGCCAAGGCCACGCCTTCGCCCGATTGGCTCGAGGGCAAGGGCGACGCCAAGCAGTTCGAGGTTCTCGGCTTCGACCATACGCGCGCCGAAGGCCTCAAGGCCGGCATGATCGCCCATCTCGACTCGGCCGAGGCGTGCATCCGCTCGGCCGTCGATGCCGCCGAGCGCATGGCCGGCGTCACCGTCGAGGACGTGCATGTTGCGGTCACCTGCGGACGTCTCAAGAGCGAGACGTTTTCCGCAAGCGTTGCGCTCGGATCGGGGACCGTGCGGGAAGACGATATCAGGCGCCTCTTGACCGGCGGACGCCAATATGCGGGGCGCGAGAAGCGTACTGTGCTTCATGCGCAGCCCCTGACCTATCAGCTCGACGACAATGCCGGCATCAGCGAGCCGCAAGGCATGTGCGGCGAGCGGCTCGCCGTCGATCTCCATGCCGTCACCGCCGACGAGGTGGCGATGCGCAACGTGATGCTGTGCGTCGAGCGCTGCCATCTCGGTGTCGCCAACCTGATCGCGGCGCCCTATGCCAGCGCGCTTGCCGTGGCCACGCCGGATGAGGCCAAGCTCGGCGTCGCCTGCATCGATTTCGGCGCCGGCACGACAACGCTTTCGGTTCTGGCCGACGGGCAGTTCATCCACGCCGATGCTATCGCGTTCGGCGGCAACAGCATCACCACCGATATCGCCCGCACGCTTGCCGCGCCGCTCGACTATGCGGAGCGGCTGAAGACGCTGCATGGGGCCGCCTTCGCCACGCTATCCGACGAGCGCGAGATCATCACTTATCCCGCCGTCGCGGGCGCATCGCAGCAGAGCTTGAACCAGATCACCAAGGCTCAGCTCGCCGCCATCATTCGTCCGCGCGTCGAGGAGACGCTCGACCTGTTGCGGCGCCGGCTCGCGGCGAGCGGCATTGCCGCGGAGGTGACGCAGCATCTCGTGCTGACCGGCGGCGGAAGCCAGCTCACGGGTCTGCCGGAGCTCACCGCCAACATGTTCGGACGGCCCGTTCGGCTTGGGCGCCCGCGCGCGCTGCGCGGAATGCCGGCCGCGGCTGCGTCCCCCGATTTCGCGGCGAGCGTCGGGCTCCTGTTCAATTGGGCGCGCGGCGACGAGAGACATTCAGGCGCCGCGGAGCAGCGGTTCCTGCGCACCGGGACCGGCTACTTCGCCAAGGTTGGCGAGTGGATAAGGGACAATTTTTGAGCGTTGGAGAGGGCTCGGCGTGGCGCCTCGCGGGGAAGCGCGGAAACCGAGCCAGAGCAAGGGCAATGAAGGATCGGAAGACGGCTATGACCATCAACCTCGGAGTTCCAGATCTCACTGAACTCAAGCCGCGCATCACCGTGTTCGGTGTTGGCGGAGCGGGCGGCAATGCCGTCAACAACATGATCGCGTCGGGTCTCAGGGGCGTCGAGTTCGTCGTCGCCAATACCGACGCCCAGGCGCTCGCAAGCTCGAGCGCCGAGCGGAGAATCCAGATGGGCACCCACGTGACCGAAGGGCTCGGCGCAGGCTCCAAGCCCGAGATCGGCGCCGCCGCGGCCGAAGAGGCCATGGCCGACATCAAGGCCCATCTCGTCGGCTGCCACATGGCGTTCATCACCGCCGGTATGGGCGGTGGCACGGGAACGGGGGCTGCGCCGATCATCGCGCGCGCCTCCCGCGAGGAAGGCATTTTGACCGTTGGCGTCGTCACCAAGCCCTTCCAGTTCGAAGGGGCGCGGCGCATGCGCGCGGCCGAAGCCGGCATCGAGCAGTTGCAGAAATTCGTCGACACGCTGCTCATCATTCCCAACCAGAATCTGTTCCGCGTCGCCAACGAGAAGACCACCTTCACCGATGCCTTCGCCATGGCCGATGACGTTCTGCGCGCCGGCGTGTCGTGCATCACCGACCTGATGGTGAAAGAGGGGCTTATCAATCTCGACTTCGCCGATGTGCGCACCGTCATGGCCGGCATGGGCAAGGCGATGATGGGAACGGGCGAGGCGAGCGGCGACCGCCGCGCCATCGAGGCGGCGGAGGCTGCGATCTCAAATCCGCTGCTCGACGATGTGTGCATGAAGGGCGCAAGCGGGTTGCTCGTGTCGATCACCGGCGGCAACGACCTGACACTTTACGAAGTCGACGAAGCGGCGAGCCGGGTGAGGCAAGAGGCCGACACCGACGCCAACATCATCGTCGGCGCGACCTTCGACGATGAGCTCGACGGTTCGATCCGCGTGTCTGTGGTGGCGACGGGTATCGGCACGCCTTTGTCCGAGATGCGTCCCACGACGCCCCAGGAACGGAACCGGCTGAGCGCGCGGCTTGCGAACCTCGCTACGCTGCCCGGAACGCCCATCGACCTCGACGAGCCGAGCCTTGTCTTGGCCGAGGCCGAGATGGTCAAGGAGCCTCCCGTCTGGCGCGCGCAGGGCAACGTGACAATCGAAAAGCGCCCCGCTCAGATCACGCCGATCGGTGCCGCCGCAACGGCGCAGCCCAAGCCTGCCCCGCAAGCGGCCCCGCGGCCTTTTCAGCCTGCGCCGCCTGTGGCGATGAAGCGTCCTGTTCGGCGTATGCCGACGATGGAAGATCTGCCGGTTGTCGCCCAGAACGAAATCAAGGCGAAATCGGGCGAAGCGCCGGTGATTGGCATTGCCGCGCAAAAGAAGCGGGTGGGCTTCCTGGAGCGCCTCGCCAATGTCGGCCGGCACCGCAAGGAGCCCGAAGAGACGCCGGCCAAGCGGGAGCCGGAATTCGGACGGAGCTGGGGTGAGATGCCCATGGCGGCGGAGCGGCCGAAATTCGACGTCGAGGCGGCGCCGCGAGGCATCCGGATCGAGCGTCCGCGCGGCGAGAAAGTCGTTGCCGCCCTGCCAAAGCTGGTTGACGTTCAAAGCGTGCCCGAAGCGGTCGAGCGAGCCGAAGCGCCAGACGAATCACTTGTCGATGACGATCTGGAGATTCCCGCTTTTCTCCGCCGCCGGGCCAATTGAGAGTTGGTCACAAGGTAAACAACAGTCTCGGCAAGATTTTGGCAGAAGGATGAATACCTAACGATATCAGAGCCTTATGAGGCAGCAGAGTCCGTAATACAGTGAAAGAAACCGTGATTTGTCGCCCCTGAGTCCGAGCGTTAAGGTTC
>CAYMJW010000183.1:0-4639 GCA_964390455.1 uncultured Methyloceanibacter sp. | reverse complement strand
ATCCGTGGCAGCGCCAACGCCTATCCCATGACCTCCGAGGTGGCGCTCAAGGTGGGCATGGCCGCAGGCCGGCTGTTCACCACGGGCTCCTATCGCCACCGCGTCGTGATCGGCAAGGATACGCGGCTCTCCGGCTACATGATCGAGTCCGCGCTCGTCTCGGGCTTTACCGCGGTCGGCATGGACGTGTTCCAGCTCGGCCCGATGCCGACGCCCGCCGTCGCCATGCTGACCCGCTCGCTCCGCGCCGATCTCGGCGTGATGATCTCGGCCTCGCACAATCCGTTCGTGGACAACGGCATCAAGCTGTTCGGTCCTGACGGCTACAAGCTCTCCGACGACAAGGAGGAAGCGATCGAGCAGTTGATGGAAGGCGATTGCGCCGACCTGCTCGCTCCCGCCGAGAAAATCGGCCGGGCCACCCGCATCGACAGCGCGCGCGAGCGCTATATCGAATTCGCCAAGCGCACGCTGCCCAAGAACATCCGCTTCGACGGCATCAGGGCGGTGATCGATTGCGCCAATGGGGCCGCCTACAAGGTGGCGCCCGAAGCGTTGTGGGAGCTGGGCGCCGAGGTCATCCGGATCGGGGTCGATCCGAACGGCCTCAACATCAACAAGGATTGCGGCTCGACCGCGCCCGAGGATCTGATCCGCAAGGTCAACGAGGTGCGCGCCGATATCGGCATCGCGCTCGACGGCGACGCCGACCGCGTCGTGATCGTTGACGAGAAGGGCCACATCATCGACGGCGACCAGCTCATGGCGGTCATCGCCGAGTCGTGGCAGAAGCGCGGGCGGCTTGCGGGCGGCGGCATCGTCGCCACGGTCATGTCCAATCTCGGGCTCGAGCGCTATCTGGAGAGCCTCGATCTCGGGCTTGCGCGCACGCCGGTCGGCGACCGCTACGTGGTCGAGCATATGCGCCAGCACGGCTACAATGTCGGCGGCGAACAATCGGGCCATATCGTGCTGTCGGATTTCTCGACCACGGGCGACGGTCTCGTCACCGCGCTCCAACTCCTGTCCGTGGTGGCCCAGAGCGGCAGGCCGGTCAGCGAGATCTGCAATCGCTTCGAGCCGCTGCCGCAAATCCTGAAGAGCGTCCGCTACAAGAATGGCGGCCAGCCGCTCGATAATGTCGCGGTGCGGCGCGCCATCGATGCGGGCAAGTCGCGGCTCGGCAAATCGGGCCGGCTCGTCATCCGGCCGTCGGGCACCGAGCCCGTGATCCGCGTCATGGCGGAGGGCGACGACGAGAAGCTCGTCAAGACGGTCGTCTCGGAGATCGTCCACGCGCTCACCGACGCCGCCGCTTAAGCCCGGCGCGGCCGGATTCGGAAACAATCGCTTCAATCCTGCGAAGGGGAGATCGGCTCGCGTGACAACGCTTGCTAAGCCTGCCGTGCGGCCGAACAATCCGCGCTTCTCGTCGGGACCCTGCCCCAAGCATCCTGGCTGGTCTGTCGATCGCCTCAAGGGCGCGCTCGTCGGGCGTTACCACCGCGGGCCCGAAACCAAAGCGCGGCTCGCGCTCGCGCTCGAGCGGACGGCCGCTCTGCTCGAGCTTCCCGCCGCTTACCGCGTGGCAATCGTGCCCGCCTCCGACACCGGCGCCGTCGAGATGGCGCTGTGGTCTCTGCTGGGCCCCCGCGGCGTCGATGTGCTCGCCTGGGAGGCCTTCGGCCGCGATTGGGCCACCGATATCGTCGAGCAGCTCAAGATCGACCATGTCCGCGCTCTAATTGCGCCTTACGGCGAGCTGCCCGATCTTTCACAAGTCGATTGCGGCCGCGATGTCGTGTTCGCCTGGAACGGCACCACCTCGGGCGTGCGGGTGCCCAACGCCGATTGGATCGCGCCCGATCGCGAGGGGCTTACCATCTGCGACGCGACCTCTGCCGTGTTCGCCCAAAGGATCGACTGGGCGAAGCTCGACGCCGCGGCCTTCTCCTGGCAGAAGGTGCTTGGCGGCGAGGCGCAGCACGGGATGCTGATCCTGTCGCCGCGCGCGGTCGAGCGCCTCGAAACCACCACGCCGCCCTGGCCTCTGCCGAAGCTGTTCCGCATGACCGAGCGCGGCCGGCTGAAAGACGGGCTGTTCGCGGGCTCGACCATCAACACGCCCTCGATGCTGTGCCTCGAGGACTATCTCGATGCGCTCGATTGGGTCGAAAGCGTGGGCGGCCTTGCAGGCACGATCGCGCGTTCCGATGCCAACGCGGCCGTGCTCTCAGATTGGGTTGCCAGGACGCCGTGGGTCGATTTCCTCGCGCGTGTGCCCGAGACACGCTCCAACACCTCGGTCTGCCTCAGGATCGTCGATCCCGACATCGCGGCGCTTCCGCCAGAGGCGCGCGACGCGGTTCCCGCGGCGATCGCGGCGCTGCTGGATGCGGAGGATGCCGCCAAGGACATCGCCGCCCATCGCGCCGCGCCGCCGGGCTTACGCATCTGGACCGGGGCGACGGTCGAGCGGGGCGATGTCGAGGCACTTCTGCCCTGGCTCGACTGGGCCTTCGCCGAGGTGAAACGGGCGATGCTGAAGGCGGCTTAACCCGGGCTTTGCCAGGCTCAAAATGAGGGATCAGCGGGCTCGCATCGGGAAAGCCGCCGCGCTATAAGCTGACACGGCCTCGCCTGAAAGCGGGGCCGTTTCTGCGTCCGCGCCTCGAAAAGAAGGACTGTTCACGTGGCCAATGTCGTAGTCGTCGGCTCCCAATGGGGCGACGAGGGCAAGGGCAAGATCGTCGACTGGCTGTCCGAGCGCGCCGATATCGTGGTGCGCTTCCAGGGCGGCCACAATGCCGGCCATACGCTCGTGGTCGACGGCACGACCTATAAGCTCTCGCTGCTCCCCTCAGGCGTGGTGCGCAAAGGCAAGCTCTCGGTCATCGGCAATGGCGTCGTGATCGACCCTTGGGCTTTGGTCGAGGAGATCGCCAAGATCGAGAAGCTCGGGGTCGGCATCTCCCGCGAAAACTTGCGCATCGCCGAGAACGCGACGCTGATCCTGCCGCTCCACCGCGAGCTCGACTCGCTGCGCGAGACGCAGGCAGGCGACGGGCGCATCGGCACGACCAAGCGCGGCATCGGTCCGGCCTACGAAGACAAGGTCGGACGGCGCGCCATCAGGGTCATGGACCTTCAGGATCTCGCCTCGCTCAAGCCCAAGATCGAGCGCATCCTCGCCCACCACAATCCGCTTCGCCGGGGCCTGGGCGAGCCCGAGATTTCCGCCGACGCGCTCTGCGCGCAACTGACCGAAATCGCGCCGAAGATTTTGCCTTATGTCGATACGGTGTGGGCACTGCTCGACGCCAAGCGGCGGCAGGGCAAGCGCATTCTGTTCGAGGGCGCGCAAGGGGCCATGCTCGATATCGATCACGGCACCTATCCGTTCGTCACCTCGTCGAACACGGTGGCGGCGCAGGCCGCGACAGGCTCAGGGCTTGGGCCTGGCGCCATCAACTATGTGCTCGGCATCACCAAGGCCTATACGACGCGGGTGGGGGAGGGGCCGTTCCCGACCGAGCTCAAGGACGAGACGGGGAGACTCATCGGCGAGCGCGGCGTCGAGTTCGGCACGGTGACGGGGCGCCCGCGCCGCTGCGGCTGGTTCGACGCGTGCCTGGTGCGCCAGACGCGCAAAGTGAGCGGCATCAACGGCATCGCTCTGACCAAGCTCGACGTTCTCGATGAGCTTCCCGAGCTCAAGATTTGCGTCGGCTACCGGCTCGATGGGCTGCCGCTCGACTACCTGCCGGCGGCGCAAGGGGCGCAAGCCCGCGTCGAGCCGGTTTACGAGACGATGGAAGGCTGGACGCAATCGACGCGCGGGGCGCGCTCCTGGGCCGAGCTTCCCGCCCAATGCATCAAATATGTGCGGCGGCTCGAGGAGCTGATCGGCGCGCCTGTGGCGCTGCTCGCGACCAGCCCGACGCGCGAGGACACCATCCTCGTGCACGATCCGTTCGTGGATTGAGGCGCTAGCTTTGGGGCGACTATTCGCTCTTGTCATTGCCCGGCTTGACCGGGCAATCCAGTATCAACGACGCGAGACCGGTTGCTACTGGATTCCCGCTTTCGCGGGAATGACAGCAAGGGATGTCATTGCCCGGCTTGACCGGGCAATCCAGTATCCACCACGCGGGGCCCGGGGTTACTAGATGCCCGCCTTCGCGGGCATGACAACCGGGAGGTGAAACTTGGCGCAAAGCTTTCCCTGGAAGACCGCGTGGATCACCGGCGCGTCGGGCGCGATCTGCGGTGAGATCGCGAAACGCCTTGCTGCTGCCGGCGTGAACGTCGCCGCCACGGCACGTCCGAGCGAGGCGCTGACAGCGCTTGCTGCTGCCAATGACCGGATCAAGGCTTATCCCGCCGATGTGCTCAAGCCCGATGCGCTGAAGGAGGCCGCCGCCAAGATCGAGCGCGAGCTCGGGGCCATCGATCTCGCTTTGCTCGGCGCCGGCATGTATGTGCCGTTCGACATTCGCAGCATCGATCTCGACGGTTTCCACCGCTCGATGGCGCTCAACGTCGATGGCGTTATCAATGGCGTTGCTGCCGCGTTGCCGCCGATGCTCGCGCGCAAGAGCGGCCATATCGCCATCATGGGCTCGCTGTTCGGCTATGC
>CAYMJW010000182.1:0-4642 GCA_964390455.1 uncultured Methyloceanibacter sp. | reverse complement strand
CGAAGGCGATTTCCTCGATTCCATTGTCAAGATCGACACCGAAACCGGGGCGGTCGCGACCTGGTACCTGCCGGGCTTCTATCCCGGCGAGCCGGTGTTCGTGCCGTCGCCCGCGGCAAAGGCCGAGGATGACGGCGTCTTGTTGTCCGTCGTGGTCGATATCGCCAAGGACCGCTCGTTCCTGCTCGTGCTCGACGCCGGCACGCTTGCCGAATTGGCGCGGGCGGAGACCCCTCACGCCATCCCCTTCCACTTCCACGGCGCCTTTTTCCCAAGCACGGCTTGACTTAAGCCCCGCCGTCGCCGACATTCCGGCCGAATTCAAGGCCGCTCCGTAACACGAGCCGCCGCCCTGCACATGATATGGGCGCTACCGCGCTTCGCGCTACTTGAGCGCGATGAACTACGGGCCGATGGCGCGCATATTGCGCTCAAGCAGGCCAGAGGCCGGTAGCGCAAATATCAAGAGGTGGGGGGGTCAACACCCGACAGCGCGTTGCGCCCTCGGGTGCGTTTGGTGTTTGGACAAACCTCACCCTGAGGAGGGCCGAAGGCCCGTCTCGAAGGGTGAGATCATGGTGGTTGATTTGGAACGACGCATTTCAAACGTCTTGTCATGCCCCGGCTTGACCGGGGCACCCGGTAACCCCTGTCTTCGGGATCGAGATTCAGGGCCTACCGGATCGCCCGCCTGCGCGGGCGATGACAATGGAAAGTGGGACTGATGTTCGAGAGCCTATCGGAACGCCTCGGCGCGATCCTCGACAAGCTGACCCGTAAGGGCGCGCTGACCGAGGCCGACGTGACCGAGGCCATGCGCGAGGTGCGCCGCGCGCTGCTCGAGGCCGACGTCGCGCTCGACGTGGTTCGCGACTTTACCGAAGCCGTGAAGGCGAAGGCGGTCGGCCAGGAGGTGGTGCGTTCGGTCACGCCCGGCCAGATGGTCATCAAGATCGTGCAGGACGAGCTCGTGCGCGTGCTCGGGTCCGACGCGCAAGGGATCGATCTCGCCGCCACGCCTCCGGTGGTGATGATGCTGGTCGGCCTGCAAGGCTCCGGCAAGACCACGACGACCGCGAAGCTCGGCAAGCGCCTCGAGACCCGCGACAAGCAGAAAGTGCTGATGGCCTCGCTCGATACAAGGCGCCCTGCGGCGCAGGAGCAGCTTCGCGTGCTCGGCGAGCAGACCGGCATCGCCACCCTCCCGATCGTTGCCGGCGAAGGCCCTACGCAAATCGCCAAGCGCGCGGTCGAGACCGCCAAGCGCGGCGGCTTCGATGTGCTGCTGCTCGACACCGCTGGCCGCACCCATATCGACGAAGAGCTGATGGCCGAGACGGCGGCGATCGAGAAGATCGCGCGCCCGCACGAGACGCTGCTCGTCGCCGACGCGCTCACCGGCCAGGACGCCGTCAATCTTGCAAAAAGTTTCGGCGCCCGCGTGGCGCTCACCGGCATCGTGCTCACCCGTGTCGACGGCGACGGGCGCGGTGGTGCGGCGCTCTCCATGCGCGCGGTCACCGGCAAGCCGATCAAGCTGATCGGCGTCGGCGAGAAGCTCGACGCGCTCGAAGATTTCCACCCCGAGCGCATCGCCGGCCGCATCCTCGGCATGGGCGACGTGGTCGGCCTGGTCGAGAAGGCCATGCAGACGGTCGAGATCGACAAGGCCGAGGCCATCGCGCGCAAGGTCAAGAAGGGCGCCTTCGATCTCGACGACCTCGCCGAGCAATTGAAGCAGATGCAGAAGCTCGGCGGCATGGGCGGCGTGCTCGCCATGCTGCCCGGCATCAGCAAGATCAAAAAGCAGCTCGACGCCGCCAATCTCGACGACAAGATCCTCAAGCGCCAGCAGGCGATGATCGGCTCGATGACCAAGGCCGAGCGCAAGAACCCGAAGCTGCTCAACGCTTCGCGAAAGAAGCGCGTGGCCTCAGGCTCCGGCACGAGTGTCCAGGACATCAACCGGCTGGTGAAGATGCACCGGCAGATGGCCGACATGATGAAGACCATGGGCAAGAAGCGTGGGCTGCTTGGCTCGATGTTCGGCGGCGGTCCGCCGCCCGAGATGCCTGCCGAGATGCCGCAAGGGGGAAGCCTCCCGCCCGGAAATCTGCCGCCGTTCCCCGGAACTCTTCCCGGAATGCCGGGGGGCTTTCCCGGGCTGCGCGGCGGCCTCCCCCGAGGTCTTCCGGGACTGCCCGGATCGAAAAAGCGATGAGATCAAACCAACCCTAGGAGAATGAAGCAATGTCCCTGAAGATCAGACTGGCGCGGGCCGGCGCGAAGAAGCGGCCCTACTACCGCATCGTCGTCGCCGATTCGCGGAACCCCCGCGACGGACGCTATATCGAGAAGATCGGCACCTACGATCCGCTCCAGCCGAAAGGCTCGGCCGAGCGGGTGAAGTTCGTTGACGACCGGCTCAAGCATTGGCTCGGCGTCGGCGCCCAGCCGACCGATCGTGTGCTCCGTTTTCTCGACGCTGTCGGCCTGAGGAAACGCGCGGCCCGCTCGAACCCGAACAAGGGCAAGCCAGGCAAGAAGCGGCTCGAGCGCGAGGAAGCAAAGCTGACCGCGGCCGCCGAGAAGGCCAAAGCCGCGGCCGAAGCCGCCGCCGCGCCGCCGCCGCCGCCCGAGCCCGAGGCACCGGCAGAGCAGCCCGCAGAGCCCGCTGCCGAGTGACGCTGTTGGCCTCGCGTGACCTTCTGCTTCTCGGCGAGATCGGTGCGGCGCAGGGGCTGAAGGGCGAGGTCCGGCTCCGCTCCTACACCGAGGAGCCCGAGGCGATCGCCCGCTACGGCCCGCTTCACGATGAAGGTGGCCGCGCCTTCGAGATCGAGAGCGTACGCGTCACGCCGAAGGCGCTGATCGCCCGCATCAAGGGCATCACCACGCGCGAGGCGGCCGAGGCGCTCAATCGCACCAAGCTCTATCTTGAGCGCGAGCGCCTTCCCGCGCGCGAAGAGGAGGAGTGGTACCACGCCGATCTGATCGGCCTTGCCGCCATCGATCGCGACGGCAAGACGATCGGCGCCGTGGTCGCCGTGCACAATTTCGGCGCCGGAGACCTGATCGAGGTGAAACCGGACGGCGGCGACACCACCGTGCTCGTCCCCTTCACCCGCGAGACGGTGCCCGAAGTCGATGTCGAGGGCGGACGCCTCGTGCTTGCCCCGCCGGAAGGCCTGTTCGAATGACCTGGCGCGCCGCCGTGCTCACGATCTTTCCCGAGATGTTTCCCGGGGCCTTGGGGTTGAGCCTTGCGGGCAAGGCGCTTGCCGAGGGCCGATGGGCGCTCGACATCATCGACATCCGCGGCTTCGCCACCGACAAGCATCGCTCGGTCGACGATACGCCGGCAGGCGGCGGCGCCGGCATGGTGATGCGCGCCGACATCGCCGCCGCCGCCATCGATGCCGCCCGCGCGAGCGCCGAGCCCGGCACGCCAACGCTCTGCCTTTCTCCGCGCGGAACCCCGCTCACGCAGGATCGCGTGCGCGCGCTCGCGCAAGCACCGGGCGCGATCCTGCTCTGCGGCCGCTTCGAGGGCATCGATGAGCGCGTGCTCGATGCGCGCGACATCGAAGAAGTTTCGATCGGCGATTACGTTCTGTCGGGCGGCGAGCTTGCCGCGCAGGTTCTGATCGACGCCTGCGTGCGGCTCTTACCGGGCGTCGCCGGCAATGAGGGCTCGCTCGCCGAGGAGAGCTTTGCCTCGGGTCTGCTGGAATACCCGCATTACACAAGGCCGCGCGAGTGGGAGGGCCGCGCCATCCCCGAGGTGCTGCTCTCCGGCGATCACAAGAAGATTGCCGAGTGGCGGCATGAGCAAGCCGAGAAGCTGACCAAGGAGCGCCGCCCCGATCTGTGGCAGTGCCATACCAAGCGAAAACCTTGATCGAGGTCAGATGGGCTTCATGCGCCGGGTGCTATCAAAAGCACACAAGGAGGTGCTGACATGAAGCATGGACTGACTCTCGCGGCGGCATTGCTTGCCTTGAGTTCGGACGCGCTCGCGCAGGACGCCGATATCGAAGCGGGCGCCGCCTACGCCAACAAGGTTTGCGCCGCCTGCCACGCGGTGCTGCCGGACGAGCAGGTCTCGCCTTTGCCGCAGGCCCCGACCTTCCAGTCGGTCGCGAACACGCCGGGGATGACCGAGATGGCGCTCACCGTCTGGCTGCAAAGCTCCCACCCCACAATGCCCAACATCGTGCTTGAGCCCGACGACATGCGAAACGTCATCGCCTATATTCGCAGCCTCGAGCGCGAATAGGACCTGGCCATGAATTGGATTATGCGTTTGGCGCTGTGCGTGTCGGTCGTGTCTGCAGTTCCGGCGCAGGCGCAAGTCAAGACGGATCATCTCCTCGGTAAATTCTCAACGGCCGAAGACGGCTGCAAGGACGAGACCACGCAGGACTTCGAGATCAGGCGCGGCATTGTCGAGGGGCCGAACGTCTTCTGTATTCTTGGCGCGACGCGCCCCCCCGATCAGGGCACCGAGGCTTATGAGGCAAAGTGCAGGCTGAAAGGCGAGGTGCGCCTGGGCGCTCTGAATTTCGACCTTTCCGGAAAGCCCGAGCGCACCCGGATCATGCTGCCCGAAACCCAGGATTGGATCACGCTCTACGCTTGC
>CAYMJW010000181.1:0-4665 GCA_964390455.1 uncultured Methyloceanibacter sp. | reverse complement strand
TCGTTGGGGGCGATGGCGGCGATGACGCCGTGCACGTGATCGTGGACGCCGCGATGGTCGATCTGGGCCTCGATCACGTCGATGCCGAAGGTCGAGGCGGTGCGCACGGCCTCCGCCCGCTTCGCGGCCGCCAGCAGCGCCTTCGATGGAACGCAGCCAAAGTTGAGACAGTCGCCGCCCATGCGCCCCTTTTCGATGAGCACCACAGGCACGCCGAATTGCGCCGCGGCGGCGGCGACCGACAATCCCCCTGAGCCCGCGCCGATCACGCAGAGGTCGGGCTTCAGAACCTCTTCCATACTTGATGGTCCCCCATCGCCAAACGCTTCAGGGCGCCCGCCTGATCCACTTGATCGCCACGGGAATGAGCGCCACGAGCCCGAGCGCCACGAGCCCCGCGATCAGTTCCGGGGTCAGAAGCGCCCCCGGATCGAGCGAATACGAGCACGACTTTTGGCCTCCCGATCCAGACTTGGCAAGGCAGGACTGGTACATCGCCTGCTGCGCCGCGATGACGCTGTCGAGGCCGTTGCCGGCCAGCGCAAAGGCGTATGTTCCCGGGATAATGCCAAGAACAGTGGTGACGACATAGGTAGCGAAACTGACGCCGAGCAGTCCAGGGGCAAGGTTGACAAGCCAAAAGGGGAACAGGGGCACGAGCCGCAGGAACAGCAGATAGGAGAAGGCATCCTCCTGGAATCCTTGGCGAAAGCGTGACAGCAGAGGTCCCGCCCGCTCGGCCAGGACAGGCCCCAGCGTGCTCCGCGCGATGAGAAAGAGGAGCGTCGCCCCGATGGTCGCGCCGGCCACGGAGGCGGCACCGCCCAAGAGCCAACCGAACAGGAACCCGCCGGCGATGGTCATGACCGCGCCGCCGGGGAGCGACAGCGACACGACAGCGGCGTAAAGCGCGACGAAGGCGGCAAGGCTGAGCAGTTTGTGAGCGTCGATCAGACCGCGCAGCGCCTCGCGGTTCTCGGCAAGCTCGGTCAGGGTAAAGTGGCGATGCCAGCCCATGGCGAAGACGACGGCCATTGCGCCGACAAGGGCGATGAGCGGCCAAAGACGCCTGAGCCATTTCGTCACGCCGTCATCCCCGCTTTGCGGCGCCATGTTCACGCGGTCTTCTCTCCCCTGGTTTGAGCAAGCTTAGATGGACCATGTTCGCCCCGCGCGGAACAGCCCTTCGCACCATTGTGATGGCGCGTCACCGGAGGTGCGACGGTGACGGGATTGAGCAGGCCAGCATGGATTCCGGCCCAAAACGGCGCCAGGATTGACTTCGCCCGCCACGAGACCCTATAAGCCGCGGGGTCGCGGACATCGCGCAAGCGTCATGTCCCGCCCGCCAAGCCCGAGCTAAGGAGCCTCCCGTGAAACGCACCTACCAACCCTCGCGGCTCGTCCGCAAGCGGCGCCACGGCTTTCGCGCCCGTATGGCGACGAAGGGCGGCCGGAAGGTGCTGGCGCGGCGGAGAGCCAAGGGGCGCAAGCGCCTGTCGGCCTGACGCCTTATTCTGTGACGGCGATCGGACGTCTCAAGATCCGCAGAGAGTTCCTCCATGTTCGCGACGGCACGCGGCATGCGGCGCCTTCGCTCGTGCTCCAGGCGCGGGCCCGCGCGGCCGGCGCGGAGGAGGACCCGCATCTCGCCCGCTTCGGCTTCACGGCAAGCAAGGCGCTCGGCGGGGCGGTTGTGCGCAACCGGGCGCGGCGGCGGTTGAAGGAGGCGGTGCGGCTCACAGGACCCTCGCATGCCAAGGAGGGCTATGATTATGTCTTGATCGCGCGGGAGGGCACGGTACAACGGCCCTTCACCGCGTTAGTCAAGGACCTCGAACGCGCGTTTGCAAAGGTGCACGCGCCCTCCCCTGCAAAGAGACGCTGAACGCCCTCACATCGCCTTCACCTTCGGGAGTGGAGACGCGCGGGCCTTGAGCTGAAAGCGACATGGACGAGAACAACCGCAATTTTCTCCTCGCTATCGTGCTGTCGATCGGCGTCTTGTTCGCTTGGCAGTTCTTCTTCTCGCCCACGCCGCCCCAGACGCCGCCGGGCACTGAGCAGCCCGCGCAGCAACAAACCGGTGTCGGCACGCCGCAACCGCAAAGCGGAGCGTTGCCTTCGGGCGGCGCGCCGCAGCCGGGCGCGGCTGCGACCGCGCTCACCCGCCATGAGGCGCTCGCCAACAGCCCGCGCATCGCCATCGACACGCCGAGCCTCAAAGGCTCGATCGCGCTGAAGGGCGGGCGCATCGACGACCTGACCCTCAAGGACTATCGCGAGACCGTCGATCGTTCGAGCCCGCAAGTCGTGCTGCTGTCGCCGGAGGGCGGGCCGCATGCCTATTACGCCGAATTGGGTTTCGCCGGCGCCCCCGGAAGCGAGGCCCTCGCGCTGCCGACCGCCGACACGCTGTGGACGGCCGCGAGCGAGACGCCGCTCACACCGGACTCACCCATCACGCTGACCTACGACAACGGCAAGGGGCTCAAATTCACCCGCACCATCGCCGTCGACGACAAATACATGTTCACGATCGACGACCAGGTGATGAACACCGGGGCCGAGGCCGTTTCGCTGTTTCCTTACGCGTTCGCCCGGCGCCACGAGACGCCTCCGATCCAGGGCTTCTATATCCTGCATGAAGGCCTGATCGGCGTCGTCGGCGACGGACTGCAAGAGATTACCTATGCGAACGCGCTCGAGGCCACGGAACCGACGTTGTCCAAGAGCACGAGCGGATGGCTCGGCATCACCGATAAATATTGGGCGACCGTGGTCATTCCGGAGCAGGGCAAGGCCTTCGACGCCAAGTTTGCCGGCCGCAACGTGAATGGCGGCGACCTGTTCCAGACGGAATACGTTCTGTCCAATCCGCTGTCGATCGCACCCGGACAGACCGGGCAGGCGCAAGGGCGCGTGTTCGCCGGCGCGAAGGAGGTCAATGTCGTCGACGGCTACGCCGAGACCTATGCCATCCCGCGCTTCGACCGCCTGATCGATTGGGGCTGGTTCTATTTCCTGACCAAGCCGCTGTTCTTCGCGCTCGACTATTTCTTCAAGCTGGTCGGCAATTTCGGCGTCTCCATCCTCATCGTCACGGTCCTCATCAAGCTCGTGCTGTTTCCGCTCGCCAACAAATCCTACGTGGCGATGAGCAAGATGAAGAAGCTCGCGCCCGAGATGCAGCGCATCAAGGAGCGCTTCGGCGACGACCGCGTGCGCCAGCAGCAGGCGATGATGGAATTGTACAAGAAGGAGAAGGTGAACCCGGCCTCCGGCTGCCTGCCGATCCTGGTGCAGATCCCGATCTTCTTCGCGCTGTACAAGGTGCTGTTCATCACCATCGAGATGCGGCATGCGCCGTTCTTCGGCTGGATCAAGGACCTTTCGGCGCCGGACCCGACCAGCATCTTCAATCTGTTCGGGTTGATCCCGTGGGAGCCGCCCGCGTTCCTGCTCATCGGCATTTGGCCGATCATTATGGGTGTCACCATGTGGGTGCAGATGAAGCTCAATCCGGCGCCGCCCGATCCCGTGCAGCAGAAGCTCTTCGCCTGGATGCCGGTGTTCTTCACCTTTCTGCTCGCCTCGTTCCCGGCCGGGCTCGTGATCTACTGGGCGTGGAACAACCTTCTGTCGGTGATCCAGCAGGCGGTCATCATGGCGCGGCAGGGCGTGGAGATTCCGTTGCTCGAGAATCTCGGCTTCAAGAACAACAAGGACAAGGCCAAGGGCGAGGCCGAGGGGTAGCGGCCGCTCTTGCTCCTTGTCATTGCCCGCGCAGGCGGGCAATCCAGTAAGCACCGCGCTCGCACGCAACCGACCCCCGGTGGTTACTGGATCGCCGGGTCAAGCCCGGCGATGACAATGGAGAAACCTGATTTCACCGCCGCCGAACTCGCCAAAGGCGAGGCGCTGTTCAAGGGCCCGTGCACCTTCGTCAAGGGCGTGGCGAGCGTGGACGGCTTGCCGAAGGACGGCCGCGCCGAGGTCGCGTTCGCGGGCCGCTCGAATGTCGGCAAGTCGAGCCTCATCAACGCGCTCACGGGGCGGACGAGCCTGGCGCGGGTCTCAGTCACGCCGGGACGGACGCGCGAGCTCAATTTCTTCACGCTCGGGAAGGACGAGACTCTCTACCTCGTCGACATGCCGGGCTACGGCTACGCGCAAGCCTCGAAGGCCGACGTCAAGCGCTGGACGCGGCTGATCGGCGATTACCTCAAGGGACGACGCGAGCTGAAACGCGTGTTCCTTCTGGTTGATGCGCGCCACGGCATCAAGCCCAACGACAACGAGACGATGACGCTGCTCGACGAGGCCGCGGTCTCCTACCAGGTGGTGCTGACCAAGGCCGACAAGCCCAAGGCCACCGAGCTTGCCGACGTGCAAGCAAAGGTCGCGAGCGACCTCGCCAAGCACCCGGCGGCCTATCCGCAAATCCTCACCACCTCGGCCCGCATGGGCTCCGGCATCGAGGAGCTCCGCGCCGCCATCGCGACGCTCGCGCCCTGACTCCTCCTCTTTCCGCTCTCCCCTTGTGGGAGAGCACGCGCGCGCATTCTCCATGCGCTACCGCTCCGCTGCTTGAGCGCAATGCGCGCGCGGTGAGGAGTAAGCCGCGTAGCGGCGTCTAAGATAAAGAGCCCCCTCACCCTTCCC
>CAYMJW010000180.1:0-4699 GCA_964390455.1 uncultured Methyloceanibacter sp. | reverse complement strand
TTGCAGTGCGATATAGCCGACCTCCGCCGCGCTGTAGATGTCCTGCACTGGGAGGTCCCAGGCCTCGCGGACCGCGGCGCGCAGTGACGGCGTGACGACCTCGCCGAGAGTCGAGATGCTCTTGAGACTCGGGAAATTGATCCGCTTCTGCCGGCAGTACTGGGCGAGGCGCATCAGATTCGACGGAAAGGTGACGAGCAGTCCCGGGCGTTGGCGCTGCAGCCATTCGGCCTGCTGCTCGATCGGCGTATGGATGTGCAATGCTGCCGCCGGCCCGGTCTCGAACAGCTGCGCCGTGACCGAGCCCCAGTTCTTCAGAGCGATGCCCTTGGGATAGGCCGCCAGGTGGCCTTTGCCGATGCCGAGGATCGCCTCCGTATCCCGGATGGCGCAGAGCCGGCCCGCAAAATCGCGCCCATGCCAGAGATGGTCGCGCAGCGTGATCGCCTTCCAGACCGAGTTCGCCAGCGGCGTCTTCCGCACGGACACCGGCACGCCCGTGGAGCCGGAGGAACTGATGTCGAAGGGCTTGCCGTGCTGCGGAGGTGGATGCTGACTATCCAGGTCCCGGCCAGCCTGCTGAACCTCCTCGCGCGCGAGAACCGGCAGGCGCGACCACGACTCCCGATTAAGCGAGTCTGCACGACAGCCGGCTGCCTCCAGGCGACTCCCGTAGAACGGGACATTGTCATGGGCGTGCCGAACCAGGCGCGCCAACTGTGCGAACTGCCGTTCCAGCAGCCGACGCCCGCTCCACCACTGGGACTGTTCCAATTGGAACTGCAGCGCCAGCGACATGGCGCCGGCCGCGTCGACAACCGCGGGCCACAAGATGTCCGAGTCGTGCGACCGCAGGTCCGCCATTTCGCCGCTGTTGCCGATTGCTTCGAAACCGCTGCGACAATTCACGGCTTTGTGTGTACCGGCAAGCACAATCCTGCTGGCCATCGGGCGCGACTTTTCATACCCTGTCGACATGCCGTGCAGACTTGCATTTGCTTGTGCGCTGGTGCTGGCCGTTGCCGTCGGCAGCCGTGCGCAGGCGGATCAGAACGATCCGCGCCTCGTCGAATTGTTCGACGACCTGAGGAAGGTGACCGGCTATCTTCAGGCACGCACGATCGAGCAGGAGATCTGGTCAATCTGGCTCACCGCCAGCGATCCCGCCGTCAACCGGTTGATGGCCGAAGGTGTAGACGCGATGGCGGCACAGGACTTCAAGACCGCCCTCGCCGACTTCAACGAGATTACCAAGCTGGCGCCAGACTTCGCCGAGGGCTGGAACAAGCGCGCCACGGTCCTGTATCTGATGGGTGATTTTCAGGGGTCGCTGGCCGATGTCGACAAGACCCTGGCGCTCGAACCGCGGCACTTCGGGGCACTGTCGGGCCTCGGTCTGATCAACACCGCCCTTGAACGCGAAGAGGAGGCGATTGTCGCCTTCGAAAAGGCGCTTGAGGTCAACCCGCACATGCCCGGTGTCATCGCCAACATCGAGTACGTGAAACAGCGGCTGAAGAACAAGGAAATCTAGCCGAACCGGGAGACCGTTACTTCGACGCCGTGTACGGCGGTGCTCTCCCCCATGTCGGCCTTGTGCCCTGCGTTGAGGACGTTGACGTTGGCTCGGTGCGGCGACAGCTTGGGCCAGCGACTCTTGCCGGTCAGGGCCACGCCGCGAGGAATGACGGCATCCACCCTGGCGCGCAAGGTCAGGCGACCGGTTTCATTGATCAGTTCCACCTGGTCTCCGTCCGAGATGCCGCGGCTGTCCGCATCGTCAGGATGCAGGGTGACCGACTCGGATCCCATTTTCTTGGCGATGGTCGGATCGTTGCTATAGGAACTGTTCATCAGCCACGGCGTCGCCGGAGATAGCAGCCGCAGCTTCCCGCCCTGCGGACGAGGATCCACCAATGGCAGTGGTGTCCGCGGATGCCCGTCTTTCGCAGCGCGATCCGACGCGATCTCGATCTTGCCGCTAGGAGTCGGAAACCTGAGATCCGCGAACTGAATGACCGGCTCACTCCAGCAGTCCATCGTGCCGACCGCAGCCAGCGCGTCGAAGCCGCCGTCCACTCCCGCGCCCTTCAACAGCGCACTCAGAATGTCCGCGTCACGCTCATGCAGCTCCGGCTCCTCGAAACCCATGGCTCGGGCAAGTCGCCGGAAGATCTCCTGATTGGGCAGCGACTCGCCGATCGGCTCCATCGCCTTCACCTGCGCCGACAGCGTCAGATTGAAGTAGGAGGAGACGAGATCGTCGAATTCCAGGAATCCCGCGGCCGGCAAGACGAAGTCCGCAAGATCCGCCGTGTCGGTCTGAAAGGGATCGATCACGACGGTGAACAATTCTTCCCGCTGCAACGCACGGCGCAGCCGATGCAGCTGCGGATTGGACGCGGCGATGTTGATGTTCCAGCAGATGAGCGCTTGCGCCTGCTCCGGATCTGCAAGCGTCGCCGCCAGGTCCATGTGGCTGACGCTCCGCGCCGGCTCATGCCGCAAGTGTGGGGCCGCGATGTAACTGCCTCGAATGCCCTTCCGTCCGCTGCCATTGAGATAGTAGAAACCGGCTCCGGGCTTTGCGATGTTGCCGGTCGTTGCCGGCAGCAGCGCACAGGCCCGAATCACGTTCCCGCCCATGGGCTGACGCTGCAGGCCCTGGCCCAGCCACAGAAGGGACGGCCCTCTCCCGTAGAGGCGCGCAGCTCCCTCGATCAGAGCTGTGGGTACGCCCGTTTGCGCCTCGGCCCAGGCTGGCGTGCAATCCGGCAGCAGCCGGTCCACTTCGTCCCAGCCAACGGCGTATCGAGCGAGGAATGGACGGTCGATCATTCCCTCTCGCGCCATAACGTGCAGCATTGCAAATGCGAGCGCGGCATCACTGCCCGGAAACGGCTGCAGATGCAGATCGGCCGCTGCGGCTGTGGGGTGCCTTACGGGATCGACGACGATCTTTCGCCCCGGCGCCTCCTTGAGCCAGTGCTTGTGCGCATGTGGCCCCGACGCCGACGGATTGACGCCCCACAACAGGAGGCACGCAGAGTCGGCCGCCGTGCGCGGATCGAATCCCGTCACCGCGCTGCCGTACATGTACTCGAGTGCGATCTGACCGGCGAGATTGCAGATGCTGTCCGGGACCACCTCGCTGGCGCCGAGACGGTTGAAGAAGCGCATCGGAAATCCCCCGGCGATCTTCGAGCAAGTGCCGGTGTAGTGGGTGTGCCAGATCGATGCCGGCCCGTGGTGCGTCACGATTTCCTTTAGCCGGCCGGCTATCGCGTCAACCGCGGTGTCCCAGGATACCGGCTCGAACCGGGCCTCGCCCTTGGATCCGACCCGCCGCAGGGGTCGCGACAGCCGCACGTCCGGGTCGCGCCATACGCCGTTGTACGCAATAGCGCACTTGCCACAGAGCGCCCCGCGACTCACCGGATGATCCGGGTCGCCAAGAACCTTTGTTACCCGTCCATCCCGTTTAACGACGACAATGCCGCAGGCGTCGTAGCAGTCGCGCGGGCAAGTGGTTCGGATCGTCGTCTTGACCGATGCCACGTGTTTCTCGATCAATCCTCGACCCACGCAATCCTCAGGACGTTTGTCGAGCCCGGTGTGCCGAAGGGAACGCCGGCGGTCACCACCAGCCGTTGACCCTTGGTTGCGATTTCCTGTTCCTTCGCGATCGCGCAGGCCTTGTCGACCATTTCAGAGAAGCTGCGGACATCCTTGGTCTGCACGCAGTGCGTGCCCCAGCAAAGTGCCAGACGGCGCGCGGTCTCGATGCGCTCGGTGAGGCAGAGGATCGGCACCTGCGGCCGTTCGCGTGCTGCACGCAACGTCGTCGATCCCGAGGTCGTGTAGGTGACGATGGCAGCCGCCGACAGCGTTTCCGCGACCTGTGCCGCCGCGGCGCTGATGGCATCGGACGCCGTCGCTTCGGGTTCCGGGCTCTGGGCATTGATGACGCGGCGATAGTAGGGATCCTGCTCCACGCGGCTGACGATGCGGTTCATCATGGACACGGACTCGAGCGGATACTCACCGGACGCTGTTTCCGCCGAAAGCATGACCGCGTCGGCGCCGTCGTAGACTGCAGTTGCCACGTCCGAGGCCTCGGCCCGCGTTGGCGCGGGCGAGTGGACCATGGAGTCCAGCATTTGCGTTGCCACTACCACAGGTTTTCCGGCCTCGCGGCAGGCCGCGATGATGCGTTTCTGCAGGGCCGGTACGTCTTCCGGCGGCATTTCGACGCCGAGGTCGCCGCGTGCGACCATCACGGCATCGGCCAGTTCGATGAGTTCCTCCAGCCGCTCGATCCCGGCGGGTTTCTCGAGCTTGACCAGAACGGCGGCGCGACCGGCAATGAGGCGGCGCGCTTCCGCGACGTCCTCGGGCCGCTGGACGAATGAAAGCGCCACCCAGTCAACGCCCAGATCGAGGCCGAACTGCAGGTCCTGCCGATCCTTCTCGGTCAGCGCCGAGATCGGCAACATCACCCCCGGCACATTGACGCCCTTGCGGTCGGTCAACCGGCCTCCTGTGACAACGGTGGTCTCGGCGAAATCGGGGCCGCAGTTCTCGACCCGGAGCCTGAGCTTGCCATCGTCGAGCAGAAGATCGATGCCCGGGACCAGCGCCCTAAAGATCTCGGGATGAGGCAATGGCGCCCGATGTGGATCGCCAACCGTCTGGGTCA
>CAYMJW010000179.1:0-4707 GCA_964390455.1 uncultured Methyloceanibacter sp. | reverse complement strand
TGTCGGCCTGCGAGGCGGGACGCCCGGTGAAGCGCTCGTAATGGCCGAGGTCGAGGTCGGTCTCGGCGCCGTCGTCGGTGACGAACACCTCGCCGTGCTGATAGGGGCTCATGGTCCCGGGATCGACGTTGAGGTAGGGGTCGAGCTTGCGCAAGCGCACGCTGAACCCGCGGGCCTGCAACAGCGCGCCGAGCGCCGCGGAGGCCAGCCCCTTGCCGAGTGAGGAAACCACGCCGCCGGTAATGAAGATGTACCGCGCCATGGGCCTCGACCTTACACCGAATCGCGGCTGAGTCGGTAGCCCCAAACGGCGGTTATGCGTGCGAGGCGCGCGCGTTATCCCCGGGAGTTCGGCGTCTTAACGCTATTACGGCTGAGGTGCCTGCGGGGCCTGGGGTGCCGACGGTGCGGACGGCGCCTGTGGTGCCGTCGCGGGCGCCGGCGCTGCCGGACCTTGAAGCGGCGCGAGCCCCCCTTGCCCACTCGGCAGGATGGTGGAGGCCGGTTTCAGATGCGTCGCCAGAATGGACAGAGCGAGGCTGGTCGCGAAGAAGCAGGCGGCGAGCACCGCGGTGGTTTTGGTTAGCGCGTTGCCGGCGCTTCGGCCGGTCATGAACCCGCCGCCGCCGCCGCCGATCCCGAGCGCGCCTCCCTCGGAACGCTGCAACAGGACCACGCCCACGAGCGCGAGCGCGATCATGACATGGATCAGGAGAAGAACAGTGCTCATCGTGTCGCTTCCGCTTTTGGAGGCGCTGTCTTATCCGAATCAGCCAGGGCTTGGCTAGGCTCGACGTCGCCCATGGCCGGAGCCGCGGAACCGGGTTTGCGGTCCGGGAGCGGCATATCGGCACCTGCAGCTGCGGTGCCCGGCTGCGGCATATCGGCGCTTTCCATCGCCGTCGTGCCCTGAGGCGGGTCAGGCTTCCGATCCGGCAATGGCACCGCGTCCCCGCCGGCCGGGATTGCCGTCTGTTTGACCACGCCGCCGCCGCGGCAGCGGAACTCGATCATCTCTTCGATGGCGAGGAATTCGCGGACCTTCTCGATCTCGCCCGTGTGGAGGTGGTCCTTGACCCAATCGGGGCCCCGCTCGAGAGCCACCTTCATTTCGCGCGTGAGCAGCTTGGCACGCTGACGTTCCAGCTCGACGCAGGCCTCCCTTTCGAGCGGCTCGGCGTAAGCATATGCACCGGGAAGCACGGCAGCCGTCCCGGCGAGAAGCGCTGAGGCAATGAAGCGCAGCAACGGCATCGAGACATCCCTCGCCGATTGTTCCCTGCCGCAAATCGCCCTGGTCAGAATGGCGAATATCGCCAGATTTGCCAACCCCACTCGGGCGCTGATCAGCCGGTATCGCGGCGAAAATAGGTGGACAGAATAGCGTAGAAATCGTCGGCATTGAGACTCGCTCCACCAACGAGCGCGCCGTCCACGTCAGGAATAGACAAGAGTTCGCCCGCATTCGCGGGCTTGACCGAACCGCCATAGAGGATGCGCAGATCGCGGCTTTCCTCTTTGCCAAGCAACCGGCCGAGCTCGCCGCGAATGAAACGGTGAACCGCGGCGACGTCGGCGGGCGTGGGCGTGAGGCCGGACCCGATCGCCCAAACCGGCTCGTAAGCGATGACGCAATTTGCCGCGCGTGCCTCGCGTGGCAGCGATCCTTCGAGTTGGCGGCCGACGACCTCCAAGGTCGTGCCATGCCGCCGCTCCGCTTCGGTCTCGCCGATGCAGATGATGGCGGCAAGACCGGCGCGGAAGGCTGCGCCCGCCTTGGCGTTCACGACCGCGTCGGTTTCGCCGTGGCCGTGCCTTCGCTCCGAATGGCCGACGATCACGGCGCTGGCGCCGGCATCGGCCAGCATCTCGGCGGAGATATCGCCCGTATGGGCGCCGTAAGGGAGCGGATGACAGTCCTGGGCGCCGAGCCTGATGCCGCTCTCGACGAGGATATCGCGCGCCCGCGACAGCAGCGTCGCCGGGGGGCAGACGATGATTTCGGCGTCCGGCGCGTCCCCGAGCGCAAGGCGGTCCTTCAGGGCGCGAAGCTCGCCCAAGGCGGCGCCGAGCCCGTTCATCTTCCAATTGCCCGCCACGAGCGGCGTTTTCGCTGCCAATTCCCCCTCCGACCGCCCGCCTTGCCGGGCCTGCCCTTGCTACCTATGATGCCGCCGCCGCGCGAGGTCGTCCTAGCATCGGACGCCAGCGCGGCTTTGGCAAATGGCGAATGGAAGGTCCGGAAGCGTGGCACTCGATAGTTTGCGCAAAAGTGCGGGAGGCGTCATCGGCGTCGGTTTCGTTCTCGTCTTGATTGCGAGTTTCATTATCTGGTTCCCGGCGGGGTGGTTCCAGGGTTACGGCGCCCAGGACGTCATCACTGTCGGCGACGTGAAGATCGGCACGCAACAGTACATGCGCGCGCAACAGGACATGCTGCGCGTGCTGAGCTCGCAGGCCGGGCGGAGCCTCAGTCTGCAAGAGGCGCGCGCGCTCGGGCTCGACCGCCTCGTATTGGCGCGGCTGGTCGGGGGCGCCGCCATCGACATGCATACGCGAGCGCTCAAGCTCGGCGTCAGCGATGCGGCGCTGCTCGACGAGATCATGAAGGATCCCGCTTTCCAGGACGGGACGGGCAAGTTCAGCCCCGCGGCCTTTCAGCAGGCCCTCTATTCGCTCGATATGAACGAACAGGGTTTTTTCGCGTCGATGCGCGAGCAGAATTTGCGCAACCAGATCCTCACCACTGTCGGCGAGGTGGTCAACGCGCCGGCGATGCTGGTCGATGCGCTCAATAGATTAAACGGCGAGTCGCGCACGCTGCGCTACGTGCTGGTCCCTGCGAGCGCGGCCGGGACCATCCCGGAGCCGAGCGAGGAAGACCTCAAGCGCTACTACGAGAACAACAAGGGCAAGTTCACGCAACCCGAATTCCGCAAGATCGGCATCCTCGCCGTCACGCCGGAGACCATCAAGGACCGGCTTCAGGTCACCGACGCCGACATCAATGCCGCCTTCGAGACGAAGAAGGACAAGCTCGGCACGCCCGAGAAGCGGCTCATCCAGCAGATCGTCTTCCCCGACCTTGGCGCGGCGAACGCCGCCTATCAGAAGATTCAGTCCGGCGCCGACTTCTTGGCGGTCGCCAAGGAGCAGGGTCTGAGCGACGCCGATATCGACCTTGGGACTCTAGCCAAGGCCGAGCTCGCCGATGCCGCGATCGCCGATGCGGCCTTCGCGCTTGAGGCGAACAAGGTGAGCGAGCCGGTCACGGGCAAGCTCGGAAGCATCGTGCTGCTCCGCGTGACGGCCGTGCAGCCCGGCAAGACCCCGACGCTCGAAGAGTCGAAGGCCGGTCTCGAGAAGGCGCTGCTCAAGGAGCGCGCTTCGAGCGTGATCCTCGACCTGCATGACAAGATCGAGGATCTCTTGGCGTCGGGGGCGACGCTCGCCGAAATCGGCGACAAGCTCAAGATCAGCTACCAGGTTGTCGATCAGGTCGATCGCGAGGGCCGCAAACCCGACGGTTCGGCGGTGACGCTGCCCCAGCAAGCCGAGCTTCTGAATGCGGTGTTCGCCACCGATGCCGGAGTCGAGAACGATCCGATCGACGCTCAGGACGACGGGATCATCTGGTATGAAGTGATGGGCGTCGTGCCCGAGCAGCTCAAACCCTTCGATCAGGTCAAGGACGAGGCCGCTAAGGGATGGCGCGCGGAAGAGGCGCGAACCAAGGCGGCGAAACACGCGCAAGAATTGGTCGCCAGCCTGAATGGCGGAAAGACGCTCGAGGATATCGCCAAGGACCTCAATGTCGAGGTGCTCACCAGCGATCCGTTGAAGCGCGAGAGCATCACCGTCAACGTGCTGCCCGCTTCGGTGCAGCAAGCCTTCGCTCTGCCGGAGAAGGGCTACGGATCGGGTCCGTCGGGCGTCGAAGAGGGCCGCATCGTCTTTCAGGTGGACAAGGTCACGCCGCCCGAGGTCCTCGACGACAAGGAGCGCGAGCGCCTCAAGAAAGAGATCGAACTCCTCATGCGGCAGGACGCCATCGAAGAATATTCCGGGGCGCTGGAAAAGCGCTACGGCGTGACGATCAACCAGCAAGCCCTGGCCAAGCTGATCGGTAGCGACCAAGAGCCATGAGTGCGGCGAAAGCCTCCGTCACGCCGCTCGGCCCGAAGGGTCTCGACCCGAAAGGCGGGGCTCACCCCATCGAGCCCGACTTTGCAAGCTTCGCGCAGCGTTACGACGATGGCATGCCGCAAGTGGCTTGGACGCGGCTCGTCGCCGATCTGGAGACCCCGGTCTCGGCCATGCTCAAGCTCGCGCATGAGCGGCCGAACAGTTTTCTCCTGGAATCGGTCGAAGGCGGTTCCACGCGCGGCCGCTACTCCATCATCGGTTGCGAGCCTGATCTGATCTGGCGCGCCAACGGGGCCGCGGCCGAAATCAATCGTTCGCCCCAGTCCGATGCCGGCGCGTTTGCGCTCTCGCCCGTCCCGGCGCTCGCCTCGCTCCGCGCGCTCCTTGCCGAATCTGCGATCACGCTCCCGCCCGAGCTTCCGCCCATGGCCGCCGGCATCTTCGGCTATATGGGCTACGACACGGTCCGGCTGATCGAGCGCCTGCCGGGCGAGAAGCCCGACAGCCTCGGCCTCCCCGACAGCATTTTGGTGCGGCCGACCCTGATCGTGATCTTCGACA
>CAYMJW010000178.1:0-4728 GCA_964390455.1 uncultured Methyloceanibacter sp. | reverse complement strand
CCGGGAACGCCGGCGAGCGACAGCGCCGTCGGCAGAAGGTCTGCAAGATCGAACAGGCCATCGGATTTGCGCGGACCGATCATCCCCTTCCAGTAAGCGAAGGTCGGAACGCGCACGCCGCCTTCCCAGCTCGACCCCTTGCAGCCGCGGAACGGCGTGCGCCCGCGCGGCGGAATCTCGCATTCGGGTCCGTTATCGGAGGTGAAGACAATCAGCGTGTTCTCGAGCTCGCCAACCTCTTGCAGTTTGGCGACGAGCCTACCCAGAATGTCATCCATCTGCACCATGCAGTCGCTGAACACGGTGCGCGCCATCGACCTGCCGGCCCATTCATCCGAGGGATAGTTGTCGAAATGGCAGCCGCGCGTTGCGTGGTAGAGATAGAACGGCTGCTTGCTCCCCTTCATCTTGTCGAGGAAGGCGAGGCTCGTGTCCAACCAGTGCTGATCGAGCTCCTTGATATAAGCGAGGTCGATCAGCTTGCCGTTCTCGCACTTGGTCTTGTCGGCCGGCGTGCAGTGGACCTCGTAATGGTTGAAGTCGTCCTCCTCCAGCATCTTGAAGCGCTCGGGTGACAGCGCGATTTCGGGATTGAAGTAGATGTCGCGCCACTCGGTGTACATGTCGGACACGCCGAGGAACCCGACATAGTCGTCATAGCCGACATTCTGCGGCAGCGAGCCCTGGTTCTCGCCCATATGCCACTTGCCGACGCCTTGCGTCACATAGCCTTGCGCCTTGAGCAGCATGGGCATCGTCGTCGCTCCGTCGAGACCGCCGGCCTCGCCGTACATCGGCGGCCGCAGGATGCCGTGATGGAGCGGGTTCTGCCCGGTATGGATGGTGGCGCGGGTGGGCGAGCAAGACGGCGTGGAGTAGGCTGACGTCAGCAGAAGCCCTTCATTGGCGAGCCGGTCCATCACCGGCGTGGCATTGCCGACCGCGACCCCGCCGCCGTTGAAGCCGGGGTCCATCCAGCCCACGTCGTCGAGCAGAAAGATCATGATGTTGGGCTTCTTGCCGGTCTTTTGCGCGAGCGCCGCAAGCTTCGCCGCCACCGCTTGGTCTTGCTCCGGATGCTGGATCACCGGATACATATTGTCGGCGGGCTTCACGTCCTTGAGGTGGATGTATTGCTCGGGATGGCTGAAGCCTGGAGCCGTGGTGGGACCGGTGGCGTCGCCGCGGATATTCTGCGCGGCCGCTTGCCCCGAGGCAGCCACTGTTGCAATGGCGGCAAGGACGGCGAGCCAAGCGTTGCGACGCGTCTTGTCCGGCGACGGGTCAGTGCAATCGTCGTCCGGCATTTGCTCCTCCCATGCGTGACGCGGCCTGCTATTGGCCGCTGCGCGCCTTGATGGCCTTCTCGATCTGCCCCTTCACGGCCTCGAGATTGAACGATGCCGGCGCCTGCATCGGCGGGAAGTCGATGAAGCTCTGGCCGAACTGCGCCACCTCTTGCTGCACGAAAACGAAGCGCCAGAACTCATAGACATACCAGTCGGCGAAAAACATCGACCCCTCGGGCGTGCTCGTGCGCTCGAACGGGTCGAGCTTGAGATTGGTCAGGATCGGCCAATCGAGATGGATGGTGTTGCCGAGCCAGCCGCCCGGCTGATCGGTGAAGCGGTATTTGTAGTCGTTGATGCGGACCGCCCCGAGCGTGGCCTCGGTGAAATAGAAAATCTCGTTGCGGCTGGACGGCCCCTTGCCGGCGAGAAAGTCGAGCTGGTTGTAACCGTCGAGATGGACCTTGTAGGTCTTCTCGCCGAGCGCCTTGCCTGCCTTCAACTCCTCGACGATGTTGGGATTGCCGGCGGCCGCCACGAAGGTCGGGAACCAGTCGAGACCCGACATCAGCCCGTTCTCGATTCTGCCGGGCGCCACCTTGCCCGGCCAGCGGATGATCGCGGGAACCCGGAAGCCGCCCTCTAACGCCGTACCCTTGCCGCCTGCGAACGGCGTCTGGCCGCCATCGGGCCAAGTGAAATTCTCCGCGCCGTTGTCGGTCGAGAACACGACGATGGTGTTGCCGTCGAGACCCTGATCCTTCAGATGCTGCATGACGGCGCCCACGACATCGTCGAGCTGCGCCATGCCGGCCTCCTGGATCGACCAGCCGTTCTCTGCGTTGCGCATGCTCTCATATTTCGCGGAGAGATGCGTGATGATGTGCATGCGCGTCGGGTTCATCCACACGAAGAACGGCTTGCCCGCCGCCTTCGCCTTGTCGATGAAGGCGATGGTCTTGTCGCGGACGACCTCGTCGAAGGTCTCCATGTTGTACTTGGCGCCGTCGATCGGATGCGGCGGCAGCGGCCCCTCATCGGTGATCTTCTGCTTCCCGACTTTGCCCCAGCGCGGATCGATCGTCGGGTCGTCGGTGTCGGTCGCCAACGCGTGCAAGACATTGCGCGGGCCGACCTTGTCGCGAAGCTCTTGCGGGTAGTTGCGGTGGAACGGGTCCTCCATCGCGTCGAGATGATAGAGGTAGCCGAAGAACTCGTCGAAGCCGTGCACGGTCGGGAGATACTCGTTGCGGTCGCCGAGATGGTTCTTGCCGAACTGCCCGGTGGCGTAGCCCATGGCTTTAAGCGCGGTGGCGATGGTCGGCGCCTGCGCCGGCATGCCGACGGTGGCGCCCGCCTGGCCCACGGTCGTAAGACCTGTGCGGATCGGCAGCTCGCCGGTGATGAAATTGGCGCGCCCCGCAGTGCAGCTTGCCTCCGCATAGTAGGACATGAACAGCATGCCCTCGGCGGCGAGCTTGTCGAGATTGGGGGTCTTGCCCGCCATCATGCCGCGGTGATAGGCGCCGATATTGAACCAGCCGATGTCGTCGCCCATGATGAAGAGGATGTTGGGTTTCGACCCAGCCGGCGCGGCTTGAGGCGCGGCTGGCTCTGGCGCTCCGGCCTGAACCGGGACCGTCCCGAGAGCGATCAAGGCAAACAAGAAAGCAACGCCGCGGAGCAGGGCCCGGCGCGCAGGCTCAGCCCCGCTCTCGGGTTTGCCGGAATGAGGCCGCTTGTCGTTGTTCATGAAAGACTCCCCTGTTCGCGTCCTGCCAAAGCGGCGGCACTCTAGCCCCTTTCCCGGAGGCTTTGGAGTTCTCTTGCAGGTTCGACGCCCCCGTCGTGTGTTTTTTCTTAATTGACCGCAAAGATTAGAGAGAGGTCGCGTGCGGGCACTGTTACCGATTAGCCGCACCCCCGTGGAATTTCTCATAGAGACCCGAGGGCAAGTGGAATGGAACCCGCCCGCGGGATATTTTGGCCGGCGGGCCATCGAGGAACGCTCATGGGAACATCGATGCAGGTAAGAACGAGCACGCTCGCCAGCGTCGCCACAATTTTAGGCGTGCTCGCCGCCGGACAGGTTGAGGCGGCCGAGTTCGGCACCGGCCCCTGGGTCAAGGGCTACACCGACATCCTGGGCGGCGTGGTCCCGCCGCAGCCCGGCTTCTATTTCCGCACCGATGCCTATCACTACAAGGGTGACGCCGACGTGACTGTCTTCGACGGCTTCGTCCAGCTCGGCGTCGAGCAGGAGTACACCGCCACCATCGCGGCCCTGACCTACGTCACGCCCTGGAAGATTCTCGGCGGCACCTATGCCGTTGCCGTGGCGCCGAGCATGGTCGCCATGGATGTCGATGTCGGCATTGGTCTCCCCGCCCTGACCGGTCCTCTCGGCCGAACATTCGGCCCGTTCAATTTCGAGATTGGTGACACCAACCTCGCGCCCGGCGACACGGTCTTCGCGCCGCTCGTTCTCGGCTGGAATGCCGGCAAGCTCCATTGGAACGTTGCGGTGTTCGGTTTCGCGCCAACCGGCGACTACAGCACCAAGCAGCTTGCCAATACGAGCTTGAACCATTGGGCGATCATGCCGCGATTTGCCGCGACCTATTTCGACCCGGCGACCGGATGGCAGGCGACCGGCGCCGCCGCCTATTCCTTTAATTTCGAGAACCCCGCGACCAACTACGAGTCCGGCGACATTCTCAATCTCGAAGGCGCCGTCACCAAGAATTTCGGCCCATGGGGCGTAGGCGCCGTGGGCTATGCCATGATCCAGACGACCGGCGACAGCGGCGCGGGCGCGCAGCTCGGATCGTTCGAGTCGCGCGTGTTCGGCGCGGGTCCCATCGTGACCTATATGCTCGGCGACCCCCGCAACCCGCTCACCTTCATCGCCAAGTACTATAAGGAATTCGACGCCAAAAACACGTTCGAGGGCGAAACCTTCGATGTCGCGGTGACCTTCAAGTTCTAGCGCCCGCGCTTCGGTCCGCACACACCGCCACCCTACCCACAGCAAAAATAGAGCTAGCGGCTATTTCGGTTGCACAAACCCGTCGCAATCTTATGCGCTATTCTCGAGCGTCCCCAGTTCTCGAGGAGATTTTTCCATGTCAACAAAGCGTATCGCCTGCCTAGCCCTGGTCGTAACCGGGCTGGTCTATGCATCGGCTCCGTCCGTCGCCGAGGATGCCATCAGCCATCCCGCGAAGAAGCCGATCGGCTCGTCCTCGCAACATATGATCGCATCGCTTGCCGTTCTGAATGCCAAGGGCGCGAGCCTGCAAGGAAACAAGCTCACGCTGACCGGCGTCTCCCCCAACTCTATCGTTTTCGCCGACCGGCCGGTGCGGGCGGCTGGTCACGTTCTGACCGCGCATTTCATCAAGGAATGGGATGTCGGCATCGACAGCTTCGCCAAGGA
>CAYMJW010000177.1:0-4750 GCA_964390455.1 uncultured Methyloceanibacter sp. | reverse complement strand
GGCAGCAGGGCATGGGCGATCACGTCCCCGCCTTCATGATGCGCCCGGTTCGGGTGACGTAAGCCGCGGCAGAACGCATCAGCCTATAGGTCCGAGCAAGCTTCCCCTCTCCCTTGAGGGAGAGGGCTTTCCGCCGCGATCTTGCGCGAGCGTAGCTCTGCGCAAGTCGCATGGCGGGAAGGGGTGAGGGTGATTTTTGACGCGGGCTTCGCCCCCCTCACCACGCGCCAAGAGGCGCGTGTGCTCTCCCCAAGGGGAGAGCGGGCTAAGAGGGCTCTCCGGAGACGCCCGCGTCTTCCGCCGCTTCGTCGGCGGGCTTGAGCGCGACCGACTCGCCGCAGCCGCAGGCGCTCGTCTGGTTCGGGTTGTTGAACACGAAGCCCGAGCGCATGCGGTCGGTGCGGTAGTCCATCTCCGTGCCGAGCAGGAACATCACCGCCGTCGGGTCGATCAGGAGCTTGACGCCCTTGTCCTCAACCACCTCGTCGTGAGGTCCGCGCGCTTCCGCGTATTGCATCGTGTATTCCATGCCGGCGCAGCCGCCGTTCTTCACGCCGATGCGCACGCCTTCGATCGATTTGCCCGAGCCGGCTTGAAGGGCGCGGATACGCTCGGCGGCGGCATCGGTGAGGCGCATCACTTGCGGGCGGGGGCGGAGGGTCATGGCCTGAAGTTGGGATAAATCGAGGGCGCGTTCAAGGCTTGGCGTCAGAACATATTGAGGTCGAGCCGTGCCGCGTCGCTCATGCGGCTCGTATCCCAGGGTGGATCGAACACGAGATTGACCTTGACCTGGCCCACGCCGGGAACGGCGGAGATGGCGTTCTCAACCCAGCCCGGCATTTCGCCTGCGACCGGGCAGCCCGGCGCCGTCAGCGTCATGTCGACCTCGATATTGCGGTCGTCATCGACGTCGAGCCGATAGATCAGGCCAAGCTCGTAGATATCGACGGGGATCTCGGGGTCATAAACGGTCTTGAGCGCGGCGATCATCTCGCCCTTGAGCCGCTCGAGCTCATCGGGGGCGATTGCCGAACCCGTCCCCTCGCCGCCTCCGGTCGCACCGACGCAAGCCTTGATCTCGCCCGGCTCGCCGGCCGCGGCTTCAGGCTCGGCCTCGCGGGCCGCAGTGTCATCTTTTTGATTCTTTTCAATCATTTCCGCGCTTGTCCTAAGCGAACATCTCATGCGCCTTATGCAGCGCCTCGACCAAAGTATCGACCTCTTCCATCGTATTGTACATGGCGAAGGAGGCGCGGCATGTCGAGGTCACGCCATAGCGGGCGAGAAGCGGCTCGGCGCAATGGGTCCCGGCCCTCACCGCCACCCCGTAGCGGTCGAGGATGGTGCTGACATCGTGGGGGTGGGCGCCCTCCATGTTGAAGGCGATGATGCTGCCCTTGTCCTTGGCGCGGCCGAAGATGCGGAGCCAGTTGAGCTCGCCGAGGCGCCGCATGGCGTAGTCGAGGAGCGTCGCCTCGTGCGCCGCAATCCGCTCGCGTCCCACGCTCTCGACATAGTCGATGGCGGCGCCGAGCCCGATCGCCTGGACGATGGCGGGCGTGCCGGCCTCGAAGCGGTGCGGCGGTTTGGCATAGGTGACGGTTTCGGTCGTGACGGTACCGATCATCTCGCCGCCGCCCTGATACGGGCGCATCCGCTCGAGGTGCTCGCGCTTGCCGTAGAGCACACCGATCCCGGTCGGACCGTAAAGCTTGTGTCCGGTGAAGGTATAAAAATCGATATCGAGGTCCTGCACATCGACGGGGAGATGCACGGCCCCTTGCGCGCCGTCGGCAAGCACGGGAATGCCGCGCTCATGCGCGATCCGCACCACCTCTTTCAGCGACACGATCGTGCCGAGCACGTTCGACATATGCGTGATGGCGATCATCTTGGTGCGCGGGGTGATGAGCCGCTCAAACGCATCGAGCAGAAACTCGCCGTCATCGGAGACCGGCGCCCATTTCAACACCGCGCCCTGGCGCTCGCGCAGGAAGTGCCACGGCACGATATTGGAGTGGTGCTCCATGATGGTGAGGAGGATTTCGTCGCCCTCGCCGATCTCGGGCGCGCCGTATGAGGACGCGACCAGGTTGATCGCCTCGGTCGCGTTGCGGGTGAAGACGATCTCCTCGTCGGAGCGGGCGTTGAGGAAGCGGCGCACGCTCTCGCGCGCCTGCTCGAAATTGGCGGTAGCGAGATTGCTGAGATAATGCAGCCCGCGATGCACGTTGGCGTATTCGTCGGCATACGCGCGCAGGGTCGCGTCGAGCACGGCGCGCGGCTTCTGCGCCGAGGCGCCGTTATCGAGATAAACGAGCGGCTTCCCGTTCACCTCGCGGGACAGAATCGGGAAATCGGCGCGGATCGCCTCCACGTCGAAGGGGGCCAGCGCCCTTTTGCCTTCTTTCTTCGCCCGCGTGAGCACGGTCATCGGCCCGCGTCCTCAATCGGCAGCGATGCCGAGCCACGCGGCGGAGACGTGGCCGAGCGCATCGCGCAAGGCCTCGTCTTCGATGCGCTCGATCGCCTCGCCGACGAAGGCCTGAACGAGCAGAGCGCGTGCGTCGGCCTCGGGGATGCCGCGCGCCTCGAGATAGAACAAGAGGTCCTCGTCGATCTGGCCCGAGGTCGAACCATGGCCGCAGACCACGTCGTCGGCGAAAATCTCAAGCTCGGGCTTGGAATCGAATTCGGCCGTCTCCGACAGGAGCAGCGCTCCCGTCATCTGCTTGCCGTCGGTCTTCTGCGCGCCCGGGGAGACGACGATCTTGCCCTGGAACACGCCGCGCGACTCGCCGTCAAGCACGCCCTTGAACAGCTCGCGACTTAGGCAATGCGGCACGCGGTGCTCGACAAGGAGCGTCGTGTCGCAATGCTGCCGGTCGCGCAGCAGAAAGGCACCGGACATATCGGCCGCAGCCCCTTCGCCCGCGAAGCGCAGATAGACCTGATTGCGCGCGAGGCCGGCGCCGGCCGAGAACTGGAAGGCGTCGTAGCGAGCGTCAGGCCCAAGCTCGACGAGCCAAGTGGAGAGATGAAACGCGTCGACGCTCTCGCGCTGCACCTTGATGTGCTTCACCGCCGCCTTGGCGCCGGCCTTGAGCTCGGTGACCGCATTGCGCTGCAAGCCCTTGTTGCCGACGGTGCCGAAACTCTCAATCACCGTGAGAGAGCTGCCGGGTTCGGCGATCACGACGTTGCGGGTGAAGCTCGAGGCGGGATCGCCCCCGCCATCGAGCTGAATGAGGTGGATGGGCTTGTCGAGGATCGCGTCCTCCAGCACGCGCAAGGCGACGCCTCCCGTCATCAGCGCGGTGTTGAGGGAGAGCACGGCGTCGTCGGCGCGCGGATTGACCTGGGCCAGCGCCTTTTTCAGCCAAGAAGGCGGCTTCTCGAGCGCCTGCGCCAGAGAGAGAGCTTCGACGCCCGCCGCTTTCAGGCCGGCGAGGTCGGAAAGCTCGGCCCTGAGATCGCCCTCCACGAGCACGAGACGATAGGCGGGAAGACTCGCGAGCTCTGCGCCCAACGCTTGGCTCAGCGTAGCCTCGCTAACGGCGGCGCCGTCGGACTTGCCGAGTGGATTGACGTCGAGCAGCCGCGCGCGGAGATCGGTGTATTTCCAGGCCTCGATGCGGCGATGAGGGAGGCCCAGCCTGCCGTAAGCCTCGATCGCCTTCGCCCTCAAGCCCGAGACAAAGGGATCGCGGGCGCCCGGAAGCGCGCCCTCGGCCGCCTCGAACATGTCGAGATAGGCCTGCTCGGCCTTGGTCCTGAATTGCTGGACGGGGAGGTCCATGACGGCCTTTCCTACGCCGCTGCCTCGCCGAACTCGGCGTAGCCCGACTCTTCGAGTTCGAGCGCAAGCTCGGGCCCACCCGAGCGCGCCACCCTGCCCTCCGATAGCACGTGCACGCGGTCCGGCACGATGTAGTTCAACAGCCGCTGATAATGGGTGATGACGAGCATCGCCCGCTCCGGAGAGCGGAGCGCGTTCACGCCCTCGGCAACGATGCGGAGCGCGTCGATATCGAGGCCGGAATCGGTCTCGTCGAGCACGCAGAGCGACGGCTCAAGCAGCGCCATTTGCAGGATTTCGTTGCGCTTCTTCTCGCCGCCCGAGAAGCCGACATTGAGCGGGCGCTTCAGCATCTCCGGGTCGATCTTGAGCGCGGCCGCCTTCTCGCGCACGAAGCGCAAGAAGTTGGGCGTGGAAAGCTCGGCCTCGCCCCGCGCCTTGCGCACGGCGTTCACCGCCGTCCGCAGGAAGGTCATGGTGGCGACGCCTGGAATCTCCATCGGGTATTGGAACGCGAGGAACACGCCTGCGGCGGCGCGCTCGCTCGGCGACATCGCCAGCAGATCCTCGCCCTTCCAGGTGACCGAGCCCGCGGTGACCTCATACTCTTGCTTGCCGGCGAGCACATAGGCGAGCGTCGATTTGCCGGAGCCGTTCGGCCCCATGATGGCATGCACCTCGCCTTGAGGCAGCGTGAGGTCGAGGCCGTTCAGGATCTCGCGGCCATCGACATTGACATGCAAATTCTTGATCTCAAGCATTGCGATTCTTCTCTAATCCCTTGATACCGATTCTTATTTTGACTCTGCAACTCAATCGTCGCGTCATCCCGGCCAAAGCCGGTATCCAGCGGCCTCTGGACCCCGGCTTCCGCCGGGGTGACGCTTAGCCGACCGAGCCCTCCAGGCTGATGCCGATCAGCTTCAGCGTCTCGGCCAAGAACTCCAT
>CAYMJW010000176.1:1838-4847 GCA_964390455.1 uncultured Methyloceanibacter sp. | reverse complement strand
GGCGGGCGCAGCCCGGAAGCTGCTGCTCACGCCGAGCGCTTCGACCAGAGCCGCGTGCTCTATCGCGGCGACACCACGCCCTTCATGTCGGACTGGCGCCTGCCGCTGCCGTGGCTGCAGGACGCCGACAACCAGCTGCTGGGCACCAACCTGCCGTGCTTCGAGCCGCCCTTCGGCCAGATCGGCGCCATCGATCTCAACACCAACAAGCTGCTGTGGAAGCGGCCGATCGGGTCGATGAAGCTCTCTGGACCGTTCGGCATCTCATCGGGCCTGCCCTACATGGTCGGCACGCCGCTGCAGGGCGGAACGTTGGCGACGCGCGGCGGCCTTGCCTTCCACGGCGGCTCGATGGACGCGACCTTCCGCGCCTTCGACATCCGCACGGGGCAGGTGAAATGGCAGTACGACCTGCCAGGCAGCGCGCACGCCACGCCGATGAGCTATGTCGGCAAGAACGGCAAACAGTACGTCCTGATCACCGTGCCGACGCCGAGCTGGCGCTATCCGCGCCCGTCTCCGGCGGAACTCGGCCCGCCATCTCCGCAGGGCGGCTATGTAATCGCCTTCGCCCTGCCAGACGCCCCGGCGACGGCGGAGCTGCCGCCGAAATAGGCGGAAACGAAAAGGCCCGGAGCATAATCGCTCCGGGCCTTCTGAATTTCTGATCGGGAGGCCGATCCTACTTGATCTTGCCTTCCTTGAATTCCACGTGCTTGCGCACGACCGGATCGTACTTCTTCAGCACGAGCTTCTCGGTCTGCGTGCGCGGGTTCTTCTTGGTGACGTAGAAGAAGCCGGTGTCGGCCGACGAGTTGAGACGGATCTTGATGCTGGTCGGCTTGGCCATGTGGGCAGTCCCGGCGGGCTGGAAAATTTGGAAGCGTGCTTAGACAGTCGCGGACGACCGAAGTCAAGGGACGGGGGCAAGATTTTGTATTTAAAGGACTATCCGGCGTCCCTAAAGACGCTCGCGGACATGCCCCGCAGGCGCCCAGTAAAGATAGAACGGCCGGATGGCCTCCTGCCGCACGAGCCGCGCCTCCACCTCCGAGATTACGAAACGGGTCACGTTAGGCAGGTCCAGCGCCGCAACTTCCGGGAGTGTGAACCAGCGCAGGTCGTTGAGCTCACGCCCATCGATGGGCGGCCGGTCGTCGATCAGTGCATCGTCGGCATCGGCCATGAAGAAGCGGGCATCGAATCGCTTGTGCCGCATCGGCGGCGTGATCGCTCGCCCAAGGAAGCGGAAGTTGGCGAGACACGGCGCAGCACCCTGCGCGTAGTAGTCCGACCACGAAGCTGGCACGCCCGACATCCCCGAAGCCGAGCGCCCGACAATCAGCCCCGTCTCCTCGAACACCTCGCGGATCGCCGTCAGCGGAAACGCCCGCGTCGCCCGCTGCGCGCCTTTCGCAACAACTGCATCCTCGTCCGCAGCCAGTTCGGTGAGCGAAGGCGCCAGCGCGTCTTCCTCGTCAACGCGACCCCCAGGAAACACATACTTGTCCGGCATGAAATCATGCCCCGCCGACCTGCACCCCATCAGGATGCGCGGACCTTCCGGACTGCGCCGATAGAGGATCAGCGTCGCCGCATCGCGCGGCACAGGCGGCTCGCCCGGGATCAGCGCTGCCTCGGCCTTGATGAGATCGTGCTCTCCCAGCGGATCGCGCTGGGCCGCAGCCTTCTGCGCAGCGGCGCGTGCAGCCGCCACCTGTACAGGATCGTCATCCGGATCGAACGGCTTGGTCATCTGCCCTTCTTGCGCTTGTTTTTGCCGTAACTTGCCTTGCCCTTGTTCCTTGTCGAGTGCCGGATATTTGGCGGCCGCCCGCCCCCATCGCTCGGCCGCTTGCGGGCCGGATTGCCGCGGAAACCTCGCGCTTCACGTTCCGGCATCTTCAGGTCTTTCCGTCGCGGCCGCGGCGGCGACTGCATGGAGAACAGCAGCCCTCCCGTCAGCGGGGCAGCCTCCATCAGCTTCACCTGCACATCCATGCCCATCTCATACCTCTGACCCGAGCGCTGCGCGACAAGCGCGGCGCTGGTCTCGTCATGGATCCAGTACTCCTCCGACAGACGCGCAGCCGGAATGAAACCATCTGCGCCATTCTCCGCGATGCGCACGAAGAGGCCCGCTCGCGTGACGCCGGCAATGCGCGCATCGAACACGGCCCCGATGCGATCGGCCATGAAGATCGCAAGATAGCGGTCCGTCGCCTCACGCTCGGCGGCCATGGAGCGCCGCTCCGTCATCGTCACCTGTTCGGCCTGCTCCTCGAGGCGGACAAGGTCCTGATCGGTTGCGCCGTCGGGTCCAAGGTTCAGCGCGCGGATGAGGGCGCGATGGACGATGAGATCCGAGTAGCGCCGGATCGGCGAGGTGAAGTGGGCATAGCGTTGAAGGTTCAGCCCGAAGTGGCCGAGATTCTCGTTGTCATACCGGGCTTGCGCCTGCGTGCGCAGCACCATCTCGTTGACGAGCGCCTCGTTCTCCGTGTCCTTCACCTCGGCCAGCAGGCGATTGAACCGCGCTCCGGTGACCTTCTCGCCCTTGGTCCAGCGCAGGCCGATAGTCGGAAGGAAATTGCCGAGCGCAGCAACCTTTTCCTCGCTGGGCTCCTCATGCACCCGATAGATCAGCGGCGTACGCCTGGCCTCCAGCGTTTCGGCGGCGCAGACGTTGGCCTGGATCATGAACTCTTCGATCAGACGGTGTGCATCGAAGCGCTCGCGTATCGAGATGGAAGCGATCTTGCCGTCCTCGCCGATGCGCACCCGGCGCTCGGGTAGGTCTAGATCAAGCGGATGGCGGTTCCGCCGCGCCTTGTCGACGGCGCGCCAGGCCTCCCACAGCGGCTTCAGCACTGGTTCGAGGAGGGGACGCGTCTTGTCGTCCGGCTGGCCGTCGATTGCGCCTTGCGCCTGGCGATAGGAAAGCTTCGCGGCGCTGCGCATCTTTCCGCGGACGAAGCGGTGGTTTTTCTTGTGTCCGCCGGCGTCGAA
>CAYMJW010000176.1:0-1828 GCA_964390455.1 uncultured Methyloceanibacter sp. | reverse complement strand
ACCGCAAAGGTCTCGCGCAGCTCGTTTTCCCTGAGTGAGCAGAGGTCCGCCGACAGGTGTTCCGGCAGCATGGGCGAGACGCGGTCGGGAAAGTAGGTCGAGTTGCCGCGCCGGTAGGCTTCGCGGTCGAGCGCCGTGCCAGAGCGGACGTATGCGGCGACATCGGCGATAGCGACGACAACGCGCCAGCCATTACCGTCCTTCTCTGCATAAACCGCATCATCATGGTCGCGTGCGTCTTCCGGATCGATGGTGATCAGCGGAATGCGCGTGAGGTCATCGCGCGGAGCAGGCGCAGCCTTGGCGCGCTGGGCATCTTCTAGAACGGCTTGCGGGAACTCATCCGGCACGCCGTGCGTGTGCATGGCGATGATCGAGGCGGCGCGCGGATCATCGGTGTGGCCGATGACCTCGACCACGCTGGCCCGGCGCGGGCCATAGCCGCGGGCTGGGCGAGCATTGATGCGAACGAGGTCGCCGTCGGTTGCGCCGCGACTGTCCGGTTTCTCGATGATGAAGTCGCTTTTTTCCTTGCGCGAGGTCGGCTCGACCACGCCGCCATAGCGGTTGGCGCGGTAGACGCCGATCAGCGATGCATCAGGCGTCGCATCGATCTTCTTGATCGCGCGGGCGCGCCAGACTCCGTCCGCGCCTTTGCTGATGCGCGAGAGGGCGCGCTCGCCCACGCCGAGTGCGATCTCGCGGCCTTTGGCGCCGGAGCCCTGATAGAAGATGTCTGGACCGTAGGGGCCGTCGCGGCCCATGGCGCGGCCGATCAGCTCGCCTTGGCTGTCGATGCGCTCGAACTTCACGATGCCGGTGGGCGGGGGCATTTCGGCGGGTTGGAAGGATCGCTTGGCTGTGCGCACCAGCGCGCCTTCGCTCTCAAGCTCGTTGAGTATGCGGCGCAGTTCCGGGCGATGTTCGCTGGCCACATTGAGGCCACGCGCGATATCGCGCTTGGCGCCGTGGCTTGGATTTTTCTCGAGATAGTCGAGGACCATCTCGCGCGTCGGGGGAGCGTCGTGGTTGCGCGGCCTGCGGCTCATGCCTCGTCTGCGGTGGCCTTCGCTTTTTTGGCTTTTGCCGGGGCCTTTTTGGCCACGGTCGTTTTCTTGGTAGTCGATTTCTTTTCTCCAGTATCGGTTCCCTCAGCCGCTTTCTTGGCTGCGGGTTTTGCCGCTTTCTTCTTGCCCTTCATCTTGGTCGAGGGCGCGGCGGCTGCACGGGCGTCCACCAGCTCGATCGCCTGTTCAAGCGTGATCGAGGCCGGATCGGCGCCGCGCGGGATGTTTGCGTTGATCGTCCCATGCTTCAGATAGGGACCGTAACGGCCATTATAAAGGCGGATAGGTTCGCCGTCTGGGTGATTTCCGAGTTCGCGCAGCGGCGGGGCGGCCTGGCCACGACCCCGGCCTGCGCCTTTTCCGGCACGTTTTTCGGCAATCAGCGTGACAGCGCGATTGAGTCCGATCTCGAAGAGTTCGTTCACGTCCGGCACGTTGGCGTAGGTCTTGATGTGCTGGACGTAGGGTCCATAGCGGCCAAGATTGGCAAGGATAGGTTCGCCGTCTTCGGGATGCTTTCCAACCTCTCGTGGAAGCGACAGCAGCTTCAGCGCCTGTTCGAGGTTGAGTTCCGCAACAGACCAGCCACGCGGAATGGAAGACCGTTTCGGTTTCTCACCCTTCTCCACAGGATCCGGGCCGAGCTGCACATAAGGACCGAAGCGGCCGGACTTCAGATAGACAGGGGCGCCGTCGAGCTCGTTGCCCAGCAGCTTTCCTTCCGGCGGGATGTCGCTCTGGCCGTTCTGCTCGGCGCCGAA
>CAYMJW010000175.1:0-4870 GCA_964390455.1 uncultured Methyloceanibacter sp. | reverse complement strand
CGCTGGATTTCTTCGCGCCAGTTGAGCAGCTTGCGGCGGAAATAGGCGCGCTGGCGCTCGCTCATGAAGGGCTCGTCCTCAGAGGGGCGGTAATCTTCCGGGATTTTTCTTTTAGCCCGCATAAGGGTCATCATTCCTGAGGCGTCCGCTTCCTGGCCGGGCTCCGGCCCGCTCCCCTTTCCGGCTCATCTGCCGGACCCGCGATTCAAGCCCGGTATTTACGGATGGGAATTGACAAGTCAAGCCGGACACGCCGCTTGACAAAGGCGCGAACGCCACAAACGGAAGCATTGCAATTCCGTCATGTTTGGGGCCATCAGACGGGGCCCATTTTCCAAGGCGGACAATCGCCGGCGCCGATTGCGCCTCGCCCAAGACCGCCGCACCGAGGACGACCGGAATCGTGCCCATCGCCACTTACACCCAAGCCGCGGGCGACGCGGTCCGCAGCCTCGGGGATTACGCGTCAGGCCTGATTTCGCCGACGGTCAAACTCGGCGTGACGGGCCTCGCGCGCTCGGGCAAGACGGTGTTCATCACGGCTTTGGTGCACAATCTGATGGCCGGGGCACGGCTGCCGTTCCTCGACGCGGCCGCGCAAGGGCGCCTGGTGCGCGCTTATCTCGAGCCCCAGCCCGACGCGTTCGTGGCGCGCTTCGCTTTCGAGAAGCACCTCGCCGACTTGACCGGCACCCCCCCGCGCTGGCCGGACAGCACGCGGCGCATCAGCCAGCTCCGGCTGACCATCGAATACACCTCGACGAAATTCTGGAAGCGGCAGCTCGGCCGCGAGGTCTTGCATATCGACATCGTCGACTATCCCGGCGAGTGGCTGCTCGACCTGCCGCTGCTCAGTCTCGACTATCGCGCCTGGTCGCGCTCGGCGCTCGACGAAAGCGCGAAGCCGGGGCGAAAGAAAGCGGCCCGGCTCTTTCATGCTTCGCTAGGGCTCATCGATCCTTCGGACCCGGCCAACGAGGCGGTCGCCGAACGGCTGTCCGATCTGTTCAAGGATTATCTCCGCGAGGCGCGCGCCGATCCCAACTCGCTCTCGACGCTGCCGCCCGGCCGCTTTCTCATGCCGGGCGATCTCGCCGGCTCCCCCGCCCTCACCTTCGCGCCCCTCGATGCCAAGGGCGCCGAGGACTTCCCCCGCAATTCGTTGTGGACAATGATGGAGAGCCGCTACGAGGCGTATAAGACCTATGTCGTGCGGCCGTTCTTTCGCGATCACTTCGCCCGTCTCGACCGGCAGATCGTGCTCATCGACGTGCTCGCGGCGCTGAACGGCGGCCAGCCGGCCATCGCCGATCTCGAACGCGCCATGACCGAGATCCTCGAATGCTTCAAGACGGGAGCGAATAGCGTGTGGTCGAGCCTGTTCGGCCCCCGCATCGACCGTGTCGTGCTCGCCGCGACCAAGGCCGATCATCTGCATCAGCAGAGCCATGACCGGCTCGAGGATATTCTCGCCAAGATCGCCAACCGGGCGATGGACCGCGCGGCCTACGCGGGAGCGCAGGTGAAGGTGCTCGCGCTCGCCGCCATCCGCGCGACCCGCGAGGGCGAAGCGCGCCGAGGCGGCGAGAGGCTTCCCTGCATCGTCGGCTATCCGCTCCCCGGCGAAACGATCGGCAGGCGCCGCTTCGACGGCAACGAGGAGTTCGCCATCTTCCCCGGCGACCTTCCCGCCAACCCCGAGGCCGCGCTGCGCGGCTGGCAGATCGAGCAAGGCGAGATGCGCTTCGTGCGCTTCAGGCCGCCAAATCCCACGCGCCTCCCTTCCGGCGGCTACGCGCCATTCCCAAATATCCGCCTCGACCGCGCCATCGAGACGCTGATCGGAGACCGTCTGGCATGAACAAGAGAGACAGCCGGAAACCCGCCGCCTTCAAGGTGGAGGAGATCGAGGTCTTCACGCCCGCGACGGTGCCGGTTCCATCCGAGCCTACGCCGGTCCCGGCCCCGCGTGTACGGACCGCGGCGGATCTCGGCCGCGGGCTCCGCTGGGGCACGCTTCTGATCTCGGCGCTCGGCGCGCTCGTGAGCCTGCTTGCCTCGATTTGGCTCTATGACACCGTGCTCGCGCTGATCGCGCGCGACGATTGGATCGGCTGGGTTGCGGCAGGGCTCCTCGCGCTCGTCCTGTTCGCCCTGGTCATGGTCATTCTGAGAGAGGTGGCGGGGCTCGCGCGGTTGGGGCGTCTCGGCAAGATCAGGCACGAGGCGGACCAGGCCGCGCGCCAGGACGACAAGCCGCTTGCCGTCGATGTCGCCCACCGGCTGAAGCGCCTCTATGCCGGGCGCTCCGATCTCGCCTGGGGGCTCGACCGTCTCGCCGAGCATGAGCATGACATCATGGATGCGCGCGAGCTGTTGCGGCTCACCGAGCGCACGCTCGTCGCACCCCTCGATCCGGAGGCCCGCGCCATCGTCGCCGCATCGGCCAAACGCGTGTCGGTGGTGACGGCGGTCAGTCCCGGCGCGCTGATCGACATGCTGTTCGTGGGCGCTGAGAATTTGCGCATGCTGCGCCGGCTTGCGACCCTCTATGGCGCACGGCCGGGGACGCTCTCGCTGCTCAAGCTTGCGCGCATGGTCGTCACCCATATCGTGCTGACCGGCGGCATCGCGCTCGGCGACGATGTCATTCACCAGGTGATCGGACACGGGCTCACCGCCAAATTGTCGGCGCGGCTCGGCGAAGGGCTGTTCAACGGGGCGCTGACCACGCGGATCGGCATTGCCGCGATCGATGTGTGCCGCCCGCTTCCCTATCTGGAAAGCCAAAGGCCCCGCTTCCGCGAGATGGTGGCGGAAGTCGCCGGCATGCGCTGACGGGGCCTTGCCTCAGCTTACGAGCTTGCAGCCATCAACCTCGACGCGCTGTGAGCGGCCGTCTCTGAACTTCAGCGTGACCGTGACCTTGTCGGCGCAGACAAGGCCGCCGGCGCTGATGCGGAAGCCGGTCTCCTTCTCGCGCGACACTTGCGACTGCGGCATCACCGCGGGCGTGTTGAACTCATAGGCCACCGACGCGAGTAACCCCCGCACCTCTTGCGGCGGCTCGAGCCAAAACTCGAAATGATAGAGCGGGCGGGCGCGCTCGATGCCTTTGACCTCGGTCGCCTTTGCCCTCACCCAGCTTACGACTTTGGCTTCGGCCGGAAGTTCCGCGAGGCGTGCTTGCGGCTGAGGCGCTTCCGGCGCCGCCGCTTTGTTTTGCGAGGGGGCGGGCGCGAGATCGTCGAACGGCACCGGCTCGACCGCGTCCCACGGAAGCTTTTCACCCGCTTGCGCCCCTCCCGCCGGAACTGAGACGCTCGACCTGCTCCGTTCGGATTCCTCTCCCTCCGCCGCGTCGTCGCGGACCCAAGGTTTCAGGGGAATTTCGCCGAGCCCTTCCAGCCGCGCCTCGCCGGGCGGCGTCGAGCCTGTCGTTTCCTCCACAGCGGGCTTCTGCGGGATCGCCGGCTCCGGAAGTTTGGCGATCACGCTCTCGCCGCCGTCGGGCGTTTCCGCGCGCGTCGTCTCGGCATTGCCGCTTCTGTCGGCGAGATCGATGAGGAAGAGTCCCGGAATTCCGGCCGAGCCGGTGCGGAGCGCGAGAAGCGCTTGGAACGCAATGAACGCCGCAACCAACGCGAGACCAATCGTGCGGGCACTCAGACGGTGGCCCACGGGACGCATGCTACGATCCGAAAAAGAGCCCCAAGCGACGCGCGGGAATCTCCGCGCGCCGCGAGGCTATTCTAGTTGACCGCCAATGCAAAGAAAGGGCGTTCGACTGCGACACTGGTCCGCAAGGCCCGGCAGGCGATGCGGTGGATAGCGGGGAAAAGGCCGCCGTCCCCGATGCGCGCGCCCCGGCCTCATGTATGTTTTGTCTGTGAGTGGACTGGTTATGGAAGGCGCCGGCGGAGAAATCCGGCGGCTCCGGGAAGTAGCTGGAAGGCTCACAGGGCAGGCAAGCCCATAGTCGCCCATTGCCATGGGCGGCTCAAGGCGGAGGGCTCGTAAACGCAAAGTGCCACGGTCTGGCGGCATCGCCGCAATACCGTGAGGCGAAGTCGCCGGGGTGCTTTGTGCCGCTATCCTTCCGCTGATTGGCTCAAGCCCGGCCAGGGCAAGAGCCACGTCGTAGCAACGCGACGCTAAACAAGGACCGTGGTCGGGTCACGCCGCCGCTTCATGGGCAACCATGAAGCCGAGCGCGTGATCCAGAGACCGAAAGGTCTCGCGGCGCCGACCGATCGTCCCGAACGGGCGTGAGGCTCGACATCGCACAGGGAGGCGGGGCTCCAAGGCTCCGCCTTTCCTGTTTTTGGCGCCTGCTTTTCGCCTGTCACGCCCCTTTAGCGCCACATCCCTCCCCGCTAAGATCGCCCCGCCATGACGGGGAATGGTCCGATGCTGCCAAGGACGATCGCGCGCCTCTTTGCCGCGGCGCTTTTCCTCGCCGCGTTTTCGGCCTGCGGCACGATGGATCGCGTCACGGGCACGGTGGGCAGCATCAGCGGCAAGGACGGCGCCAACACCGAACTCGAGGCCCGCAGCGTGGCGCCGCAGGATCCCTTGGCAAAGCCGATACAGGTGGGCTGGACGTCGGCGCGGGCGACCCATTGCGGCTTCGTGTTCAATCCCGACCAGCTCAGGTCGAACTTCATGGCGGCGGAGGCCCGGGCCGGCGCGAGCCCTGAGCAGATGCAGAAAATCGAGCGCGCTTACGACTACACGCGCGACTCCGTCGCCGCCACGATCAAGGACGATCTCGGCTATTGCAACAAGGAGCGCACCGCCGCGATCCGGCGCGATCTCAATCGCTACCTTGCCGGCGACTACTCACCGTCAGCGCGCATGGCGCAGTAGT
>CAYMJW010000174.1:0-4876 GCA_964390455.1 uncultured Methyloceanibacter sp. | reverse complement strand
GCTGCTTGCGGCGGAGCCGCAGGCGCTTCTTGCCGTGTCGGAGTCTGGCGAGGCCGAGCTTGTCATCGCCTCTCTGCCCGCGTCCCTTGGCGTACCCAGCGACACCGCCGAGCTTCTCGATTTCGCCACCTGGCTCGACCCCGCCTCCGCCAAGGCGCTCGACGACGCCATCGACGCGCTGGTCGAGCGGGGCGAGCCCTTCAATTTGATGCTGCGAACCGGGCGCGACCGCTATATCGAGGCCGACGGCCGCGCCGCCGGCCGCACCATCGTCTTGAAGCTGCGCGAACTCGCCGGACAACGGCTCGATCGTGCCGAGCTCGCGAGCCGTCACCGGCAGCTCGAGGAGCAGGTCGCATCGCTCCGCGGATTGCTCGAGGAGGCGAAAAAGCCGGTGCGCCCCCCCGTGCAGCCCGTCGAGACCAAACCGCACCCGGAGACGCGCTTCCGCAGCTTCGACCGGCTTGCCACTGCGTTTGCCGTGTTCGACGCGACGCAGAGGCTGACCCATTTCAACCAGGCCTATGTCGCGCTGTGGCAACTCGATCCCGAATGGCTTGCGACCCGTCCGCGCGACGGCGAGATCCTCGATCGTCTTCGCCAGGCGCGGCGCCTGCCGGAGAAGGCCGATTATCGCGCCTGGAAGCAGGATTGGCTCTCGGCCTACGGGAGAGGCGCTCAAGCCGAAGATCTGTGGCATCTGCCCGATGGCCGCACGCTCCATGTCGTCGCCGACAGCGAGGGCGAGCAAGGCGTGACCTATCTCTACGAGAACGTCACCGAGCGGCTGATGCTGGAGAGCCGCTATAACGCGCTGATCGAGGTGCAACGGGAGACGCTCGATACGTTGCGCGAGGGCGTCGCCGTGTTCGCGCCGAACGGGTCTTTGCGCCTCTACAATCAGGCTTTCGCCGAAATCTGGCGGCTCGACCCGCGCGCGCTCGACGGCCAGCCGCATATCGATGAGATCAGCGCGGCGTGCCGCGCGCTCTATGACGATGCGGAGGAGTGGGAGCGCATCAAAGCGGCGATGACGGCGATCGTCGCCGCGCGCGTACCTTACGAGAAGGAATTCGACCGGACCGACGGCAGCGTGCTTGCGTGCGCCGTTCTGCCGCTGCCCGATGGCGGCACCCTCTTCACCTCAGTCGATGTCTCGGATGCGCGGCACGCGGCGCGCGCGTTGGCGGAGCGCGCCGAGGCGCTTGAAGCGGCCGACCGCCTCAAGACCGCGTTCATCAGCCACGTGTCGTACGAGCTGCGCACGCCGCTCACCAACATCATCGGCTTCAGCGACCTGTTGGAGAGCCCGGCCATCGGTCCCTTGACCGAGAGGCAGCGCGAATATCTCGGCGACATCCGCCTCTCGGGGCGCACCCTCCTTTCCATCATCGACGACATTCTCGATCTTGCGACGATCGACGCCGGAACGCTCGAGCTAAAGCTTGCGCCGGTGAATGTGAGGCAGGTGATCGAGCAGGCGGTGCAGGGCCTCGAGGAGCGGATCAAGCAGAACGATCTTATCCTTGACATCGACATCGAGCCGGGCGTCGATGCGTTCGTCGCCGACGGTAAGCGCGTCACCCAGATGCTGTACAATCTCCTGTCAAATGCCATCGGCTTCTCCAGCGTCGGCGGAAGGATCGCGCTCCGCTGCGGGCGGAAAGGTTCGATGATCGCCTTCACCGTTGCCGATCAGGGCGTCGGTATCGCCGAGGACTATCAGCACGCCGTGTTCGATCGCTTCGAGAGCCGCTCAAGCGGCTCGCGGCATCGCGGCGCAGGGCTCGGGCTTTCGGTCGTCAAGAGCCTCGCGGAGCTTCATGGCGGCACGGTCACGCTCGACTCCGGCCCGGGACGCGGAACGCGCGTGACGCTTCTCTTGCCCTACCGGCACGAGCCGATCGAAGGACGCACAGCGCCCGAGGCTCAGCACTACCCGACAAGCCGCGCCGGATGACCGCAAGTTTTCGTCTCGATGATATCGGCCTTGATCGGCTCGACGTCATCGCGGGGCGTCTCGCCCTCCTGCTGAAATCCGGCGACGTCGTTGCGCTCTCAGGACCCCTCGGCGCCGGCAAGACGACCTTTGCCCGCGCCCTGATCGCGGCGCTCGGCGGCGCGGCCGAAGTGCCGAGCCCGACTTTCGCGCTGATGCAACGTTACGAGCTGCCTCACCTGACACTCACCCATTGCGATTTCTATCGCTTGGCGCCGCAAGAGCTCGATGAGCTCGGTCTCGATGACGCGCTGAGCGAGGGCGCGGTGATCGCCGAGTGGCCCGAGCGTGCCGCATCCTGGCTGCCTGAGGATCGCCTCGACGTTGCAATCGAGGAGACGGCAAGTCCCGATCGGCGCCGCATTGTGCTCGCGGGCCACGGCAGTTGGGAGAAGAGGCTCGATCGCCTCGAGGCCATGTCGAACTTTCTCGACCAGACGGACTACCACGACGCAAGCGCCCGTTACTTGCTGGGCGACGCCTCGACGCGGTCTTACGCACGGCTCTCGCTTCAGGGGCGCCCCGCCATCCTGATGAATGCGCCGCGTCAGCCCGACGGGCCGCCCATCCGCGACGGCAAGCCCTACAGCGCGCTCGTGCATCTCGCCGAGGACGTCACACCCTTCGTCGCCGTGGCTGGAGCGCTGCAAGAGGCTGGATTGTCGGCGCCCGCAATCTACGCCTTCGATCTCGACCAAGGGTTCATCGTGTTGGAGGATCTCGGCGATGACGTGTTCGGCGGCGAGGTGCGCCGTGGCCGTCCTCTGGGCGAACTTTGGGGCCCCGCCGTCGATGTTCTGGTGGCGCTTGCGGAAAGAGAGCCCCCCGCTCTCCTCCCCATCAAGAGCCATGCCCCCTACAGGCTGCCGCGCTATGACGCGGGCGCGATGCTGATCGAGGCATCGCTTCTCATCGATTGGTTCTGGCCGGCGCTGCATGGAAGGGCCGCGCCTCCTCACGTGGTCGAAGAGTTCGAGGGCTTGTGGCGGCCGCTCTTGGCGGAAGCGGAAAATGCCGATTTGGGCTGGGTGCTCCGGGACTATCATTCGCCGAACCTGATGTGGTTGCCTGCGCGGGGTGGCATCAAACGCGTCGGGATTCTCGACTTTCAGGACGCGCTCCGGGGGCCTCTCGCCTATGACCTCGTATCGCTGCTCCAGGATGCCCGGCTCGACGTGCCGGAAGCGCTTGAACGGGAGCTTCTCGCTCGCTACTGTGCCGCCAGGGGTGCAGGGAAAAAGCCGTTTTCGCGCGACCGTTTCGTCTCGCATTACGCGCTGCTCGGCGCCCAACGCAATTCTAAGATCCTCGGCATCTTTGCGCGATTGGCGAAACGTGACGGCAAGCGCGGTTATCTCGCCCACATCCCGCGGGTCGCGCGTTACCTTGAACGCGACTTGGCACATCCGCACCTGGCGGAACTCCGCCGCTTCTATGAGCGCGCGTTTCCACGCGCCGAGGACCTGCCGCCGCTCGTGGTGTGAGAGGGACGCGGCATGACCGAAGCGAGGACAGCGATGGTGCTGGCCGCGGGGTTCGGCGAGCGCATGCGCCCATTGACCTTGCGCATGCCGAAGCCGCTCGTACCGCTCGCAGGCAAACCTCTCATCGATCACGTGCTCGACCGATTGGCTGAAGCGGGCGTCGAGACCGCCGTGGTCAACGTCCATTATCTCCCCGATCAGCTCGAGGCGCATCTTGCAAGTCGCCGCGGCCGGCCGCCAGAGACGCTCGTCTCCGACGAGCGCGGCGTGCTGCTCGACACGGGCGGCGGTGTCACGAAGGCATTGCCGCTACTCGGCCCCGGCCCCTTCTTCATCCACAATGCCGATTCGGTGTGGAGCGAGGGGGCGTCGCCCGCGCTCTCGCGCATGCTGAAAAAGTGGAACCCCGATGTGATGGATTGCCTGCTCTTGCTTGCGCCCGGCGCGACCAGCATCGGCTATGCGGCCCGTGGCGATTTCGCCATGGACCAAGACGGGCGGCTCGCGCGCAGGGGCGCGAACGAGGTCGTGCCGTTCGCCTTCGCCGGCGTGTCGCTCTGCGACGAGAGGCTGTTCGAGGGCGCCCCCCAAGGGCGTTACTCGCTGAACCTTCTTTGGGATCGGTCGCTCGCCAAGGGCAGGCTCTACGGCATCAGGCTCGACGGATGCTGGATGCATGTCGGGACGCCGCAAGCCTTGGCCGAGGCGGAAGCCGCATTCGAGCGCGAAGGTGCCTGAGCCCGCGCCGGAGACATTGCGGCTCTACACCATCCCGCCTTCGGCGCCATTCCTGAGCACGCTCGCCAGGGCCATTCTCGAAGGCAATCTCCCCTCGCCCGGCGGCCCCAAGCCCGATCCGCTCACGCTCCCGCTCACCACCATCTATCTGCCGACGCGACGCGCGGGCCGCGCGCTGCGCGAGGCGTTTCTCGCCGAGGCCAAAGGCGAGGCACTGCTCTTGCCGCGCATCAGGGCGCTCGGCGATCCCGACGAGGATGCCGCTCTCATCTTCGGCGCCGGGGAGCAGTCAGGGGACGACGGCGCCATCGAGGCGCCCGCCATCGGGTCCTTGCAGAGACGCCTTGCGCTGATGCGGCTCGTGCTCGTCTTCGCGCAACGCATGCGGATGGAAGCCTTCGCCGAGCGGGGCGACGAAGACCTTCCCACCTTCGCGGTGACGCCGGGGCAGGCGTCGAATCTCGCCGCCGATCTGGCGCGCCTGATGGATTTCGTCGAGAGCGAGGAGGTTTCGCTTTCCGCGCTCAAGCACATCGTGCCGGAGGAATTCGCCGGGCACTGGCAGCTCACGGTCGAGTTCCTCGAGATCGTCACCGAGCAATGGCCGCGCCATCTCGACGAAGAGGGGCTGGTCTCGCCGGTTGCGCGCCGCACC
>CAYMJW010000173.1:0-4890 GCA_964390455.1 uncultured Methyloceanibacter sp. | reverse complement strand
AACTGGGCGCCCGGGCCCAACTCCTTCTCCATCCACTCTTTCACCACCGGCTCCGACACGACCCACATATTGAGCTCGGGATCGAGGCTCCGGCCGACGCCCTCGACCACGACCATGGTCTTCTGCAGGAGCAGGAGCTCGGGCCGCGTCCGCATGTCGAACACTTCGGTATATTGGAACAGCTGGCCGAGCAGCTGCGCCATCGAGATCTCGCTCGCCGGACGGTCCATGATCGGCTCGCCGATGGCGCGAAGCGCTTGCGCGAACTGCGCGACGGAGTGTTTGCGCGGCACATAGCCCGCGTCGAAATGGACCTCGGCGACGCGGGTGTAGTCGCGCTTGAGGAAGCCGTAGAGGATCTCGGCGAGGAAGCGCCGTTCTTTTAGGCCGAGCCGCCCCATGATGCCGAAATCGACGGCGACGATGCGCCCTTGCGAATCGACGAACAAATTTCCCGGATGCATGTCGGCGTGGAAGAAGCCGTCGCGCATGGCGTGGCGCAGGAAGGTCTGCATGAGGCGCGCGCCGAGAGCCTTCACGTCGTGACCGGCGGCGGCGAGCCCCGCGTGATCGGCGATCGGAATGGCGTCGATCCATTCGAGGGTGAGCACGCGCCGCGCGCTCCGCGACCAATCGACCGCAGGCAGGCGAAAGCCCTCGTCGTTCTTGGTGTTCTCCGCCATCTCGGAGATGGCCGCGGCCTCCATGCGGAGGTCCATCTCGATGGCGACGGACCGCGCCAGCGTATCGACCACGGCGATGGGGCGTAGGCGCCGCGAGGGCGGATGCAGGCGCTCGATCACGCGGGCGGCAAAGAAATAGCTGTCGAGGTCTTTCTGAAAGCGCTGCTCGATCCCGGGCCTGAGCACCTTGACGGCGACCTCTGTCAGCGCGCCGTCGCTCCCGCGCACTTTCGCCTTGTGCACTTGCGCGATCGAGGCGGCGGCGACCGGCGGGCCGAACTCGGCGTAGAGCTTGTCGATCGGCTGCCCTAGCGCCTCCTCGACCGCTTCCCGCGCCTCGCCTTGGGAGAAGGGCGGCAGGCGGTCCTGGAGGGTGGACAGGTCGCGGGCAAGCTCGCGGCCGATGATGTCATCGCGGGTGGCGAGGAACTGTCCGAGCTTGATGTAGGACGGGCCGAGCGACGTCAGCGCTTCCGAGAGCTTGGTCTTGTTCCCGCCCTCGCCCGTGCCGTTCTTACGCAAGGGGGCGGTCACGCGGGCGAACAGCGCGAGCGGCGCCGGCAAGTTCGCCTGATCGGGGAGGACGCGCGCGCCCGACCAGGCGAGGACGGCGCCCGCCTTGGTCAAACGCGCCATATTGGCGATCGCGCTCATGGCTTAAGCCTCATTACAGCCGCCAGGCCGAGTGGATCGCGGCGATCCCGCCGCTCAGGTTTCGATACCGCACAAGCTCGAAGCCCGCAGTTTCGATCAATCTCGTGAAGTTTTCCTGATCGGGGAAGCGGCGGATGCTCTCGACGAGATAGCGGTAAGAGGCGGCATCCCCGGCAACGAGCCCGCCAAGGGCCGGGATCGCATTGAAGGAATAGGCGTCATAGAGCCGATCCAAAAGCGGCACCTCGACGGCGGAGAATTCGAGGCAGAGGAAGCGGCCGCCGGGCTTGAGCACGCGGAAGGCCTCGGCGAGCGCCTGCTCCAGATGGGTGAGGTTCCGCATGCCGAAGGCGATCGTATAGGCATCGAAGCTCGACTTGGCGAAGGGCAAGGCTTCGGCATTGCCGCGCACGAAGCCGACCCGCGCGCCCTCAGCCCTTTCGCGCCCGACCTCGATCATCTCGGCGCTGATGTCGCAAATCGTGGCCGCAGCACCGGGGCCCGAGGCTTTGAGCGCCCGTAAGGCCACGTCGCCGGTGCCGCCGGCGACATCGAGAAGGGCGTAAGGCGAAGCGCTCTTCGGGGGGCTAAGCCACGAGACGAGGTCGTCCTTCCACAGCCGGTGGAGGCCGCCCGACATCAGGTCGTTCATCAAGTCGTAGCGCGGCGCGACCTTGGCGAAGACCTCGTTCACGAGGCCCTGCTTCGCCTCCTCCCCCACCCGGGCGAAGCCGAAGCTCGTCTTGGTGCCGTCGGGGGTTTTAAGGTCCTCGGACATCGGGGCGGACAATAGCCTAAGGGCTTGGTTCAGGCTATTGTTGCGCCGCAACGAGGCTTTTTGCACCGCGGAATCGGAAGATGCCTGAACTGCCAGAGGTCGAGACCGTGCGCCGGGGGCTAGAGCCCGTCCTGGTTGGCCGCGCATTTGCGCGCGTGGAGCAACGGCGGCGCGATTTGCGCGTGCCGCTGCCCAAGCATTTCGCCGAACGGCTCACCGGCCGCAAGGTCGAGGCGCTCGACCGGCGCGCCAAATACCTGCTTGCGCGGCTCGACAACGGCGAGGTGCTGGTCGTGCATCTCGGCATGACGGGGCGCTTCTTCATCGACGGCGCCAAGCCGATGGCGCTTGGCGAGTTCGTCCAAGACATGGCGCCGACGCCGAAACACGAGCATGTCGTGTTCCATCTCGGCGACGGTACCTCGGTCCGCTTCAACGATGTGCGGCGCTTTGGCCTGATGGACCTTGTCCACGGTGATCATCTTGAGGACCACGCTCTTTTCAAAGGTCTCGGCATCGAGCCGCTAAGTTCAGCCTTCACATCGGATTGGCTCGCGCAGCACCTCAAGGGCAAGACCACATCGATCAAGGCCGCCCTGCTCGACCAGAGATTGGTCGTGGGACTGGGCAACATTTATGTTTCGGAGGCGCTCCATCGCGCCGGCATCTCGCCGCGGCGCCGGGCTGGATCGCTCGCCACCAAGAATGGCGGAGCGACGGACAAGACCGCGGCGCTCGTCGCCACCATTAAGGCGGTGCTTCGCGATGCCATCAAGGCTGGCGGCTCGTCCTTGCGCGACTATGCCGGCGCCGATGGCAAGCTCGGCCGCTTCCAGCACAGGTTCAGAGTCTACGACCGCGCGGGCAAGCGCTGCACCAAGAAAGGCTGCGGAGGAACCGTACGCCGTATCGTCCAGGGAGGACGCTCAACTTTCTATTGTCCAGCCTGTCAACGATAAGGACGCAAGCATGTTCGTGGATACCATCAGCAGGGACCATACCGGCGCCGGCGCCGCTTCCGCCTACGAGACCATCCTGGTCACGACCAAGGGCAAGGTCGGGCTCATCACGCTCAACCGGCCGCAGGCTCTGAATGCACTGAACACGCTCCTCATCACGGAGCTTAATTGCGCGCTGAAGGGCTTCGAGGCGGACCCCGCCATCGGCGCCATCGTTATCACCGGCAACAACAAGGCCTTCGCCGCGGGCGTCGATATCAAGGAAATGCACCAGAAGACCTTCGTCGAGGCCTATGGCAGCGATTTCCTTGCGCCGTTCGACCGCATCTCACATTGCCGCAAGCCGATCATCGCCGCCGTTGCGGGCTATGTGCTGGGCGGCGGCTGCGAGCTCGCCATGTCGTGCGACATCATCCTTGCCGCGGACAACGCCGTATTCGGTCAACCGGAAATCACCCTCGGCATCATGCCCGGCGCGGGCGGCACGCAGCGGCTGACCCGCGCCGTCGGCAAGGCGAAGGCGATGGAGCTCTGTCTCACCGGGCGGCGCATGAGCGCGGCGGAAGCCGAGCGCTCCAATCTGGTGAGCCGGATCGTGCCCGCGGCCGAATTACTCGAAGAGGCTCTGGCCGTTGCCGAGACCATCGCCAACCTGTCGCAGCACGCGGTGATGATGATCAAGGAAGCGATCAATCGCGGATTTGCCACGACGCTCGCCGAAGGCACGCGCTTCGAGCGCGGCCAGTTCTATTCGCTGTTTGCGACCGAGGACCAGAAAGAGGGGATGGGAGCCTTCATCGAAAAGCGGAAACCCGTGTTCAGGAACCGCTGAGGCGCGGAGCGAAGCGGCGACGAGCCCCTGCGGCAAGGAGACTCACACCCGGTAGTAGTCGCGATACCAGGCGACGAAGCGCCTGATGCCCTCTTCCAGCGGGGTCGAGGGCTGGAAGCCCGTCGCCGCCTGAAGCGCCTCGACATCGGCATAGGTCGCGACGACGTCGCCCGGCTGCTGCGGCAGAAGCTCGATCCGCGCTTTTCGCCCCAACGCCTTTTCGATCGCGGCGACGTAGTCGAGCAAGGCGACGGGGTTGTGGCTGCCGATATTGTACAGCCGGTAAGGCGCGGAGGAGGTCGCGGGGTTGGGAGAATCGGGACTCCAGTTGGGGTCGGGCGTGGCGACAACATCGAGGGTGCGCACGACCCCTTCGACCGCATCGTCGATATAGGTGAAGTCGCGCGAATGCTGGCCGTAGTTGAAGACCTCGATCGGCTCGCCGGCGAGGATATTGCGGGTGAAGAGGAAGAGCGACATGTCGGGCCGGCCCCACGGCCCATAGACGGTGAAGAAGCGCAAGCCGGTCACGGGCAGGGCAAAGAGATGGGCATAGGAATGCGCCATCAGCTCGTTTGCCTTCTTGGTCGCCCCGTAGAGGCTCACCGGGTGATCGACATTGTCGCCGACGGCGAAGGGGAGCCTCTGGTTGGCGCCATAGACCGCGCTGGTCGAGGCATAGACGAGATGCTCGACCCCGTGGTGCCGGCAGCCCTCGAGCACGTGGAGGAAGCCGGTTACGTTCGAACTGATATAGGCATGCGGATGGTCGAGCGAGTAGCGGACCCCGGCCTGCGCGGCGAGGTGGATGACGCGTTCGGGCCGCTCCGCGGCAAAGGTCGCCTCGACGATGGTACGGTCGGCGAGATCGCCTTTGATGAAGCGAAAGCGCTCGCGCTCGCTCAAGCGCTGAAGCCGGGCCTCTTTCAACGACACGTCGTAATAGGGGCTGAGATTGTCGAAGCCGATGACCTCGTGCCCGCG
>CAYMJW010000172.1:1750-4992 GCA_964390455.1 uncultured Methyloceanibacter sp. | reverse complement strand
GGGGCCTGAGAGGAACCCGGACTCTTCGACCCAGGCCGTGCCGGTCATTTCGCCGTTGCCGTTCAGCGCGAACCACCCGGCAAAGACCGGATCGAGCGATTCCTTGCCGCGCGGGAGAATGGCGGTGACCCCGGTCCGCACCGGCCCCTTCCCCACGACAAGCCTCCCCTCGCCTTCGATCAACGTGACGTGCCCCACCTCCACGCCCGGAACGTCGGTGATGGCGTTGTAAGGACCCGGCGTGCCGGGGAGCGGGATACCGAGATCGCGCGCTCGCGGCTTGAGTTTCCGAGTCTTGCGCGCAGACGTTGTAGGGTTCGATACCATCGGCGCCTCCTTGCGCTTTCCGGCTTCAACCCTAGCACAGCCAGTCCCGCCCCCCGAGCATGTCCCGTCGTTTGGGATCAGCTCGGCTAGACCGGCTGACCTGCCGGCTTGGCGTCTCCGGGCGGTGGCGACAACCCGCTTTCGGCGATGGCCCGGGTAATGCACCATTCGGCCATGTCGAGATCCTGGTTCCGCGCCTCCGCCGAGTAGGCCTCGCGCGCCCGCTGAATGAATTTCTGCGCCTCGATGAGATATTCCACCATGGGCAGCCCTCCTCCTGCCCCAGCCCTGTCATTATATATAGTGTGCTGCTCCCGCCGCTTGGAGAGCACGAGCCAGGCTGGTCTTCCCCGAACTTGCGCTTATTTGGGCGGCCCGATCCCTGCTCCCAAATCATCCCGCCTTCAGCACTTCGGCGATGTGCGTCAGGGGTACGCGGGCTTCGCTCGTGCCGAGCAGCGCCGCCTCGAGCTCGACCACCACCTCCGCGCCGAGCACGCGCTTGATTTCGCCGACGAAGCCGAACAGGGGATTGTTCTCGCCGAAGCGGACACGATCGCCGATTTGGCCCTGGAAACGCCGCTTGCGCGGCCCGGGCCTCAACACCTCACCCAGGGGATCGGTACGCTCTTGCAGCGCGCGGATAACGTTGGTCGGAACCGGGAGCGGCAGCCTCCCCGGTGCATGCACAAGCGTTGTCACGCCCGGCGTCTCGTTGACCCGCCAGAACAGTGCCGGAACGGCCTTCACGAACAGATAGCGGACTAGCCAGGCGCGCTTCTTGAGCCGCGCGTGCCGCGTGCTCAGCCCAACCCACTCCGAAACATGCGGGAAGAATGTCGAGAAGCCCTGCCGTCGAAGATGCCTGTTGGCATAGTCTTCCTTTTGCGCGTGGGTATGTACCGCGTACCAGGCCACGGCATCTTCAGTGACGGTCGCAGGCACAACTGCTCGCGTTATGGCGTTGTCATTCATGCTGCCTCCGTCCACATTGAAGCGAGCGGCATAATGGTGACGCGCGCGCCGCTCTGGCGCCCCCCGCCAAACGCCTCGGCCACGCTCACGGTGAGCTCGCGCACCGTCACGTGGCCCTCGCCGCCGATGATGCGATTTCCGGCCAAGAGTTCGAGGATCGGCTTGACCCGGCTATCGAGGTCATAGGCCCGGGCGTCGGGCGGCGAGAGAGCAATCGCGACGCGTACCGGGCCGAGCACGGGTTTCGGCCTTTGCGCCAGGAGGGCCTTGCTTGCAGCCGCGCGCCACAGCCGGTATCGCTCGGACAAGACGTTGCGGCCCTTGAGCGTGCGCCACATTCCATTCACCGAAGGCGGCCACGGGAGGAGCAGGGTCTGCGTCATGCTGCCTCCGTGACGAACACGACGGCATGGTGAAACGGGCACCAGCTCGATCCTTCTGCGACCGGATGGCCGCAGGCGCGCCCGTCATCGCCGTCGATGAACCGGCACTGGCCGTCGCCGATATCGACGATGCCGATACGCCGGGAAGGCGGAGCAAGGACGCGGGCCCCAGAATGTGATACGCCGCCAACGCGCGCTCCGCTCTCGCACCCTCCTCTTGGGGTCTTGCGCGCAAAGTTGAATTTCATTGGGCCCGAGCCGTGAACGGCCCTGCCACGATCGACGCAGTCGCCGAAATCGCGAGCGGCCTGCTGACGGGGGATCGGTGGCGGCGGCCGGCGCTTTGGCTTGCCGGTCAGCCCGAGACGATGCAGCTTGCCGAAGATGGCGCTCCGCGTCAGCCCGCCGCCGAAACGCGATGCGAGTTCGGATCCGGACAGGCCCTGCGCGTGAAGCGCCTTGAGCCGTTCGACCGCCTCTTCGCTCCAGACGAAAGTCACCTCTTACCTCCCTCGCACGCGCGCGTGCGGGCTTGGCCGCTCGAACGGAGCGGTGTGAAGGGATCGATGCGGGAACGCCGCCTCATGCGGCCCCGTCACGTGACGCTTCGGGCGCCGCGCACGGCCTGTTTGCGAGTCGCACGGTACGCATTATGCGTATTTTTGTCAACGCCTATTGCATAACGCCTTCTGCGGTGCTTGGATGGGCCCCAGGACACGTCGACACCGATGGACACAGTCGAAAGCCGCCTCAGATGGGCGCGCCGGGAGTCGGGATTTCCGACCGCCACGGCAGCGGCGCGCACGCATGGCTGGCCCGTCTCGACCTATCTTGGCCACGAGAACGGGGACCGTGCGCCGTCGCGCCGCGCCGCGAAGCGCTACGCCAAGGCCTTCAACGTGCGCTGGGACTGGTTGCTCGAAGGCGAGGCCGCGCCCTCCTTCGCCGCGACGATGGCGCCGGTGCTCGGCTATGTCGGGGCGGGCGCCGAGATCTTCCCGCTCGACGATCCCGCGTTTCGTGAGAGCTTCGACGAGGTGGAACTGCCGCCGGACGCGCCGCCCGGGACCGTCGCCGTGATCGCGCGCGGCGATTCGATGTATCCGCGCTATTTTGACGGCGAAAAGCTGTTCTATATCAACCGCGAGCAGGCACCTTCCGAGCTCATCGGCCAGGAATGCGTGGTCAAGCTCAAGGATGGGCGCATGCTCGTGAAAATTCTGCGCCGCGGCTCGCGCGCACGCCGCTTCAATCTCGAGAGCTGGAACGCGCCCCTGCTCGAAGACCAAGACATCGAGTGGGCCGCGCCGGTGAAGTGGCGCGGCTAGCGTCCGCTTCACTCCGAAGAGCCCTCGCTCCATCCGCGTCATGGCCGGCTTGCCTGCCTTGCCGAAGCGAAGTGTAGGCAGGTCCCGGCCATCCACGTCTTGGCCGCCCTCACCGAGCCGAAGGCTTCGCGCCAGGCACTCCCAATTCGAAGAGTAATAAGCCCCACGCACGTGGAGCCTCATGCTGAGGAGCGCCCGAAGGGCGCGTCTCGAAGCACGCACGTCTTTC
>CAYMJW010000172.1:0-1650 GCA_964390455.1 uncultured Methyloceanibacter sp. | reverse complement strand
CGCTTCGCCTTCAAGGTGCTGAACAGAATGCCGAAGATCGAGAGCAAAGCGGAACCGGCGCAAAGCCTCGCACCAGCCGCGCCGCCAGGCGCTGCGTCCAGTGCGACCGGAGAGGTGGAGCGAGACGAGCCACGACGCCACGCGCAGCGCCTCACGCAACGCGTGTTTGGCCCGATGATCGCGGCGGGGGCCGCGAGCTATTCCCGCGCGCGGGATCTGCCGAAGCTCCTCACCCTTCCCCCAAATGAGATCGAAGACGACGGGGTCTCCGCGACGGAGCGTATCGTTGCGAGGCTCGCCGCACGCACCCGCGCGCAGGCACTGCTCGGACGCCGTCGCCACTGGTCCTACGATCTCAACCGGCATGTTGCGTTTCTCACCGCGCTCAAGGCCGAGCGCGCGCATCTTGCGCATCTCAGAAATGTTGCAGGGCTCGCGGAGCTCGTTGCCGCAGCCGCCCGGCCGGCGAAGCCGCGGGCGGCATGAACCGCCTCCTCCTCACGGCCGCGTTCCTTTTCGTCCTGTGGCGCGTGCTTGCGCCGGCCGAGCCGCAAGTTCCCCCCGCGCTCGAGGAGGCCGCCATCCGCATTGTGCACGACGAGTCGCAATGACTGCCGACGACGCGTGGCCACAACGAATATGACAAGGGCAGACAGGTCGCCCAGACTGTCTGTTTCTGGTTCGGGACCTCGTGCGGCGCCCCGTTAATACTTATTAACGTTACCCCGGCCGGAAATCCGGCGCCTCGCGGTTAAGCTTGCCGCAATTAATCCCAAGTTCGCTACCGTATCGCCATAAAATCATCCCTGTTCATCCCGCGAATCCGGCCCGTTAGACCCGAACACATCGCAGTAGTTGGGGAGACGTGCGTTGCGGATCTGGTTCTTGTCCTTTGTCTTTACGTTTGGCTTCATCGGAAACCTCATGGGGCATTCGGCGCAGACTTTCGCGGCGCTCGAAAATCCCGGAAGCTGCTTCTCGCCCCCACCCGGCGAAGGCACGATGCGCTTTGCCCGTGTCGATGCCCTTCTGTCCGGGGCCGGCCAGGAGCTTCCCCCTATCGACGGCGAGGCGCGCGATTACCTAATTCGCACCCTTGTCTTCGAGGCCTCGGGCGAGACTGAGATCGGCAAGGCCGCGGTCGCTCACGTCATTCTCAATCGCGCGCGGATCGGCAAGTGGGGCGGTACGGTGAAGGACGTGGTCATGCGTCCCTGGCAGTTCGAGCCGTGGATGACGCGGCGGAGCGAGATGGAGAACCTCGCGCCGCACGATGCGCGCTACCGCGACGCGGCGCGCATCGCCGATGCCGTGCTTCTCGGCGAGATGCCGGATCCCACGGCGGGCGCGACGCATTTCCTCAATCCCGTGATCGTCCGGGACAGGCGCGGCGGCACCTTGCCGCAATGGGCGCACCGCGAGGGGCTTCCGATCGGCAGACACACCTTCTATGCGCTCGACGCCCGCTTGCCGGTGCATGCCGAGGATGAGACCTACCTGCGCTTCCGTCCCGCCCGACCTTCCTGCTGACGCGCCGGGGTACCGGCTCGCGACTCCTTTAGAGAGGTTGACGAACGTCCTCATGCTGAGGAGCGCCCGAAGCGGCTCGCCGCGAGGGCGCGTCTCGAAGCACGTCCCGAGGCGATCCCC
>CAYMJW010000171.1:0-5026 GCA_964390455.1 uncultured Methyloceanibacter sp. | reverse complement strand
CCCCTCGACCGTGGCATGGATCGGCATGATCTCATGGCGGATGTGAAGCGCTTCCGCCGTCGCGGCCGCGTCATTCATGCTCTCATTGCTCGTGTATTTGTAAGGGAGCATGACGCCAAAGACGCGACCGGCGCCGAGCGCATCGACGGCGATCGCCGCACAGAGCGCTGAATCGACGCCGCCCGACAGGCCAAGCACCACGCCGGGGAAGTCGTTCTTCTCGACATAGTCGCGAACGCCCGTGACGCAGGCGAGGTAGTTCGCCGCCTCGTCCCGCTCGATCTTAGCCATCTCTCCCGGTGCGCAGCGCCACTGTCCGCTGATCCGCTGCCATTCGGTGATACCCAGAGCTTTCTCCCAGGCCGGCATCTGCACCGCGACCGCACCATCGCCATTCAGCACGAACGAGGCGCCGTCGAAGACGAGTTCGTCCTGGCCTCCGACCTGATTGACGTAAGCGAGCGGCAGTCCGGTTTCAGCGGTGCGCTCCTTCGCCACGTCGTAGCGGACCTCCTGCTTGCCGATCCAGTAGGGCGAGCCGTTGGGCACGATCAGAAGCTCCGCGCCCTCACGCGCAAGGGCCTCGCACGCATCGGGCGTCCAGATATCCTCGCAGATCGGCACGCCGAGCTTCACGCCCCTGAACGCGATTGGCTCGGGCAACGGGCCCGGCGCGAACACGCGTTTCTCGTCGAACACGCCGTAATTCGGGAGATTGTGCTTGTAGCGCACGGCCTCGACGCGGCCGCCGTCGAGCAGCGCAACGGCATTGTAGACCGCAGACCCCTCGCCCCACGGCAGGCCCATGAGCATTGCCGGTCCGCCGTCCCCGGTGTCGCTCGCGAGCATCTCGCACGCCTCGCGCGCCGCCTTTTGAAACGCGGGCTTTAGCACGAGATCCTCAGGTGGATAGCCGGTCAGGAAAAGCTCGGTGAACGCGATGAGATCAGCGCCCCCTTCGGCCGCCTTCGCACGCGCTTTCCGGGCCTTTTTCACATTGCCCGCGAGATCGCCCAGAACCGGGTTGAGCTGCGCGAGCGCAAGCTTGAAACTGTCTTTGATCGCCTTGGTCATGAGATTGTCATTGCCCGGCTTGACCGGGCAATCCAGTAACCCTTGACACTGTTAGAGACAACTGAGACCGGCGCCGACTGGATGCCCGCCTTCGCGGGCATGACAGCCGAAGGTCGGATCGCCCGGCGCCAGCCTTGCCAGGATATTCCTTTGGCCTACTCGCCGGCGGCAATCGAGATTTCGGGCTCCGGCCTGCCCTCCCGCTCGCGCTTCAGCCTCTCGGCCATGATGAAGGCGAGTTCGAGCGACTGGTCGGCATTAAGCCTCGGATCGCAGTGGGTATGGTAGCGGTCCGAGAGGTCGGTCTCGGTGACGGCCTTCGCCCCGCCCACGCATTCGGTCACGTTCTGCCCGGTCATCTCGACATGAATGCCGCCGGCATGGGTCCCCTCGCTGCGGTGGATGTCGAAGAAGGACTCGACTTCCCTTAGGATGAGATCGAACGGCCGCGTCTTGTAGCCGCTTCCCGCCTTGATGGTGTTGCCGTGCATGGGATCGCACGCCCACACCACGCGCTTGCCCTCGCGCTTGACCGCGCGGATGAGGCCCGGCAGATGCTTGCCGGCCTTGTCGGCGCCAAAGCGGCAGATCAGCGTGAGCCGCCCCGCCTCGTTCTGCGGGTTGAGCACGTCGATCAGCGTGAGCAGCCCCTCCGGCGCGAGGCTCGGCCCGATCTTGACGCCGATCGGATTCTTGATGCCGCGCAGATATTCGATATGGGCATGGTCGAGCTCACGCGTGCGGTCGCCCACCCACAGCATATGCCCCGAGGTCGCGTACCAATCGCCCGAGGTCGAATCGACCCGCGTGAACGCCTGCTCGTAGCCGAGCAGAAGCGCCTCGTGGCTGGTATAGAAACTCGTGGTGCGGAGCTGCGGCGTGTTGTCGGCGTTGAGCCCGCACGCGCGCATGAAGCGCAAGGTCTCGGCAATATGCTGGGCCAACTCCTCGTAACGGTGACCGGCCGGGCTGTCCTTGACGAAGCCGAGATTCCACCGATGCACGTGCTCGAGATTGGCGTAGCCGCCTTGGGCAAACGCGCGCAGCAGATTGAGCGTCGCGGCCGACTGCCGGTAAGCCATCAGCAGGCGCTGCGGATCGGGCGTGCGCGCCGCTTCCGTGAACTCGATGCCGTTGATGTTGTCGCCGCGATAGCTCGGCAGCTCCTTGCCGCCGATCGTCTCGAACGGCGCCGAGCGCGGCTTGGCGAACTGGCCGGCGATGCGGCCGACCTTCACCACCGGCGAGCCGCCGGCATAGGTCAGCACCACCGCCATCTGCAGGAACACGCGGAAGAAATCGCGGATGGTGTCGGCGCGATGCTCGGCGAAGCTCTCGGCGCAGTCGCCGCCCTGGAGCAGAAACCCCTCGCCCTCGGACACGCGCGCAAGCTTCGCCTTAAGCTCCCGCGCCTCGCCCGCGAACACGAGCGGCGGGAAGGTGGCGAGCTGCTTCTCGACCTCATCGAGCGCCCCCCGGTCGGGATAGACCGGGACCTGCTCGATCGGCTTCGAGCGCCAACTATCTGGACTCCATCGCGGCGCCATCTCGGCTCTCCTTGAAAAGTGACCGCTATATAGGCGATTGGCGGAACCCTGGCTAGGCGCCGGGCTTAATTGCCTGCCGCTTTCGACCATGCCACATATCTCTTAACGCGCGGCAACGGAGCTCGCATGGACCCCCGCCACCTCGAACACGGCCATAACCCGCGCGACATCGCCAAGCGCCTCCGCCAAGGCCCGCGCGTCAGCTATCTCCGCGATTGGGTCTATGGCGGCATCGACGGCACCGTGACGACCTTCGCCGTGGTGGCCGGGGTGGTGGGCGCCGAACTCTCCACCAAGGCGCTCCTCATCCTCGGCGCGGCGAACCTGTTTGCCGACGGCTTTTCCATGGCGGCAGGCAACTACTCGGGCACCAAGGCCGAGATCGAGGAATACGAGCAGGTGCGGCGGATGGAAGAGCGGCATGTCGAATTTGCGCCGGACGGCGAGCGCGAGGAGATCCGCCAGATCTTCGCGGCAAAGGGCTTCACGGGCGAGGCGCTCGACAGCGCCGTCGATGTCATCACCAGCAAGCGCGAGCGCTGGGTCGACACGATGATGACCGAGGAGCACGGACTGCCGCCCATCAGCCGCTCACCGGCGCGGGCGGCTCTGATGACCTTCTTTGCCTTTCTGATCTGCGGCACGATCCCACTTCTGCCGTTCGTCGCCGGCAACCAAGGCGCGGTCTTTGCGTCGACTCTCATGACCGGCGTCACCTTTTTCGCGATCGGCTCGCTCAGGAGCCGGTGGTCGCCGCTGCCGTGGTGGCGGGCCGGGCTGGAGACATTCTTTATCGGCATCACCGCCGCTGCCGTTGCCTATCTCGTCGGCGTCGCCGTCGCCCGCCTGGTCGGACAGATCCCGTAAGCCCTACCCATCGTCTTCCGCTTTGTGCCACCATGCGCGCCATGGCGATCAAGGAACCAAGCTTCACCATCGGCATCGAGGAGGAATATCTCCTCGTCGATCGCAACACGCGCGACCTCGCTCAGGAACAGCCCCCGGCGCTGCTCGCCAAATGCGAGGAGGCTCTGCGCGGGCAGGTCAGCCCCGAGTTCTTACGCTCGCAGATCGAGGTCGGCACGCGCGTGTGCTCATCGATGCAGGAGGCGCGCGACCAGCTCGTCCATCTCCGCAGCACGGTCGGCCAGATCGCGGGTGAGTTCGGGCTGGCGCCGATCGCGTCCTCGACCCACCCTTTCGCCCAATGGCAGAGCCAGCATCACACCGACAAGGAGCGCTACAACGTACTGGCCCAGGACCTCCAGCATGTCGCGCGGCGGCTCGTGATTTGCGGCATGCACGTGCATGTCGGCATCGAGGATGAAGATCTCAGGATCGACCTGCTCGGCCAGGCCGTCTATTTCCTGCCGCATCTTTTGGCGCTTTCAACCTCCTCGCCCTTCTGGCAAGGCGCGCCGACGGGACTGAAGTCCTATCGCCTGGCGGTGTTCGACGAGCTCCCCCGCACCGGCATCCCGCATCAATTCGCAAGCTGGAGCGAATACGCTCGGACGCTCGAGCTTCTCGTCAATGCCGGGCTGATCCAGGATGCGACCAAGCTGTGGTGGGACTTACGCCCCTCGGCGCGTTTTCCCACGCTCGAAATGCGCGTCACCGATATCTGCCCGCTCGTCGACGACAGCATTGCCATCGCCGCGCTCTATCTCTGCATCTTGCGCATGCTCTATCGCCTGCGCCGGCAGAACCAGCGCTGGCGCCATTACCCGACCCTGCTCGTGCGCGAGAACCGCTGGCGGGCGCAGCGCTACGGCATCGAGCAGGGCATGGTCGATTTCGGCAAGGGCGAGATCGTGCCCTTCGCCGATCTGCTCGAGGAGCTGTTCGCGCTCGTGGCCGAGGACGCCGCCCATTTCGGCTGCGAGGCCGAGATGACCCATGCCCGCACCATCGTCAAACGCGGCACGAGCGCCGACCGGCAGCTTGCGCGCTATGAGGCGGTGAAGACGCTCGGCGGCACCGAGCAGGCGGCGCTGATGGCCGTGGTCGACGAGATCATCGAGGAGACCATGATGCCGCCGTCACGCCTTTAACGCGCGACGAACCTCCTCATGCTGAGGAGCGCTCCGAAGGAGCGCGTCTCGAAGCACGCACGCGCTTGCATCTGGCCTCACCCTTCGAGACGGGCCTTCGGCCCTCCTCAGGGTGAGGAATTGAAACTTGAGGCACAGCCCGCACCGTTCGTCATGCCCGGACTTGATCCGGGCATCCATGCCGTTTCGTTTCAGCAAGACGAAGCGCCAATGGAATGGATTGCCGGAGCCTGTCCCCGGACTTGATCCGGGGATCAAGCCCGGCAATGACGGGCAAGGTGGTTCAGAGCGTGGTCGCCATGCCGCCATCGACATTGAGGGCGGCGCCGGTGATGTAGGAAGCCTCGTCGG
>CAYMJW010000170.1:3619-5056 GCA_964390455.1 uncultured Methyloceanibacter sp. | reverse complement strand
GAATCGGACCTCGCCCAGAACATCATCGCCATGTCCTTTTACGACCGCGTGCTCGATCCGAAACGCGACCAGACCAATGCTCGCAAGGCGCTTGCGGCCTACGACACGCTCCTCCAGCGCTATCCCCAATCGCGCTATGCGGCCGACGCGACCAACAGGGCGCGGATCTTGCGCGATTTGCTTGCGGCGAACGAGATGGTGGTCGGCCGCTACTATCTCCGCCACAACAACTTCCTCGCGGCGATCAACCGCTTCCGCACCGTCGTCACCGACTTCCAGACGACCGAGCAGGTGGAAGAGGCCTTGATGCGCCTGACCGAGGCCTATATGGCGTTGGGCATCATCAACGAGGCCCAGACGGCCGCGGCCGTGCTCGGGCATAACTTTCCGGAGAGCAAGTGGTACCGCCACGCTTACGGGCTTCTCGGGAAGCAAGGTCTCAAGCCGCAGGAGCACGAAGGGTCCTGGATCACCCGGACCTGGCGGGGAACCAGCGGACAAACCTGACCGGCGCGCCATGCTAGAGGCCCTGTCGATCCGCGACATCGTCCTGATCGACAAACTCGATCTCGAATTCGGTGCGGGCCTGTCGGCGCTGACCGGCGAGACCGGCGCCGGCAAATCGATCCTGCTCGATGCCTTTTCGCTCGCGCTTGGCGGCAGGGGCGATGCCGCGCTGGTGCGGCGCGGCGCGAGCCAGGGCCAAGTGACGGCCATCTTCGCTCTTTCCCGCGACCACCCGGTCCTGGCGCTGCTGGCCGAAAACGGCCTCGAGCCGGAGACCACGCTGATCTTGCGGCGCGTGCAAGGGGCGGACGGCAGAAGCCGCGCCTTCATCAACGACACGAGCGTCAGCGTGCAGCTCCTGCGTGCCGCGGGCCAGTCGCTGGTCGAGATCCACGGCCAGCATGACGACCGCGCGCTGATCGATCCGAGCGGCCACCGCGATCTCGTCGATGCCTTCGGCGGTCTCGGCGGCGAGGTGGGGCGCGTGGCGGAAGCCTATGCTGCCTGGCAGCGTGCCGAGGCCGAGCGATCTCGCCACGAGAACGAGATCGCCGCCTCTCTGGCCAATGCCGGCTATCTCAGCCACGCGCTCGAGGAACTTCGCGTCCTCAATCCGCAAGCGGGCGAAGAGGAGGCGCTCGCCTCACGCCGCCAACTGATGATGAATGCGGAGAAGCTCGCGGCCGAGCTTGCCGACACGCTCGATGCGCTGCGCGGGGAGGGGACGAACGGCGCGCGGCTTGCCGCCGCTCTCCGCCGGATCGAGCGCCAGGCCTCTGTGGCCCCCGACCTGCTCGGCCCCGTCGCCGCCGCGATTGCGCGCGTGCTCGAAGAGACGAATGCCGCGCAAAGCCGGGTCGAGGCGGCGCTCGCGGCGACCGCCTTTGAGCCCGAAGCGCTGGAACGCGCCGAGGAGCGGCTGTTTGCGCT
>CAYMJW010000170.1:0-3519 GCA_964390455.1 uncultured Methyloceanibacter sp. | reverse complement strand
CTCATCTTCGACGAGGCCGACGCCGGCGTCGGCGGGGCGACCGCGGCTGCCGTCGGCGAGCGCCTGGCGCGGCTTGCGGCGAACGTCCAGATCCTGGCCGTGACGCATGCGCCGCAAGTTGCGGCCGTCGCGAGCGGCCATCTCCTGATCGCCAAGGAGCCCGTGCGCGGGAAGGGGGGCGAGGCCATGGCGACCCGGGTCGCGGTGCTCGAAGGCGAACAGCGTCGCGAGGAGATCGCGCGTATGCTCGCCGGCCAGACCATTACCGATGAGGCGCGGAAAGCCGCCGAGCAACTGATGAAGCGAACGGCGTGATGCACGAGAATGAGCAAGCCCAAGACAAGCAAGAAGAAGACCGGGACCCGGCCCTCCCTGGAAGACAAGGCCGTCAGCGCGCTCGACGAGGTCGAGGCGGCGTCTGAGCTTGCCCGGCTTGCCGCGGCGATCGCGCGTCACGATGAGCTCTATTACCGCAAAGACCAGCCCGAAATCTCCGACGCCGAATATGATGGCTTGAGGGCGCGGAACGAGGCGATCGAGGCGCGCTTTCCGCATCTCGTGCGCGACGACAGTCCGTCGCTGAAGATCGGTGCGGCGCCCGTCGAAGCCTTCGGCAAGGTCGCCCATCGCGTGCCGATGCTGTCGCTCGGCAACGTGTTCGACGAGGAGGGTTTGCGCGACTTCCTTGAGCGCATCCGCCGCTTTCTCGGCCTCGACACGATCGATGGGCTCGCCTTCACCGCGGAGCCGAAGATCGACGGGCTCTCGATCACGCTCCGCTACGAAGGCGGGAAGCTCGTCCAAGGCGCGACGCGCGGCGACGGCTATGAGGGCGAGAACGTGACCGCCAATGTCCGCACCATCGCCGACATCCCCAAGACGATCAAATCGCGCGGCTTCCCCGATCCGTTCGAGCTCCGCGGCGAGATCTATATGAGCCGCGCGGCGTTCCAGCGTATGAACGAGGAACAGGCGCGAGCGGGAGACCGGCTCTTCGCCAATCCGCGCAACGCCGCAGCCGGCTCGCTGCGTCAGCTCGATCCCGCCATCACCGCCAAGCGGCCTTTGCGCTTCTTCGCCTATGGCTGGGGGGAGGTGGAAGGCGGCTTCGCGGCCGAGACGCAATGGGACGTCTATCAGCTGATGCGCGCCTGGGGCTTTCCCCTGAATCCGCTGATGAGGCTCACCCGCTCTGTGGAGGAGATGCTCGCAACCTACCGCGATATCGAAAGCGGGCGCGCCGGGCTCGACTACGATATCGATGGCATCGTCTATAAGCTCGACCGGCTCGATCTTCAGGAGCGGCTCGGCTTCGTCTCGCGCTCGCCGCGCTTTGCCGTCGCCCACAAATTTCCCGCCGAGAAGGCGACAACGATCCTGCGTGACATCGAGATTCAAGTCGGCCGCACCGGCGCGCTGACCCCCGTCGCCAAGCTCGAGCCGGTCACGGTCGGCGGCGTCGTGGTGCAGAACGCGACCCTCCACAACGAGGACGAGATCGCGCGGAAGGATGTCAGGATCGGCGATACCGTCATCCTCCAGCGCGCCGGCGACGTCATTCCGCAAATTCTCGGCGTGGTTAAAGAAAAGCGGCCTAAGGGCGCGAAACGATTCGACTTTCCGACCGTCTGCCCGGTCTGCAAAAGTCACGCCTCGCGCGAGATCAATCCCAACACCGGCAAGGAGGATGCGGTCAGGCGTTGCACCGGCGGGCTCATCTGCCCGGCGCAGAGGGTCGAGCGCCTCAAGCACTTCGTCTCGCGCAACGCCTTCGACATCGAGGGCCTCGGCGAGAAGCACATCAAGTCGTTCTACGACGACGGCCTGATCCAGTCGCCGCCCGACATCTTCACGCTGCGCGTGCGCGACAAGCGCGCAAGCAGCAAGCTCGCGGAGCGCGAGGGCTGGGGCGAGACCTCGGCAAGCAAGTTGTTCGACGCCATCGATGCGCGCCGCAATATCCGGCTCGACCGCTTCATCTATGCCCTCGGCATTCCGCATGTCGGCGAGACGACGGCGCGGCTTCTTGCGCGCAATTACGGCTCGATCGAGCGGTTCAAGACGAGCATGCGTGCCGCAGCCAAGGGGCGCGAGAGCGAAGCCTTCACCGAGCTCGACAGCATCGAGGGCATCGGCCCGACGGTCGCGGCTTCCATCGCCGATTTCTTCGCCGAGCCCCACAACGTGACCGTTGTCGCGGAGCTTCTCAAAGAAGTGACGCCTGAGCCGCTCGAAGCGGTCGATCACGCATCGCCCATCTCCGGCAAGACTGTCGTGTTCACCGGCACGCTCGAGCGGATGACCCGATCCGAGGCGAAGGCCCGTGCCGAGCGCCTCGGCGCCAAGGTGGCGGGCTCGGTCTCGAAGAAGACCGACTATGTGGTCGCAGGCCCCGGCGCCGGCTCGAAGCTGAAAGACGCCAAGGACCTCGGCGTCAAAGTTCTCACCGAAGACGAGTGGCTGAAGCTGATCGATTGACACGAAGACACGAAAACACTAAATTCGTGTCATGAAGAATGTTACCATCACCCTCAAGGAGGCCGTGGCTCGCTGGGCGCGGATCAAGGCGGCCGAGCACGACAAAAGTCTGTCGAGGTTCCTAAGCGACCTTCTGGAAGAGCGCATGAGGCACGAAACCGACTACGAGGCCGCGCGCCGCCGGTTCATGGCAGGGAAGCCCTTCGCTTTCAGGAAGCCTGGCGAAAAGCTTCCCACGCGCGATGAGATTCATGACCGGAAGCGTGTTCGTCGATAGCAACGTCCTGATCTACGCGCGCGACGTGGTTGACGTCGAGAAGCAGCGCCGTGCAGCTCTTTGGCTTCAGCACCTCTGGGACGCCGAAACCGGGCGGTTGAGCTATCAAGTGCTCTCCGAAAGCTATGCGGTGTTGACTTCGAAGAATAAACTCAAGGGGGCGCAAGCACGCGCTTACCTCCAAGACTTCCTTGCTTGGCATCCCGTGGCCCTCGATGGGACGGTCATGCTTGCGGCATGGCACACGCAGGACCGCTATGGATTCAATTGGTGGGATTGCCTGATTGTCGCCGCGGCTCGCATCGCCGAATGCGACTATCTCCTGACCGAGGATCTGAATCACGGTCAAGATCTCGATGGGCTAAGGGTCATCGATCCGTTCGTCGTTGAGCCCGGCGCTGACCTTTAGCGCGCGCTCGCTCACCAACGCCCTCATGCTGAGGAGCGCTCGGTTCCCCTCTCACCTCGTGGGAGAGAGCCTGCCCTCGGGCTTGACCCGAGGGGCTTGCCGCCGCGATCTTGCGCGAGCGTAGCTCTGCGCAAGTCGCATGGCGGGACGGGTGAGGGGGTTCGACGCCGCTTCGCGGCTTACCCCTCACCGCGAGCGCGAAAATGCGCTCGCGTGCTCTCCCACAAGGGGAGAGCAGAAAAAAGAACAGCGCACCCTTCGAGACGGTGCGTCCCGCGCCCTCTCGCGGGCGCGGGGTGAGGGCACGCTCAGCCGTAGCGAAGCTTCATCGCGATGATGGCGAGCGCAAGCGCAA
>CAYMJW010000169.1:0-5070 GCA_964390455.1 uncultured Methyloceanibacter sp. | reverse complement strand
GTGCGCCACGGCGTCACCATGGTGATGGTGACCGACATCAAGCCCGGCAAGGAAGCGGCCTATCGCGCCTGGGCCGACCGCATCGCAAAAGTCCAGGCCACCTATCCCGGCTATATCGGCTCATTCGTCCAGCCGCCGGAAGCCAACGAGACCGGCTGGACCACTGTGTTGCGCTTCGATTCGGCGGCGCATCTCGACGCCTGGCTGAAGTCCGACGCGCGTGCCGCCATCCTCAAGGAAAGCGAAGACCTGGTTCGGGGCTTCCACGCCCAGCGCGTGGACACGGCGTTTCCGGGATGGGTCCCGAGCGATCCCGCGACGGGAGAGCAGCCCAACAGGTGGAAGACGGCCAGCCTTATTCTGCTGACGCTGTTTCCGGTCGTGATGCTGGAGATTCGCTTTCTCAATCCGCATCTCCAAGCCCTCAATCCGGCGGTTGCCACGTTCATCGGCAATGCGCTGTCGGTTGCGGTGACGACGTGGCCGTTGATCCCGCTTGCCGTTTGGGCCTTCCGTCCCTGGCTGTTTCCGGAGAACCAGCCGCGCTGGCTCGTGGCGATCATGCCGCTCCTCCTCGTGCTCGCCTATCTGATCGAGATCGCGCTGCTGTGGAATCTCGTGTGACGACGCGTCCTAGCCTTCCGGTCGCGGCTTGAGACGCGCAAAGTCGGCGAGAGTGTCGAGATCGGCGAAAACGCCGTCCGAGGAGGCCTCGACTTCCGTCACGCGCTCCCGGTGCACTTCGAGCAGCCGCTTCGCCCCGGCGTCGCCCGTGAGGCGCATCATCTCGGGAAAGTAGGCCGCGCCCCACAAGACCGGGTTGCCCCATTTGCCGTGACGAACGGGGAGGCAGATGGAATCGCGGTCCCTGGTCGCAAAGACCGCCATCAGGGCCGCGAGGTCGCTTGCCTCGACGAACGGCATGTCGCCGAGCAGAACGAGCGCGCCGTCGACATTCGCGGGCAGCGCGGCAAGACCTGCGCGGAGCGATGTGCTCAAGCCCGCTTCGAAATCGGCGTTGTGAACAAGATTGACTTCGAGGCCGCGCAGCGCCTCTGCGATGCGCGGAGCATCGTACCCGGTGACCACGATGATTGGATCAGCACCGCTTGCGATCGCGGCCTCGGCGACGCGGGAAATGACCGATCGTTCGCCGACCGTTTCGAGCAGCTTGTTGCGCGGCGCCATGCGCGAGGAGCGTCCCGCCGCAAGGATGATCGCGGCGACCCTCATCGGCCCTTGCCGGCTGGTTGCGGTGCGGGGTCTGTTGCGCTCATTCCTCGCTCCAAGGGGCCGATGCCCGATGTCCCGCCATGACCGGCTCTGGGCAAATAATCATTAGCCTATCGAAAGCAAAATTGCGGGCGCCGCTATCCGCCCGCTCGTGAATCGGGCATTGTGCGGCCCCGACATTGATATCCGGATGCCGAGGCAGCCGCTATGAACTTGAACACGATCACCGAGGTCAAGCGGCCCACATCCACGGACGATATTCCGGAGTGGCGCGAGGGCTATGCCTGGCTCGCCGGGGGGACCTGGCTGTTCTCGACGCCGCAAATCGCGACCCATACCTTGATCGATCTCGAGACGCTGCATTGGCCTTCGCTTACGGCCTCCGCAGATGGACTTGAGATCGCGGCGACCTGCACCATCGCCGAGCTCGAGCGGTTCCAGGCGCCTCCCGAGTGGACGGCAGCGCCACTCCTGAAACTGTGCTGCCATGCGCTTCTGATGTCGTTCAAGATCTATAACGCGGCGACGGTCGGCGGAAACATTTGCATGTCGCTGCCCGCGGGCGCGATGATCTCGCTCGCGACGGCGCTCGAAGCGACCTACACGCTGTGGCCGCAAGGCGGGAAGCCGCGCAAAGTTCCGGCGCTCGATTTCGTCACCGGCAACCACAAGAATTTGCTCGTGCCGGGCGAGCTCTTGCGCAGCATCCACATTCCGGCGCGCGCGTTGACCAAGCGCTTCGCCTTCCGCCGCTCTTCGCTGACCCATCTCGGGCGCTCCGCCGCGCTCCTCATCGGCACGCAGACGAAGGACAAGCCCGACCTCTTGCTCACCATCACGGCTTCAACGCCGCGCCCGATGCAGCTCTCCTTCGATCGCCTCCCGTCGGCCGAAGCGTTGCGCCAAGCCATCGGCAAGGAAATCCAAGATGCGGACTGGTTCGACGACGTGCACGGCTCGGCAGCCTACAAGCGTCACCTGACTTATTACTACGCCGAGCAAATTCGGAGCGAGCTCGCCTGACATGAACCTCACCGTCAACGGTAAGAAGCTTTCGGCGGACCCCGCGCCCGGCCAGTGCTTGAGGACGTTCTTGCGCGAGCATGGTTGGTTCGGCGTGAAGAAAGGCTGCGACCAGGGCGATTGCGGAGCCTGCACCGTGTGGCTCGACGGCGTGCCCTTCCACAGCTGTCTCGTTCCGGCCTATCGGGCAGAGAACCGCGCCGTCACGACCATCGAGGGGCTTGCCGAGGACGGCAGACTGCATCCCATGCAGCAGGCCTTTCTCGACGCGCAAGGCTTTCAATGCGGCTTCTGCGCCGCGGGCATGATTATGACCGCCGCGACCTTCGATGGAGCCGCGCGCGAGGACTTGCCGCGCATGCTCAAGGGCAATCTCTGCCGCTGCACCGGCTATCACAGCATCGACGACGCGCTTCATGGCATCGTCAATGTCGAGGAGGAAGGAAAGGCCGGCAAGGCGTGCGGCGCCGGCGCAAGCTTGCGCAATCCCTTCGCGGAAGCGATCGTGACCGGCAAAGCGCGCTACACGCTCGATGTGCCGGTTGAGAACGCGCTGCACCTGAAAGTGCTGCGCTCGCCGCATGCCCATGCGCGGATCAAGGCGATCACGCGCGACAAGGCGCTTGCCGTGCCGGGGGTGGTCGCGATCTTCACCTGGGAGGACGTGCCGCGCAAGCTCTACTCCACGGCAACGCATGAAGACCACCTCGTCGATCCCGACGACACCTACATGCTCGACAACGTGGTGCGCTTCGTCGGCCAGAGGGTCGCGGCGGTCGTGGCCGAGACGGAAGGGGCGGCCGAGGAGGGCTGCCGCCTGCTCGAAGTCGATTACGAGCCTTTGCCCGCGGTATTCGACCCCGAGCTCGCCATGCAGCCCAACGCGCCGATCCTGCACGAGAAGAAGAGCGTTGCCTATCGCGACAATATCTATGTCGATATTCATGGCGAGCTCGGCAATGTCGAGCAGGGCTTCAACGAGGCCGACGCCATCCACGAAATGACCTATTCGACCTCGCGGGCGCAGCATGTGCATCTGGAGACGCATGGCTCGATTGCCTGGCGGGGCGAGGATGGCCGCCTGCACGTGAGAACGAGCTCGCAGGCGCCGTTCATCGCCAAGCAGAAGCTCTGCTATCTGTTTGGCCTGTTCGACCGGCAGGTGCACGTTTTCACCGAACGCATCGGCGGCGGCTTCGGCGCCAAGCAGGAGATGCTGTCGGAGGACCTGTGCGCGCTTGCCGCGCTCACGACGGGGCGCCCCGTCATGTGGGAGTTCACCCGGCAAGAAGAGTTCATCGGCGCGACCACGCGCCATCCCATGATCGTGCATGTGAAGCTCGGCGCCAAGAAAGACGGGACGCTCACGGCGATTCAAGTGCGGGTGGTTTCCAACACCGGCGCCTACGGCAATCACGGCGGCGAGACGCTGGCCGCGGCGCTCGGCAGTCCGATCGCCGCCTACCGCTGCCCGAACAAGAAGGCCGACGGCTACGCGGTCTATACCAACATGGTTCCGGCCGGCGGATTCAGAGGCTACGGCGCCACCCAGACGACGTTCGCGCTCGAATGCGCCATGGACGATATGGCGCGCGCGCTTGGGATCAGCCCCTTCGCCATCAGGCGCATCAACAAGGTGCGTGAGACCGATCGCATCGAGTCGATCTGGAAGGAAGCCTCCGACGTCGAGTTCGGCAGCTATGGCATCGACCAATGTCTCGATCTGGTCGAGAAGGCGCTCGCAAGCGGCCGCGGCCTGTCGAAGCCCGAAGGCGACGAATGGCTCGAGGGCAGGGGCGTCGCCGTCGCCATGCTCGATTCAGGCCCCCCGACCGAACACCGGTCGGGCGCGGAAATGCGACTCCTGTCGGACGGGCGTTACGATCTTGCCGTCGGCTCGACCGAGATGGGCAACGGCTCGACGACGTCGCACCGCCAGATTGCTGCGACCGTGCTCAATACGGCCGCGAGCCGGATCGACATTATCAATGGGGACACGGACAAGACGCCCTACGACACGGGCACGTTCGCGAGCACCGGGACGGTCGTCGCCGGCCAAGCCGTCGAGAAGGCCGCGGCCGCGCTCCGCGATATCATCCTCGACTATGCGAGTCGGTATTCAGGCGTCGCGCGCGACGATTGCCGCCTTGAGGGTGACGTGGTCATCTGCGGCAAGCGCAAGGTCACGCTCGCCGAGATTTACGCCATCGGCGCCGCGAAGGGGGATCGCTTCGACGTCATCCGCAAGGCCTATCTCTCGCCGCGTTCGATCGGCTTCAACGTGCAGGGCGTGCGCGTCGCGGTTCATCGCGTCACCGGCGAGATCATGCCGTTGCAGAGCGTGCATGCGGCCGATATCGGCAGACTGATCAACCCGATGCAGTGCCGCGGCCAGATCGACGGCGCGATCGCCATGGGCTTCGGCTGGGCGCTTTACGAAAAGATGGTGTTCGACGCGAACGGCGCCATGGTGAACCCGGCGCTCAGAGACTATCGCATCCCGGCTTTCGCCGACGTTCCGCGCAGCGAAGTCTATTTCGCCGACACCTACGACAAGGTCGGGCCACTGGGCGCCAAGGCGCAAGGCGAGTGCGCGATCAATTGCGTGGCGCCGGCCATCGCCAACGCTGTCGCCGACGCGACCGGCGTGCGCTTCGCCGAACTTCCGCTCACGCCCGACCGGATTTTCAATCGCCTCGCGTCGCGCTCTTACTGAAGCGGCCGCTCACACCGCCGTAAAGCAATTATCGACGAAGAGGTGCGCGCCGTTGATGAAGCTCGCCTCGTCGCTGGCAAGAAAGAGCGCCGCGCGCG
>CAYMJW010000168.1:0-5098 GCA_964390455.1 uncultured Methyloceanibacter sp. | reverse complement strand
TACATGTCGGCCGAGACGCTCCGCTATCACCACGACAAGCACCACAAGGCCTATGTCGATAATCTGAACAAGCTCCTGCCGGGCTCGGGCTTCGAGGGCATGGGGCTCGAGCAGATCGTCAAGGCGAGCTTCGGCAAGAACGCCGGCATCTTCAACAACGCGGGCCAGGACTTCAACCACATCCATTTCTGGCCGTGGATGAAGAAGGGCGGCGGCGGCAAGAAGGTTCCGGGCGCGGTGCTTGCGCTCATCGACCGCGACCTCGGCGGCTTCGACAAATTCCGCAACGACTTCATCGAGGCCGGCAAGACCCAGTTCGGCTCGGGCTGGTGCTGGCTTTCGATCAAGAACGGCAAGCTCGAAGTGACCAAGACGCCGAACGGCGAGAACCCGCTCGTTCACGGCGGCTGGCCGCTGCTCGGTTGCGACGTGTGGGAGCACTCCTACTACATCGACTATCGCAACGAGCGGCCGAAATATCTCGAGGCCTGGTTCGACAATCTCGTCAACTGGGATCACGTCGAGGAGATGATGGCGCTCGCGCCCGCGTAGCGGGCGATTCGCCTGACTCCGCTAGCCCTGCCGCGCGCCTTGCGCCTCGCGCTTGGCGCGTTCCGCTTCCTCGCTCGTTTCGAGCCAGCGATGCTCGGCGCTCGCGATCTCGCGCTCGATTTCGGCGCGGGTCTTCATCAGTTCGCTGACCGGGGGTCCGCCATTTCTGTTCGGGGCCGCAAGCAGCGCATCGATCTCAGCGCGCTTCTGCCATAGAAGGTTCAACTCGGCCTCCGCACGCGAGGCTAGTTTGCGTAAGGCCTGTTGCCGCTCGCGCGCCTCAGCCGCGAGGCGCCGGTCGCTCTCGCGTTGTTCTGTCTTGTCGGATTTCCTGCCGCCGGCCGCCTGAGCCTTTGCGCTCGCGAGAACGCTCTGGCGATAGTCGTCGAGAGTGCCGTCAAACTCCTTCGCCGTGCCTTCGTCAACAAGAAGCAAGCGGTCGGCGATCAGCCCGAGCAGATGACGGTCGTGGCTGACGACGACCACGGCACCTGCGAAATCGGCGAGCGCCTCGACCAGCGCATCGCGCGCATCGATGTCGAGATGGTTGGTCGGCTCGTCGAGGATCAGGATATGCGGGGCGTCCCTGGTGATGAGCGCGAGCGAAAGCCGCGCCCGCTCGCCGCCCGAAAGCTGGCGCACCTCGACGCCAGCCTTGTCGCCGGAAAACCCAAACCGGCCGAGCTGCGCGCGGACCGCGCTGGGCGCAGCTCCCGGCAGCAGGCGCTCCATGTGCTGCAGCGGCGTATCGTCCGCGATCAGTTCCTCGATCTGGTGCTGGGCGAAATAGCCGACCCGCAATTTGCCCGATGCCCCAACGCTCCCCGTCTCGGGCCGCAATTGGCCTGCGAGCAGGCGCGCGAATGTCGTCTTGCCGTTGCCGTTCCGGCCGATCAGCGCGAGGCGGTCGTCGGGGTCGATGCGTAAGTTGAGCCGCGACAGCACCGGACTGCCGGGGACGTAGCCGACGGAAACGCCTTCGAGCACGATCAGAGGGGGCTTCAGCTCCTTCGGGTTCGGAAAATCGAACGAGACGGACGGGTCGTGGAGAGCGGCGGCGATCGGCTCCATCGCTTCGAGCGCCTTCAAACGGCTCTGCGCCTGCCGTGCCGTGTGCGCCTTGTAGCGCCAGCGATCGACATAGGCTTGCAGCTTCTTGGCCTTCGCCTCCTGGCGGCCACGTGCCGCCTCCATCTCAGCCGCCCGCTCGGCCCTCTGGCGCGCGAAAGAGTCGTAATTGCCGCGATAGAGCGTGAGCCCGCCACGCTCGAGATGCAGCAAATGATCGGCGACATTGTTGAGGAGATCGCGCTCGTGGCTGACCACGATAAGGCTCCCGCGATAGTCCTTGAGGAACGATTCGAGCCACACGGCCGCCTCGAGATCGAGATGGTTCGACGGCTCATCGAGCAGCAGGAGTTCGGGCTCGGCGAAGAGGAGTGCTGCGAGAGCGACCCGCATGCGCCAGCCGCCCGAAAAACTGTCGAGCGGCTGATGCTGCGCGGCTTCCGGAAAACCGAGACCGGCGAGAATGCGCGCCGCCCCCGCCGGCGCCCCGTGGGCATCAATCACATTGAGCCGCTCGTGGATCTCGCCAATGCGATGCGCGTCCTTTTCATGTTCGGCTTCCGCAAGCAGCGCGGCGCGTTCCTCCGCCGCGGCGAGCACAGTCTCGAAGGGCGTGGCAGTACCGCCCGGCGCTTCCTGCGCGACATAGCCGATACGCGTGCCCGAAGGCGTCTCCACCCTCCCCTCGTCGGTCTCGTAAACCCCGGCGATCACTTTGAGCAGCGTCGATTTGCCGGCGCCGTTACGCCCGACGAGACCGACATGGGCCTTGGGCGGAAGCGAGGCCGTAGCCCGGTCGAGCACAAGATGGCCGCCAAGCCGCAGCGTGATGCCGTCAAGCGTGAGCATGACGCTGACCTTGCCGCATGCGGGCCCGCTTAGTCCTTATCCGCCTTTGCGCGTGCGGCTCTTCAGAGCATTTTCGAGAACGCGCGTCGCCATCGGCACGCCGGTCCTGACGATTGTCTTGCCGAGTGTCGTCCAGAACCCGTCGCTGCGCGAGCCGCTTGCCGATTTCTTCGTAGCGGCTTTCTCTTCGGCCTCGCTGGCCGCAGCCTCGGCGCGCTCTTCCGACCATTTCTGCAACATCTCATGGGCGGACTCGCGCTCGGCCGTTTCCTCGTACACGCCCTCGACCGGGCTCGCATTGATGACGGCCTTCCGTTCCGCCTCGGTGATCGGGCCGACGCGCGAATTCGGTGGCCTGACCAAAGTGCGTTCGGCCATGCTCGGCTGGCCCTTGGCGTCGAGCGTCGAGACGAGCGCCTCGCCGATGCCGAGCTCCATGATCGCCCGCTCGGTGTCGATGTTCGGGTTCTTGCGGAAGGTCGTGGCCGCGGCCTTCACCGCTTTCTGCTCCATCGGCGTGAACGCGCGAAGCGCATGCTGGATGCGATTGCCGAGCTGGCGCGACACGGTGTCGGGAATGTCGAGCGGATTCTGCGTCACGAAATAGACGCCGACGCCTTTCGAGCGGATCAGCCGTACCACCTGCTCGACCTTCTCGAGCAGCGCCTTGGGCGCATCCTTGAACAGGAGATGCGCCTCGTCGAAGAAGAACACGAGCTTCGGCTTGTCGGGATCGCCGACCTCGGGGAGCTTCTCGAACAGCGCCGACAGCAGGAAGAGGAGGAACGTCGCATAGAGGCGCGGCGACTCCATCAACTTATCGGCGGCGAGCACGCTGATATAGCCGCGCCCGTCGCGTGCGGTCCGCATCAGGTCGGAGATCTTCAGCGCGGGCTCGCCGAAGAAGTGCGCGGCGCCCTGCTGCTCCAGCACGAGCAACGAGCGCTGGATCGAGCCCACTGAAGCCTTGGTGACGTTGCCGTATTTCGTGGTGAGTTCGCCGGCGCGCGCGGCGAGGTTCTCCAACAGCGACTGCAAATCCTTGAGATCGATCAGCGGAAGCTTTTCGTCGCCTGCGATCTTGAAGGCGATGTTGAGCACGCCCTCTTGCGCCTCGCTCAAATCCATCAGCCGCGACAGGAGCAACGGCCCGAGGTCCGAGACGGTCGCACGGATCGGGTGCCCCTGCTCGCCGAACAGATCCCAGAAGATCACGGGGTAGGCCTGGAACTCGGGCGTGAAGCCGATCTCCTTGGCCCGCGCCTCGATCCAGGATTTGGGCTCTCCGGTTTCCGCCACGCCCGACAGATCGCCTTTGACGTCGGCGCAGAACACCGGCACGCCATGGGCGGAGAAGCCCTCGGCCAAGCCTTGCAGCGTGACGGTCTTGCCCGTGCCGGTCGCGCCGGTAATGAGCCCATGGCGGTTGGCGAGCCTGAGATAGATGAACTCGGGCTTGACGCTCTTGCCGATATAGACGCTGTCCTCGGGGGCTTCCGCCGGCGCCTCGCTCTGCTCCAAGTCCTGTTTCGGCGCGGCCTTGCGCTTCGCCATGTCGTGCTCTCCTCGATTCCCGCTGGCACTTTAGCCGCTGCATCGCCGCGTCGCAAAGAGAAGCGGGCCCCGGCTTCCGTGCGGCTTCGCCTTCATGCTAGGAGGGGGCGAGAACCGCTTAGAGCTTGACGGAAATGGTGGAACTTTCCTTGGCCGGGGACTTCCCGCCCGCCGATGAGGCGGCATGGAAGGCGCTCGTCGAAGAGGCGCTGAGGGCCACGCCCTTCGCCGCGCTCAAATCGAAGACCTATGACGGCATTCCTGTCGAGCCGCTCTACCCCCGCGCGCAAGGAGCGAAGCCGATTCGAGGCCGTGCCGCCGGCCTTCCGTGGAGCGTGACGCAACGGATCGACCACGCCGACGCAAAGGCCGCCAACGCGCAAATCCTCGACGATCTAAACAATGGCGCGAATGGCGTCGCGCTCGTGTTCGAAGGCGCCGTCGGCGATCATGGCTATGCGCTTGCCGCCAACGGCGCCGCGATCAGTACCCTGCTCGACGAGGTCTATCTCGATGCCGGCATCGCCGTCGATCTCGACCTCGGCCTTCAATCGAAAGACGCCGCGGGCCTCCTCGCCACTCTGGTCAAGGCGCGCGCCATCGCGCCGCAAGCCACGACCATCCGCTTCGGCCTCGATCCGCTCGGCGCCATTGCCCTGGTGGGCGCGAGCCCCCTTCCCTGGAAGGACATCGCGGCGCTGTTAGGCGCGATTGTGTCCGATCTCGCGAACCAAGGCTTCGCCGGCCCCTTCGCGGCTGCCGATGGCAGGGTGGTCCATGCTGCCGGCGGCTCGGAGGCGCAGGAGCTTGCCTTCGCGCTTGCAAGCGCTGTCGCTTATCTCCGCGCGCTCGAGCTGAGCGGCATCGCGCTCGACGACGCGCGCCGCATGATCTATTTCCGGCTCGCCGCCGACCAGGACCAATTTCTCACGATCGCCAAGTTCCGCGCGATCCGGAAGCTGTGGGCGCGCATCGAGGAGGCTTGCGGGCTTGAGCCCCGTCCCGCCTACGTTTCCGCCGAGACGGCCTGGCGCATGATGACGAAGCGCGATCCCCACGGAAACATCGTGCGCGG
>CAYMJW010000167.1:0-5200 GCA_964390455.1 uncultured Methyloceanibacter sp. | reverse complement strand
GACAGCTTTCTCAGCCCCGAGGCAAGAATCAAAGTCGAGCGCTTAGTGCTACGAGCGCTGGTTGCAAATGACAGTAGGGGTAGCGTCATCGTAAGGGGGTTGTTATGCGTCAAGTCATCAGCGGAAGACTGCCACACGCTCGTACCAAGCTCTTCTCCACTCCACAAAATCCGCAAACAGCGGAATCAGCACGTCAATCCAAAGACAAGGGAATGCGGCCGCTTTTCGCGGCAATCGGCGCAGCGATCCTGTCCGCCGCAATCACCGTGTCTTATCCGCATGATGCGAAGGCTGACAATTGCCTGGCAGCGAACAACGTCGAGATCACTGGCACCGATGCCGGCGAGAACAACGGGGCGACGCTCACCTGCCAAGGCAACGTGATTGTCGGCGACTCAGCGGTAACCGCAAATGTGGGCCCCAACGCGACGATTACCGACAATGTCGTCATTGGCAACCAGTCGGGACAGGCCAACGGCACCGCGGGCACGCCTGCCGACCTCCAACACAACGTCATCATCGGAGGCGAGTCCGGCAGCAACAATGAGGGCAAATTCCATGAGAATGTCATCATTGGCCGGAAATCGGGCAACAATGCCGGCGATGACGTCAGCAATAACAAAGTGATCGGCAACGGCTCCGGAAACAATTACGCGGACGGGGCGAAAAACAACGTGGTCATCGGCGACAATTCCGGAAACAACGTCGCGGACAAGGAGAACATCGCCATCGGCAACGGATCGGGAAACGACGTCAGCAGCAAGGACAATATCGCCATCGGCACCATTGCGGGCACCGACGTCAAGGGTTCGCAGAACATCGCCATCGGCCGAAACACCGGTCTGAGCATCGAAGGAGAGCGAAACGCGGCGCTTGGCGACGGCGCCGGCGGCGACGTCAAAGGCAAGGACAATTTGGCGATGGGCACCAATGCCGGTAGGGGGGTCATCGGAGCGGGCAATGTCGCCAGCGGTCCTGATGCGGGCATTGGCGCCACCGGCGATAACAACCTGGCGTCCGGTTTCATCTCCGGCAACAACGTGACGGGCGACAACAACATGGCCAGCGGCAACGGCGCAGGCTCGTTCCTAAACGGAAGCAACAATGTCGCCATCGGCACGGGCGCGGGATCGGGGACCGACGTCACTGCGATCAATGTTTCGAATTCCGTGGCTGTCGGCACGAGCGCCGCGGCTCTCGGCAACGGCGGGGTCGCGATCGGCCAGAACGCCTACGCGGCCGGCGTCAATGACACGGCTTTTGGTGCCGGCGCTACCGTCACCGCGGACCACAGCACCGCTCTCGGCGCGGGCGCCGTCGCCACCAAGCAGCATCAATTCGTGATGGGGACGAAGAACGAAACCTACACGGCAGCGGGGATTACCTCAAGTTTGAGCAGAAGCAGGCAATCGGGGCCATTGGAGGTCGTCACGTCTGACGCCAACGGGAATCTCGCGACGGATGGCGGCCAGCTCTATCGGGACCTCGACGAGAACCAGCAAGGCGTCGCCATGGCGATGGCCGTGGTGAATCCGGACCTCACGGGCAACGAGCGCTTCGGCGTCAGTGCGAATTGGGGCAGCTTCCAAGACGCGAACGCCTTCGGCATGGGGTTCACCGGCGTCCTGGGTCATGACCTGTTGACGCGAGGCGATCGCATAGCCGTTACCGGCGGTTGGGGCGTCGGCTTCGCGCAGGACCGGGGTGACGATGTGTATGGCGGCCGCGTTGGCGCGCAATGGACCTTTGGCAGGTCGGGCTCCTAGGCTCGGAAGTCAGAAGACAAGTCGATGGCCAGTCGGGATCTCGGCTGGCCATCGCCTTTTGTTGTTCCGTCGAATGGACTTTTGCCGGGCGAAGACGAGCGCCGTCGTCTCGTCGGCCTGCACTCCGTGAAACAGATGCGAAACTCTCTGATCGCTTATTGTGGAGGACGAGGCGGAGGCACTTCGGAGTCCTTGAGGGGGCCAGCCAAACTGGACCAGTCTGATCAAGGCGAGAAACAACGCGCTGAACAGGTGACGGTTGATGTCAGCTTTTGACCCAAATAAACATCATGCTTCTATGATGCTAGTCAGACCGTTTGCACAAAGAACTTGCACTAGCCCCATATTGAGCAGACAGTGTGCCCACTGGCACGCCGGCCTAAGGCGCTGACGGTGAAGACCAGCGCACCTAATCAAGAGTGCGTCTCTTTTCCCGAAAATCTCAGCACACCGAGCACCCCACGCTCCAGTCCCGCGGCTTCCTGGCTGCGAGAAATCACCCGCACGTCGATGCGAGGCAAGACTTCATTTTTTTAAGGAGAAGTCAGATGGCAAAAGCGAACGAAATACGGTTTATGGTCACCTCTATTTGCCCCGCCGACCAAGTGGCGGAGGGGGACCGACTCTATCGCAGCCACATTGATTGGATGAAGGCAACCCACCACCGCGAGGGGCCGAAGGCGCTCTTGAGCTACGACGTCTCCAGAACGCCGGAACTCTCGGACCCGTTTGATCTGGCTTCCAAGCCTACCGGGAATACGGTCTTTTGCTTGACGGAAGTCTACAACAGCACTGACGGCGTCGTTGATCACTTCGAGCAGGCCAAAGCCAGTTGGAAGGACTTCTCAGCATGGAAAGCGTGGGCGGGAAAATGCAAAACGACCAAGGTTGGAGCCGCTAAGGTCTTTAACTCACTTTGGTAGATGTTTGGCGCCGAGCAAGGCTGCCGGCGCCTACCCAAAGTCTTGGTTGCATCAGAAGCCCTGAGAGGAGACTCTCGGGGCTTTCGTTTGGCGTCCTGCGGGCCCGCCATCGCGGGTGTCCGCTGATGGCACTTCTGCGACATGTAGCGCCTTGGCCGACTCGTCCGCACTGCGCAACAAGGCGGGCATGCCGGGACAGGTCAACCGATGCCCTCACATGCGTACGCGGGCGCCCTAGAGCCAGCGGGGCACGCGGGCTTTGTATTTGCGGTAGGCGTCCCCGAACTGCCGCTCGAGATACGCCTCCTCCCGCACGACGACGCCCCGCTGCAAGATCATGAGCACCGGGACCAGCAGCAGAAGCACCCACATGCTGGTGAGCATGATGGCGAAGCCGAAATAGGCGAGTACGAAGCCGATATAGATTGGGTTGCGGGTGAAGCGGTAAGGCCCGGTGACGACGAGCGCCGTCGAAGGTTCGCTCGGTATGACGCTCGTTCCGGCAAGACGGAACCCGCGGGCCGAAAGGCTGGCGAGCGCAAGGCCGATCGCCACGAAGGTTGCGCCAACGGTGAGCGCGAGCGCGTTCGCCGATCCGATCCCGGGCCCGATCGGAACGATAAAGCTCAGCATGGCGCCCGCCGCGAGCGCGCCGAGGAACAGGAGCGGCGGCATGACCACCACATCGGCATGATCGGTGGCATGATCGGTCGAATTCATCGCTTTGCCGCCCTTTTCTCAACGGCCTTCGGTCAAGAACGCCTCACTTCGTCTGCTCGTCACCCAATCTTCATGCTGGCAGAGTGAAATTGCCTCTTGCGCCCCTTGGTCCGGCCCCTTATTTGAGAACCAAGCAATAGCAGGGCATAATCCTCGCATCGCTTCCGTCGTATCTTGCACAAGGGCTGCGAATCGTTGCAGCAAATATTTGTGCCTAAAAGAAAGAAATACGCGCGGCACAATCGTCGCGCGGCAATTTGACTAACGCATGAGCTTTTCTAATCTTGGCCTCAGCCCCAAAGTCTTGTCCGCCGTGGAAACGGCGGGCTTCGTAACCCCGACCCCCATCCAAGAGAAAGCCGTCCCTGCCGCCATCTCTGGCCGCGATGTACTTGGCATCGCGCAGACAGGGACCGGCAAGACCGCGTCCTTCGTGCTGCCGATGCTGACCCGGCTCGAGCGCGGGCGCGCACGCGCGCGCATGCCGCGCTCGCTGATCCTGGAACCGACCCGCGAGCTCGCCGCGCAGGTTGCCGAGCATTTCGAGATTCTCGGCAAGAACCACAGGCTGACCGTGGCGCTCCTGATCGGCGGCGTGTCCTACGACGACCAGGACCGTAAGCTCGATCGCGGCGCCGACGTGGTGATCGCCACGCCCGGCCGGCTGCTCGACCATTTCGTGCGCGGCAAGCTGCTCCTGAACGGTATCGAGATCCTGGTGGTCGACGAGGCCGACCGCATGCTCGACATGGGCTTCATTCCGGACGTCGAGCGCATCTGCAAGCTGCTCCCATTCACGCGGCAGACCCTGTTCTTCTCGGCCACCATGCCGACGGAAATTCAGCGCCTGGCCGACAAATTCCTCCACAATCCCGAACGCATCGAGGTCGCACCGCAGGCGACCGCCGCGGCGACCATCGTGCAAAGGCTGAAGAAGGCCCCCGACGATGCGGCCGGAAAGCGCGAGGCGCTCCGCGCCTTGATGCGGGAGATCGACGTCAAGAACGCCATCATTTTCTGCAATCGCAAGAAGGACGTCGGCATCGTCCACCGCTCGCTCCAGCGCCATGGCTTCAATGTCGGCGCCTTGCACGGGGACATGGATCAGCACCAGCGCACGGCGACGCTCGATGCCTTCCGCAGCGGCCAAATCGCCTTCCTCGCCGCGAGCGACGTGGCGGCCCGCGGCCTCGATATCCCCGACGTGAGCCACATCTTCAATTACGACGTGCCGATCCACCCCGAAGATTACGTGCATCGCATCGGGCGCACGGGTCGGGCGGGACGCGAAGGCTTCGCCGCCATGCTGGTGACGCCGCGAGACTACAAGGCGCTCAAGGCAATCGAGAAGATGCTGCACCACGAGATCCCGTGGATCGATGGGGCACCGAGCGAAGACGAGCAAAGGGAGGCACTCGACGCGCGGCCGAATGGAGATGGGCGCCATCGCCGCGGCAACCGCCCGGGACGGGGCAAACACTCCTCAGGCCCGGGCGCCAAGACGAGCCACCCCGCCAAACATCACGCGCCGCACCCGCAGCGAAGCGCCCCGCCGAACGTCCATCACAGCAAAGAGCGGGATCGGCACCAGGGCGACGCACCCAAGCATCGTCACGCCGGCGAGCACAAGCCCGCGCAGACCCATGCCGCCCCCGCCCCTCAAGCCAAAAAGCCTCACGCCGCGCCGCAGCAGCCTCAGCCTGCGAAACAGCCCGCGCCGCAGCCTCCCCGTGGGCGGCAGCAGGGCATGGGCGATCACGTCCCCGCCTTCATGATGCGCCCGGTTCGGGT
>CAYMJW010000166.1:0-5206 GCA_964390455.1 uncultured Methyloceanibacter sp. | reverse complement strand
GCCGGGCTTTCGGCGGAAAGCGGGCTCGGCACGTTTCGCGACCAAGGCGGGCTGTGGGAGGAATTCGACCTCGAAGCGGTGGCGACACCGCAAGGCTTCGCCCGTGATCCGGCGCGCGTGCATGAGTTCTATAATCTCCGCCGCAGTCGCATCCGGTCTGCGCTGCCGAATGCGGCGCATCTCGCGCTGGCAAGGCTCGAGCGCGAGCACCGGGGCGAGGTTCTGGTCGTGACCCAGAATGTCGATCCGCTGCACGAGGCGGCCGGTACAAAGAACCTCATCCATATGCATGGCGAGCTCTCGCGCGTTCTTTGCGCCGGGTGCGAGACGAGTGTCGCGTGGACTGGCGATCTCTCGACCGAAACGATCTGCGCGGCCTGCGGCAAGAAAGGCGCCATGCGGCCCGACGTCGTCTGGTTCGGCGAGATGCCGCGCGAGATGGACCGCATCTACGAAGCGCTTCTCGCCTGCGAGCTGTTCATCTCCATCGGCACGAGCGGCAGCGTCTATCCGGCAGCGGGCTTTGTCGCCGAAGCCCGTGCGGCAGGCGCGCATACGGTCGAGCTCAATCTCGAACCTTCCGACGGCGCAAGTATGTTCGCGGAGGCCCATTACGGCCCTGCGACCGAGATCGTGCCCCGTTTCGTCGAGCGCTTGCTGAGCGCGTAGCGTTCGAGGTGGGCGACCACTTCGACATGGGGCGAGAACAGGAACTGATCGACGGGCACGATTCGCACGACGCGGTAGCCGCCATCCACCAAAATCCGGAGATCGCGCGCGAGCGTCCCCGGATCGCAGGAGACCGCAACGACGCGAGGGACATCGGACTTCGCGAGCATCGTGGCTTGCGCCGCGGCGCCCGCCCGCGGCGGATCGAACACGACCGCCTCGTAAGCGCTCAATTCCTTCGCGCCGAGCGGCGCGCGGAAGAGATCGCGGGCGAAGGTCCTGACCGGCTTGAGCCCGGGCGTCTTGCGCGCGGCTTCGGCAAGGGCATGAAGCGCGGCCTCGTCCTGCTCGAAGGCATCGACCGCGGCCTGCCTTGCCAGGGCGAACGCGAAGGTGCCGAGGCCCGCGAAGAGATCGGCAATGCGTCTCGCGTCTCCCACCCCGTCCCGCACCAATCCCGCCATGACCGCTTCGGCCTCGCTCGAAGCCTGAAGGAAGGCGCCGGGGGGCAGTCTGACGCTCACGCCAGCAAGCTCGATTTCAGGCGCTCGCACCGGCCCGATGCTTTCGCCATCGATGGTCAAACGCGCAACGCCGAGCGAAACGGCCTCGCCGGCGAAGGTGCCGAGCGCCGCTGCCTTAGGCCTCGCGCCTTCGAGCACGAGATCGAGGCCACTCAGCGTCTCGGTCACGCTCACCCTCGCCTCGCGCTTCCCGCCAAGCAGAGAGGCGAGCGCAGCCTTGAGCTTCGCCAGCCGCGCCACGATGCGAGGGGAAAGGACAGGACAGACGGCAATGTCGATGAGCTGATGGGAGCGTGCGCGGCGATAACCGATCCTGGTTCCATCCTTGCCGCGGCCGAGCGCGAGGCTCGCCCTCCGGCGGCTGCCGAGCGGGACGGGGCGGACCTTCTCGACGTGCGCCTCGAGCCCGCGGGATCTGAGCGCCGAGACCACTATGGCCCGTTTCCAATCGAGATAGGCGCCGCTCTCCAGGTGTTGGAGAGCGCAGCCACCACAGACGCCGAAATGCGGGCAGACCGGCTCGATGCGCTCCGGGCTCGGCTTGAGCACGGCAAGCAGCAGGGCCCGGTCGCCGCCTGGCGTGACCGCGATCCTGACGCGCTCGCCCGGCAAGGCGAAGGGGACGTAGATCGGGCCGTCCGCCGCCTCGGCCACCCCGTCGCCGGACGCGCCGAGGCGCGCGATCTCGACCTCACGCTCCATGGCGGGCGCCGATCAGGAATTCCTCGTTGCCGCTGCCGCCCCGGATCGGGGACGGGATTTCGCCGAGGACCGTCCAGCCCGGCTGTTCCTCGATGAATTTCCGTATCTTGGCGACGGCCTTCCACCGGTCGGCCTCGCGCCGCACGATGCCGCCTTTGCCGACCGCTTCGCGCCCGGCCTCGAATTGCGGCTTGACGAGGGCCGCGAGCCAGGCCCCCGGCGCGGCCAGGCGGAGCGCGGCCGGAAGCACCAAGCCAAGGCCGATGAAGCTCACATCGGCGACGATGGCCGACACCTCCTCGCCGATAACGGTCCGGTCGAGCGCCCTTGCGTCGGTGCCTTCGAGCGCGACGACGCGAGGATTGGCCCTGAGCTTGGCGTGGAGCTGGCCCTTGCCCACATCGACGGCATAGACCTTGGCGGCGCCGCGCTCGATCAGGACCTCGGTGAAGCCCCCGGTCGAGGCGCCGAGATCGAGCGCCACCCTGCCCTTCGGATCGAAGCCAAAGGCGTCGAGCGCCGCGGCCAGCTTGAGCCCGCCGCGAGACACATAAGCGCAAGCCTCGGGGCTGACGGTGAGGGGCGCGCCGGGCGCGACCAGAGCACCGGGCTTGAGCTGCTTCTTCCCCGCCACGCTGACGCAGCCCTGGCGGATCAGGTCCGCCGCGCGCGACCGTGTCGGCGCCATCCCACTATCCACCAATAATTGATCGAGCCGCGTTTTTTTGTAGATGGGCACAACAGCTTCTCATATGCTCCTTCGCGCGTGGGGGAGTCTCGCGCGCGGATGTCAAGCCGGGAGCGGCCGGGCACCGCCCACATCATACTGCGGAGCGCCCCGCTCGGCGCGCATACGCGGAGGTCTCGTGAGCCAGGGAACCACGGCTTACCTTACCGAAAAATGCGAAGTCCAAAATCGTGACGTGACTGGCGGCAGGGCCGTCTACGCTCGGGACATTATCGAACCCGGCGAGCTTATCGGCGTCTGGAGCGGCCGCATCATCTCGGCCGAGGCGCTCGACGAGCTCCCGGAGGAGATTAGGCGGCACACGGTGCAGGTCGAGGAGGGACTCTATCTCGCCTCGTTCTCTGGGAACGAGCCGCCGGACTTCATCAATCACAGTTGCGAACCGAATGCCGGCCTCGACGGGCAGATCGCCCTTGTCGCTCTCACCCGGATTCATCCCGGCGAGGAAGTCACCATCGACTATGCGATGTGCGACGGCTCGCCTTACGACGAATTCGAGTGCGCGTGCGGGTCGGTCATCTGCCGCGGCCGCGTGACCGGCGAGGATTGGCGCAATCCCGAATTGTGGGAGCGTTACGCCGGGCATTTCTCGCCTTACCTCGAGCGGCGCATCAAGGCGCTGAAACGGCGGCGCTTCAGGCGCAAACGCAGCCTGGTCGCTATCGGCACCGAGGCAGCCGGCAGTACCGCATGAGTTCGCTTGTGCTTCATCGAAATCAAGAGGAATAACGATGCTGACGGTCAGCTCTTATCTTGCGCCAAGCGCCATCGACGGGCTCGGCGTGTTCGCCGGCGAATACATCGAACGGGGGAGGCTCATGTGGAGCCTCAATCCGAAATTCGATATCTTCATCGACCCGCGCGAGATCGAGGCGTATCCGCCCTTTCTCCAGGACTTCATTGCCCGCTACACATACCCGCATCTGGAGATGCCGGGCGTGAGGGTTCTCGACAGCGATAACGGGCGCTTCATGAATCACACCCTCGCGCCGAACACGGACTTCCGCATCTTCGACAAGGGCTATGCGCTGTTCGATATCGCCCCAGGCGAGGAGATCACCTGCAACTACCACGAATTCGATCCGAATTTCGTCGGTTACTTCCCGGCCGTGCAGGCGGCCATGGCGGAAAGCAGGCTTCACGCCGGCGGCAGATAGGCCGGTCCCGCTTCGCGCTTCGCCTGACATAGAAAGCCTTGAATGAGAGTCCGAGCCAGAGTGCAGCTTGCCCTTGCCGCTTGGCTGCTCGCGGCGGCGCTCGGCGGCCCGGCCCACGCCGAGGAGACCTTGATCTGGACCGCGAAGACGAGCGACGGTTTCGTGTCGTTGAGTTACGGGCCGCTCGATCCGGCCAAGGCCCCGCTCTTTCTTCTCTCTTGCTTCGACGCCATGGGCATCGCCGTGCTCGATGTGCGCCAGGAGGTGGCGGGCGCCAAGCAAGGCGACCCGCTCGCGATCGTCCTTTCCGCCGGCGCGGCGAAGGCGGAGATCAAGGGCGAAACTATGCGCGACGAGGCTGCCGGAACGGCTTTTGCCGAGGCGAGCGATATCGCGGTAAAACCCGTGCTCGAGGTCTTGCGCCAGGCGGGACCGGTGACCATCACCTCAGGCGCCGCCAATGCCTCGCTCTCCGATAGCGGGCGCATGCAAGCGGTCGATCAATTCAGCAAGGATTGCCCGCTGAACTAGGCCTTGGCGAGCCGCATTGCTTCCGCCGCTTCGCGATCCTTGCCGAGCGCGGCGAACACCACGGCGAGGATGGAAGCGGCATCGAGGCCTGCCTCGGCGTACATCGCTTGCGGCTTGTTTTGCTCGATGAAGCGGTCGGGCAAATAGAGCGTCCTTAACTTCAGCCCGCGATCGAGCAGGCCGCCTTGCGCGAGAGCGTGCAGCACATTCGCGCCAAACCCGCCGCTCGACCCCTCCTCGACGGTGATGAGCACCTCGTGGTTCTCGGCGAGACGGCGCAAGAGATCGAAATCGAGAGGCTTGGCAAATCTTGCGTCGGCGACGGTCGCAGGCAAACCGAAGCCCGCGAGCTGATCGGCGGCGGCCAGGCATTCCGGCAGCCGCGCGCCGAACGAGAGCAGCGCCACCGCGGAGCCCTCGCGCAAGACGCGGCCCTTGCCAATCGTGAGCGGCGTGCCGCGCTTTGGCAGTGGGACCCCTGTCCCCTCTCCGCGCGGATAGCGAAAGGCGGAAGGGCCGTCGTCGATCGCGGCGGCCGTCGCCACCATGTGCATCAGCTCGACTTCGTCAGCGGCCGCCATCACCACCATGCCGGGCAGGCATGACAGGAACGCCACGTCGAAGGCGCCGGCATGGGTCGGGCCGTCGGCGCCAACCAACCCAGCGCGGTCGATGGCGAAGCGGACCGGCAGCTTCTGGATGGCGACGTCATGCACGACCTGGTCGTAGGCGCGCTGGAGAAAAGTCGAGTAGATGGCGGCGAACGGCTTGAAGCCCTCAACCGCAAGTCCGGCGGCGAAGGTCACGGCGTGCTGTTCGGCGATGCCGACATCGAAGCAGCGCTCGGGGAAGACTTCCGCGAAGCGGTCGAGCCC
>CAYMJW010000165.1:0-5231 GCA_964390455.1 uncultured Methyloceanibacter sp. | reverse complement strand
GGGCACGCTCAGCCGTAGCGAAGCTTCATCGCGATGATGGCGAGCGCAAGCGCAAGCGTGATGGCATTGGAGATGATGATCGGCCAGTTCGCGATCAGGATGCCGAACACGAGCCAGAGTGCCACGCCGGTCGCAAAACACACATACATGAACAGCGAAATCGCCCGTGTCTCTTTCAGACGGATGATGTGCAGCGCCTGCGGCACGAAGGCCGCCGTGGTCAGCGTGGCGGCGATGGCCGATACCAGGATCTCTAGCGGCATGTTTCAGAACTTCTATCGGCTCGGATGTGGCCTAGCGGCTTTCCGGTGGAATGTCGCGAACGGTCCTCGCGAAGCGGTCAACCTCCTCGCGATCGTAGGACAAATGGACCCGCACAGTTGACGCGGGCCGCTTGGCGAGGCTCACACCTGGACGGCGCTCGGTCGCCGGCCTGATGGGGCGCGGGACAAAACCGCCGCCGCAATTCGGGCAGACATTGAACAGCACGGTCTCCACGCAAGTCGCGCAGAAGGTGCATTCGTACGAGCAGATGCGGGCCTCGGTCGCGTCAGGCGCGAGGTCCTTGTCGCAATACTCGCAGTTCGGCCTGAGTTGCAGCATGGTGTTTCCTTGACCTGTCGCGATCGATCAGCCGATCGGCGCCGTGGCGTGGCGGAGCCAGGCCCGGTCGTCGCTGAGCAGGACCGGCTCGATCTCGCGCCTGACGCGCGCGTGATAGGCGTTGAGCCAGTCGCGTTCGAACGGCAGAAGCTGTTTCGGATCGATCAGGCGGCGATCGAAGGGCACCAGCGTCAGCGTCTCGAACCCCATCATCTCGCGCGTCCCGCCTGGGATCTTTTCGAGCGGCGTCACCAGCACGAGATTTTCGAGCCTGATGCCGTAATGGCCCTCGCGATAATAACCCGGCTCGTTTGACAGGATCATGCCGGGCTCGAGCGCGACGGTGCCGAGCCGCGATAGGCGCTGCGGCCCTTCATGCACCGAGAGATAGCTGCCGACGCCGTGGCCGGTGCCGTGGTCGAAATCGAGCCCCGCCTCCCACAGCGGCCGCCGCGCGTAGGGATCGAGGTCCTGGCCGCGCGTGCCTTTGGGGAAGCGCGCCGCGGCGATGGCGATATGCGCCTTCAGCACGAGCCCGTAATGCCGGCGCATCTCCGCCGTCGGCGTGCCGATGGCGATCGTGCGCGTCACGTCGGTGGTCGACTCGCGATATTGCGCGCCCGAATCGATCAGATAGAGGGATCCCGCTTCCAGCAGGCGCTTCGATTTCGTCGTCGGCCGGTAATGCACGACGGCGCCGTTCGGGCCGGAGGCCGAGATCGTGTCGAAGCTGATATCCTTGAGCTGGCCCGACTCGCGGCGGCAATCTTCGAGCTTTATCGCCGCGGCGATCTCGTCGATCTTGCCCGGCACGGCGACCTCGTCGAGCCAGGCGAGGAACCGCACCATGGCGACGCCGTCCCTGAGATGCGCGGTGCGCGCGCCCTTGATCTCCGTCGCGTTCTTGATCGCTTTCGGCAGGATGCATGGGTCTTGCCCCGTCACGATCTCAGCGCCTTCGCTCTTCAGCACTTGCGCGAACTTGATCGGCGCGGTGTCGGGATCGAGCCGCACGCGGGCGTTCGCCTCGCCGAGCGCCCTGAGCTTGCCCATAAGCTCGCCGGGCTCGGCGAGATCGGCGGATTCGCGGATCTCGCCCTTGACGTTGTCGCCGATCTTGGCGGAATCGATAAAGAGCGTAGGCCGCCCCGTTGCCGGCACGATGGCGAAGGCGAGCGCGACCGGCGTGTGCTTGATGTCGCCGCCCCTGATGTTGAACAGCCAGGCGATGGAGTCGAGCAAAGTGAGGAGGACGGCGTCTTCCTTCTCCGCCGCGAGCGCGGCCTGCACGTCGCGGATCTTCTCTTGCGCGCTGCGGCCCGAATATTCGATGCCATGCGGGACCACCGCCGTCGCCGCGGGCTTCGGCCTATCCTTCCAGATGAGATCGACGAGATTGGTTTCGACGGGCGTGAGCTTGATGCCCGACTTGGCGAGCGTCTCGGTCAGCCGCTCGATTTCCTTGACGGTGTGGAGCGACGGATCGTAGCCGACGGCCCCGCCCTTGCCGAGCTTGCCTGCGATCCAGCTCGACGGCTTGGCCTCGGGCGTCTGCAGAATCTCGAACAGTGCCGGGTCGGTCTGGGCGCGGGCCTGGAGCGTGTAACGCCCATCGACGAACAGCGCCGCCTCCTTGTCGAGCACCACGGCGGTCCCGGCCGATCCGGCGAAGCCCGTGAGCCAAGCGAGGCGCTCGAACTGGGGGGCCAGATACTCGTTCTGATGCTCGTCGCTATGGGGAACGAGGTAGCCCTTGAGCCTTCGCGACTTCAATTCCCCCTGTAGGGCCTTGATGCGCTCGCCGCTCGCGGCCGGGGAACTCACTTCGTCGAAAAGCTGGAACATGGCCGGCTGTTGTAAGCGGAAAACGCGGCCGCGATCAATCTTTGACCGGGCGTGGCTTGCCGCGGACGATGACGAGCGTCGTCCATCCTTCGAGAATGATGCGCTTTTCCAGGGCGAAGCCGTGGGCGCGGGTGCGCGCCTCGATCGCTCGCGCCTGGGTTTCAGTGAGGCCCGAGAGGATGGCCATGCCGCCCGGCGCGACATGGCGCGCGAGATGCGGCGCAAGCGCGTAGAGCGCGCGTTCGAGCAGATTGGCGAGCAGAAGATCGGCCTTTTTGTGCCTGAGCTCGGGATGGTCAAAGCCGTTCGCGGAAACGACCCGCATCAGGGCGGCAACGCCGTTCTTTCGCGCGTTCTCGGCGGCGGTTCTGGCGGCGATCGGATCGCTGTCGCTTGCGATGATTTTTCGCCGGAGCGCCTTGGCACTGAGTGTCTTCGCGGCGGCGATGGCGAGGATGCCGCTTCCGGTGCCGAGATCGATGATCGCGCGCGGGGTGCGGCGCTTGAAGAGATCGTCGAGCGCGAGCAGGCAGCCCCGCGTGCTCGCGTGATGCGCCGTGCCGAAGGCCTGACCTGCATCGATCTCGATGGCGAGGCGACGGCGCGGCACGCTCCCCCGGTCGTGGCTGCCATGGATGAGGAACCGCCCGGCCACGACCTTGCCGCGCTGGCCTTGCGACAGCCTCACCCAATCGGCAGGCGGAAGCGCCTCGATCTCAAGCGGCCCGACGCCGTCGAGGGGAACGGCGCCGGCGATCAGCTTGAGCAGGGCCTCGCGCGGCGGCGCCGCGTCGTAATGGGCAAAGACTTCGAAGCGGTCCTCGCCGCGCTCGAACAAGCCGACGGCAACAGGGGAAGGATCGAGCGCTTCTTCGAGCGCCTCGGCAAGACGCGCCGCCGCCGCTTGCGGCACCTCGATCCGCGCCTCGTGGATGACCGGCCCCGCGGTCCCTGCCACCGCTCAAGCGTCCTTGCGTGAAGCGGCGCGGTCCAGGCTCTCAACGTCGAGCAGTCGGTCCCACAGCCGGTCGAGATGGGCGCGCGCTTCGTCGGGCGCGATCGCCGCGAGGCGTCCCTTGTCGTCGCTGGTGACGAGACCGTCGGCGAGCAGCCGGCGCAGCGAATCCTCGGCATCGAAATCGACCTTTGCCCCGCAGCGTGTCTCGAGAAAGCGGATCACGTCGGTTTTGATCGCGGCAAGCGCATCGTGCTTCGCGGGCGAGCGGGCGAGAAAAGCGTAGAGCAGCATGTCCTCCTTCACGTCCTCTTCTTCGGCGCCGTCGGCGATCAGCGTCAGCGCGCCCCGATTGTTGGCGAGGCTGCAAAAGTAGAGGTTCTGCGCCAGCACCATCATGTAGCGGTTCCGCGTGTGAAAGAACTTCATCGCCTGACGGAAGACGACCGCGCTCAGGCCGAGAATGCCGAAGGCAAGCGTGAAGGGATTGGTGGCGGCGAGCAGCTTGGTGGCGGTTCCGGCCACGCCGGCCACGGTTCCGCCGCCGGCCGTGACGGCGAGCTTGAGCTTGTCGAGCGGCCTGAACCTGATCCTGGTGTTGGGAAACAGCATTTCCAGATCGACCTGGGGAATGCGCTTGAACATCTTGACGTAGATATGATCGCTCGAGACGCTCGGCGGCAGATGCTCGCGCCCCTTCTTCGCGAGCTTCAGCGCCCGCGAAAGGTCGAGGCCGCCGGCTCTCGCAATCTCCGCCGCGCGCTCCTCTGTCGGCTTGAGTTTCAGCGCGAGGAACAGGCGCTCGAAGACCGGGACCGCGAAGCGCTCCTTATCGAGAAAGAGCCGCCAGGGGTTGCGCTCTTCCCGCATCTCGACGCCGGTGCCCCGGTAGTAGAGCACAAGATCGTCGAAGTCGCTCATATCGACCTTGAGGCTCAGACCGTGCGGTGATCGCTCGATCAAGATGCGCTGCAACTCCGAAGGGCTCAGCCGCACGTAATTCGCTTGCACGAGCAGCCGCTCGACGCCGGCGATGAACTCGTCTTGCGCCTTGGCCCGGGCGTTGGCGTCGAAGGCCATCAGGTGCGCGGTATCGCTGTCGGGGCTGAAGGGCAGATAGTCCTCGATCAGATCGAGCAGCCGCTTGCGATGTTCCTGATGGCGCCAGGCGGCGAGGCAGTCGAGCGCGCGTTCCCAGGCTTTCGCGTCACGGCCCCCTTCCGCCAGCATGTCCACCAATCGCGCCCTGAGACCGTAGCGGCTGACGGGAATGAACCGGTCGCGGCCGGACTCGGGGGTTGACACCTCCGGCCGCCGCGTAGCCTTAGCGGCCTCCGCTTCGGTCGAAGGCGGGGAGGGGGCGGGAGCCGTGTCAGCCAGGCGCTGCATGGCGCGGAGCTTAGGCCCCGGCGCCATGCCCGATCAAATCGGTCCTATTCGTCCGCGGAACTACGAGCTCGACTTGCCGAAGCAGACCCGGGGCGCGGCCTCCTGTTTGCACGGCGTGCCCGCCGGCGTCCCGCAGATCTCGGCGAGCTTGGCCTGCGAGACGCAGAATCCGTCGGGGCCGCGCCAGCCCGAGCCGCCCTTGCAGCCGCAGCCCTTGCAGCGGCACACCTCCTGGGCGACAGCCGTGCCCGTGCCCGGAAAGACCAAAAATCCCAATGAAATCAGAACCAAACCGCTTGCGATCACGCTCCGCATGGGGCTCCTCCCTTCGCTGAGAAGAGGCCAATGTACACGTTTTGTTCTCATTGGGGAAGGGGGTCGTAGGTAGGTTGCCGGACGCTCCTTAAGGGTGCGCTTCTTTTCCCGCTCTCCCCTTGGG
>CAYMJW010000164.1:0-5264 GCA_964390455.1 uncultured Methyloceanibacter sp. | reverse complement strand
TCAGCTTGCCGGGATAGGTGTTGATGTCGCCGATGGCGAAGATGCCCTTCTCGCTCGTCTCGAATTTCTCCGTATCGACCGGGATCAGATTCTCTTCGAGATTGAGGCCCCAATCGGCTACGGGGCCGAGCTTCATGGTCAGCCCGAAGAAGGGCAGCATAACTTCGGTCGGCAGCTCGAAGGTGTGGCCGTCGGCGCCCTTCACGGTGACGGCGCGAAGTTGCCCGCCCTCCCCGTGCAGCGTGGTCACCTGACCGAGCTTGAAGTTCACGTCGCCCTGCTCCACGAGTTGGAACATCTTCTGCACCGAGGCGGGTGCTGCGCGGAACTCGGCGCGGCGGTGAAGCAGCGTCAGCGATTTGGCGACGGGCTGAAGGTTCAAGGTCCAATCGAGCGCGGAGTCGCCGCCGCCGACGACGAGCACGTCGCGGCCCCGGAAATGCTCCATCTTGCGCACCGAGTAGAACACGGAGGTGCCTTCGTATTGCTCGATGCCGGGGAGCGGCGGACGCTTCGGGGTGAACGATCCGCCGCCCGCGGCGATCACCACGACTTTGCAGTCGAGAACCGTGTCGGCGTCGGTCGTGAGCCTGAAGCCGCCGTTCCGCCGTTCGAGGCTCTCAACCCGCTGATTGAAATGGTACTCGGCACCGAACGGCTTGATCTGGTCCATGAGCTTGTCGGTCAGCTCCTGGCCCGTGACCACGGTCAAGCCGGGAATGTCGTAGATCGGCTTCTCCGGATAGAGCTCGGTGCATTGCCCGCCCGGTCGGTCGAGAATATCGACCAGGTGGCATTTGACGTCGACGAGGCCGAGCTCGAACACGGCGAAGAGCCCGACCGGGCCCGCGCCGACGATGACGACATCTGTGGTAATGACTTTTTCGGACATGGCGGGCTTCAGAACTGCTTGTCGGGAATGCGCACGATAAGGCCGTCGAGCGCCTCGGTGACCTTGATCTGACAGGAGAGCCGGCTCGACGGCCTGACATCGAAGGCGAAGTCGAGCATGTCTTCCTCCATCTGCTCCGGGCTTCCGGTCGGCTCGCGCCAGGCCTCCTCCACATAGACGTGGCAGGTGGCGCAGGCGCAAGCACCGCCGCATTCGGCGGCGATGCCAACGACCCCGTTCTTCACCGCAGCTTCCATCACCGTCATGCCCGGCTCAGCTTGGACCACGCGCTCGGTCCCATCGTTCTGAATAAAGGTAATCGTGGCCATGACATTGGCGGACTTCGGTGTCTTCCGATCTCGGGGATCGGGCGGCGGTCGGCTCGCGCCCGAAAGGCTGAGGCGCGAGAGGAGCACCCCGCTCGCGGCCCGTGCTCTATAGGGCAATTGATTTTGAGACTCCAGCGCCTTCGCGGTCGCTATCCTTTGGTCTTGCGTCGGAGATCTGCCGACGCTCACGCCACTAAGATGTGCGCATTAGCGGCGGCCGATTCAATCGTGCGGCAAGGCGCTTCAAGGCGAGCGGCCGAAGGTCCGCCCCCCGCTTCATCTGTCGCCGGCCGATCGCTTCACTTGGCCGCGAGCGGGATGATCTTTTCCGGGACTTGATCTTTTCGCGGATGCGGGGGGTCAGGACCGGTCGGCAGGCGGCGAAAGGTGATGGGGACGTGTTACCTTCCTGCAACCACCGGCCTCGTGCCGCCCCAAGAGCCGCCGCCCCGAGGCTCGAATTTTCACACAATATGAATGGCTTATGGGGCGTCAACCTTAGCCTCCGATTAAGCTTTTTTTAGCCCTAAAAATTCGTTAACGATATCAACAGAGGGGGAGATGCGTCGCGTGCCCTGCCGGATAGGTCTTTGCATCCGGACATCTGGGTTGTACCTGTGTGACGCTTGGCGCCATTGCTTTGCCTGTATCGCGTAGCAGGGTGCAAAATCTCTCATGAGTTTTCGTCGGTTGCGAGGAACGCGTGATGGCGCAAGAGCAAGCGAAGTCGCCGCCGGGGGCAGCGGCAACTGGGGCCAAGGACAAATCCCAGAATCCACTTGAAGCGATGACCCGCTCCCGGGCGGAAAAGCCGGGCGACGCTCCCCCCGATCGGGGCATCGATCTTCCCAAGCGCACCTCTCTCGCCGACCGGCTCAAGGCCGAGCAGCGCAAGCGCGACGGCGGCGAGCCGAAACGCGAAGAGCCGGCAAAGGCGCAAGCAAAAGCGCCCGAGGCCGCTCCGAAGCCGCCTTTGGAGTTCACCGAGCCGCCGGCGCAGAGCGCTTCGGCGCCGCCCCGGCAATTCGTGCGGACACGGCGCCCCGCGGGACCGCCGCCGCAACGCCGTCTCGCAGCACCCGCCAATGACGATTTCCCCTCGATCGGCGGGCTCATCTTCGCGCTCCAGCAGCGCCCGTCGCGCACACCTTTCCTGGTGGCGCTCGGCGCGTCGGTGCTGTGGTTCCTCGTCGGCGGCTTCTTCGCCTTCGGGCTGATTTCGAACCAAGTGTCCGCGGGTGGAGTGTCGGGCCTGCTCGGCAGCACGTCTGCGCTGACCGCGGCGCTTGCCCTCATCGTTCCCATCGTCATCTTCTGGTTCCTCGCCCTTCTCGTTTGGCGCGCCCAGGAGCTCCGCCTCATGGCTTCGGCCATGACCGAGGTCGCGGTGCGTCTCGCCGAGCCCGACCGGCTCGCCGAGCAATCGGTCGCCTCGGTCGGACAGACGATTAGGCGTCAGGTGGCGGCGATGAACGACGCCATCTCGCGCGCCATCGGCCGGGCGAGCGAACTCGAGGCGATGGTGCATAGCGAGGTTGCCGCGCTCGAGCGGTCCTATGGCGAGAACGAGCACCGCGTCAGGAATCTGATCAGCGAGCTTGTCACCGAGCGCGAGGCGCTTGCCAACAACAGCCAGCGCGTGAGCGACGCGCTGAAGGGCGTCGGCGCCCAGATCGCGCGCGACATCACGACGGCATCGGCCTCGATCGACAAGAAGCTCGCCGAGCGCGGCGTGCAGCTGACCGAGCTGCTCGTCTCGCGTTCGAGCGAAGCGGCCGAGCAAGTGCACAAGGCGCAGGCGCGCGTCGCCGACGCCGTGCCCGCCCTGATCGAGCGGCTGAGCAAGGAGCAGGGGCGTCTCACGCAGGTGATCGAAGGCGCGAGCCAGAATCTCTCGGCGTTGGAGGGCGCGATCGCCCATCGCACGAGCGCGCTGGACAAGACCATGAAAGAGCGCACCGAGACGCTGCAAGCCTCGCTCGCGGCCCGCATCGTGGGGCTGGAGAACTCCGTGGCGCAGGGCGCGCTTCTGCTCGACAAGACGATGAAGGATCGCACCGACGCCTTCACCGGTCTTCTGTCCCAAGGCGCCGTCCTGTTCGACAACACGCTGAAGATGCGCACCGAGGACCTGACGCTCGCGCTCGCCGAGGGCGCCGGGAGTCTCGACAAGTCGATGAAGGACCGGACCGAGGCCTTCACCAATCTCGTCTCGCAAGGCGCCGTGCTGTTCGACAATACGCTCAAGCAGCGCACCGACGCGTTGACAGTCGCGATCGGCGAAGGCGCGGGCGCGCTCGACAAGACGTTGAAGGACCGGACCGATGCCTTCGTGGGCCTCGTCTCGCAAGGCGCCGTCGTGCTTGAAAAGACGCTCAGCGACCGGACCGGCTATTTCAACGCCATGATCGATCAGAAGGCGCAGCTGATGGACAAGCAGCTGCACGACCGCACGTCTCAGTTCCTCACCGCGATCAATTCGGGCGCCATTGCTCTCGACAAGACGCTCGCCGAGCGGGCCGAAACCTTCACCAACTCGCTGTTCCAGCGCGTGAAGACGCTCGAGAACGCCATCGGCCAGCAGACCGCGACGCTCGACCGGACCATGACCGAGCGGGCGCAAGCCGTCATCGTCGCGCTTGCCGAGCGGCTGCAGGCGATCGATGCCACGTTCAGCCATCGCACCACCGAGACCGACCGGATGCTCGGCGAGCACGCGCGCATCACGGCCGAGACCTTCGGCAAGCAGACGGCGCAACTCAATCAAGTGCTGGCCAACAATTCGGCCGTGATCCAGCAGACCGCAAATCAGGTTGGCGCGCAGTCGCGCGAGGCGGTTGCGGTCCTCACCAGCCAGACTCAGACGCTCCGGGAAGTTTCGCGCGGCCTGCTCGAGCAGATCCACGGCCTGACTCAGCGTTTCGAAAATCAAGGACAGGCGATCCTCACCGCCGCCAAGGCGCTCGATTCCTCCAATACCAAGATCGACTCGATCCTCGAGGGCCGGCACCAGTCGATCATCGCGCTGCTGCACACGGTCAACACCAAGGCGCAAGACCTCGACGGCATGATGCGCTCCTACGCCGGCATGGTCGAGAACGCCATGAGCCAGGCCGAAGCGCGCGCAAAGCAGGTCGGCACGGCGCTTGCCCGCGATACCTCGGGTCAGGCGCAGGCCGCGCTCGCGCAGATCGAGCGGCTGCGCGAGGAGGCGCAGGCGCATACCGCGCGCGCCGTCAACGATCTCAAGGGCAGCTTCGAGACCGTCATCACCCAGATCGGCCGGCAGCTCGAGCAAATGCGCGGCACGTTCGACAACACCTCGCGCGGCATGCGCGAGGCGGCGCAACAGACGGCGACCGATCTCGACACGCTGCGGCAGGAGATGCAGCGGCGCATGGAGGCATTGCCGCAGCATACCGCGCAAGCGACGGCCGCCATTCGCAAGGCGCTGAGCGAGCAGTTGCAAGAGATCGAGGCGATCACGCCGGTCTTGACCCGCGCAAACGCGCCCCAGGCGCCGGCGCCCGCTCCCTTCCGCCAGGCGCAAGCGCCCGCGCCAGTCCCGGCTCAGTTCGCCGCGGCGCCTTTCCCCGCATTCGATCCGCGGGGACGGCCAATGGCCCAGCCCGAGGGCGAAATGGGTCAGGTGGCCGGCGGGCTTGCCCAGCAATTGGCCGGCGCCTCCTACGCGCCACGCCTGCAAGCGCAACCGGGCGCCCCGTGGTCGCCCGGCGAGATCGCCCGCACGGCACCGCCCGCGCAGTCAGGCGGCCCGCTCCGTCTCGATGAGATTGCCCGCGCCATCGACTATCGCACGGCGACGGAGATTTGGCAGCGCTTCAGGGCCGGAGAGCGCGGCGTGCTCGGACGCCACATCTACACGCCCGAAGGCGGCGCAACCTTCGACGAGATCTCTCGCCGCTATGGCCGCGAAAACGAATTCCGCGTCACCGTCGACCGCTATATCGCCGATTTCGAGCGGCTACTCGGCGAGGCGGAAGCCTCGGACCCCGACGGACGCATGTTGCAGAACTATCTGA
>CAYMJW010000163.1:0-5279 GCA_964390455.1 uncultured Methyloceanibacter sp. | reverse complement strand
TCGCGCCGGTCTCCCGATAGAGCGGCCGGTAGAGGCGGGACGCCGGCACCTCCTCGAGGATGAGCCCGGTCTCGTCGCCGAGATAGTCGTACCCAATCTTCTGAAAGGCGCTCTCGGGATCGAGCGCCCGGTAAAAATCGCGGCGGGCCGCGCGCCGCTCGGCACCGATCATCTTCAGATGATAAAGGTTGAGCCCGGAATCGTGCTTCTTGTACTCGGGGTTCAGCGGATTCCTTCGGCTATGCAGCGGCGCATCGCCGAAAACCTGTCCGTCAAGCAACGGGAACAGGCAACCGAGCCTCTTCCTTTTCCACCTTCCATCGACGCGATAAGCCGTCGGCGTGTACATCTCGCGCAAGCGAAACGTCCAGATGACCGGCTTGATCACAGCAGTCATCGCCTTGATGCGCTCGGCAGTCGCCATCTCCAGACGCTCGTCGGGGTCGATGCAGAGCAGCCATTGCGCCCCCATCTCGCGCGCGGCCTCGCGCAACATCGCCTTACGCAGCCTCTCGTCGGTATAGGCTTCGCGCGCGCCTCTGTCGTCATAAGCGACATAGCCATCCACGATCGGTCGCAAATTCTCGATCAGATCGGGGACGAGATGAGCATCATAGCGGAAGGAGAAGATAGCGATGACGCGTGGGCGGCGGCGAAGCAGTCTGCGCGGCGACCAAGCGCTTCCGAAAAGTTCCTTGGTCAGAACGGCGTGCGGGGCGGAAAAGGGCTCTACCGTCATGGCGCTTCGCGCTCGATGGCTTCCGCCGCCGAGCGACTCGCCACGACAGCCTCCGTTTCGTTCCGGCGCTGCCAAGAGCGCGCGCCCAAGCAATAGGCCGCGACGGCGACCGGAATGAGCGGCCGGGCCAGCCAAACATAGGCGCGATATTGCGTGCTGACTTGTCGCGAGGCGCGGAACGTGCGCATGGTCCGGCGGCGCCACGCGCCAAGATCGGACGGCAGCGTCGTGCCCCAACACTCCTGCTGAAACTGAGCGGCGCGGGCGCCGCGCCGAAACTGGTCAGCAATGAGCGATATGAATCGCGTCGGATTGAGATGAAGGGTATGGATCGTCCCCCTCCATTTCGGTTGCGTCGGCAGGCGCCGGTTGAATTCGCTGTCCTCGCCGGCCCGCAAATCCTCGCGGAAATATCCGAGCTCATCGAACAAACGCCGGTCGTAGGAAGCGCCATAAGGGAGCCCCATGCGCGTGTTCGGCATGCGCCGCGACCACAGCGCAAGATGACCGGCCCAGGCGAACGGGTTGTAGGGATTGCCGTTCACCACGGCGGTCGTAACTGCCGCGGCGCCCGCATGGTGAGAGACGAGCCGTTCCCTGGCCCAACCGTCCGTTGCTCGGCAGTCTGACGCGAGAAAGGCGACATAGGGCGCGCGCGTAGCCCTGATGCCGATATTCCGCGCCGCTCCGGCATAGAGTCTCTCCGCGTGCTCGACCACGGGCACTTTGATGCCGTGGCGGGCGAGAAGCTCGGCCATGTTGCCGCCGCCGGAATTGACCACAACGATCTCCACTTTCGGCGTTTGCGCGAGCAACGACCTGACCGCATCGACCGTTTCCGCCGGCGCGCCCAAGGCAATCACGACCACCGCCAGCTGCGGTGGGTCTGCTTTTTCATCACGCTCCGCTTGCTCGCCACGCCTTACCAAGATCGCCTTCCCCTCGATCGTCTCGCTTCGCGTATTGGTAAAGCTCCTCATGCGCCAGCTCAGATCGATTGAAGCGAGTTCGCCTAACGCCTCATCGCCCGAGACTCGCACCAGGTTTGGATCGGCGAGTACGGACGCGAAATCGAATTTCTGCGTGAGGAGGGCGCGCAGGAAGACTTGCTGACGCTGCATCCGGCCCCGGTCGGAGGTCCGGCCGCGTCCGCTCGGAGCGAAAACGTCATTGCGGGCGCCGACCCATTGATGAATGCGTTCGCCCTCAAGCCGCTCACTGGGAGGCCGGAAGGTGGCGAGCTTTTTTCCGTCCTCGATCGGTTGCGTCGGGTGCAGCGGATACCAGAAATCGAGCGGCCTCTTGACCGGCACCTCGACGGAGAGGCCTATCGCGGCGCGTTCTGTCGCGCCGCGCCGCAACACGAGGCCATGATCGCAGGAAAAGCCGAGCTCGCGCAGGCCCCGCACCAAGCCCTCGACGCCGCCCAACGCGAAGGTCTTGTTGATGCGGTGGTTGATTGAGGGGCACCAAAGATCGCGCGGAATCCAAGTGAGCGTCTTGGTCAGGGGATCGGCGATGACGATGTTGTCGGTGTTCGCCGACCACCAATCCCGGTCCAAGATCCCGACCGCCGTAGCCACTGTCCCCCGCGACGCTGCCCGCGTCACGCCCTGTCTACACGATACTTCGTACACGAAACTAACGCGGGCGCGGGCCTGACGGAAGCGCCGTTTCACAATCGAGGGTCGCTTGATCGGCGTGAGGTCCGCACGGCTTGCGCCGTCATGCTCGCCCTATCTTTAAGGCCGCCTGCCCTATCAATGTCGCCTGAACGTCACGCGGACGGCCCTGAATGACCAAACTCGCCGTTTAGCGTCGGCCATCCCCCCGAGACAAAAACAGGAGACTGTTCATGAGAACTCTTATCGCGCTGATCGTTGCCTTAGGGTTTGCCGCCGCCCCCGCTTTGGCGGGCGATGCGCCAAAGACCAAGGCCGATTGTGAGAAGGCCGGCATGAAGTGGGACGACGCGTCCCAGAGCTGCTCGAAAGGCTACTAATCTCGGCAGTGATCCCTTGACGGAGCCCCGGCCCCTGCGCCGGGGCTCTTTCTTGCTGACCGTTCGTTGCGCGAGACGCGCGCCGCTCAGCCTTTCCAGTGCAGCGCGCAGAGCAGCGTGAATAGCCGCCTTGCCGTGGCGATATCGACGGCGATCTTGCCCTTGAGCCGCTCTTGCAGCAGCCGGCTCCCCTCGTCGTGCAGGCCCCGCCGCCCCATGTCGATCGCTTCGATGCGCGTGGCGGGCTGCGTCTTGATCGCCTGATAGTAGCTGTCGCAGATCAGGAAATAGTCCTTGACGATGCGGCGGAACGGCGAGAGCGACAGCATCACATGCTGGATCGGCGCGCGTGCCGCATCGCCCACGGTGAAGACGAGCCGGTTCTCGGCAAAGGAGAGCTTGAGCGTGTAGGGCCCGGCATCGTGGTTCTCGAGCGCGAAGCGGTTCTTCTCCAAAAGATCGAAGATCGCGACCTCGCGCTCATGCTCGACCTCGGGCGTGTGGCGGCCAATCGATGCCTCGTCGAGCGTCACCTCGACGAGCCGCGCCGTCTCGGGCCACGGCTTGAGCGCGTCGTTCCCGTCCTCTTCGCTCATCGTCTAGTCCCTGAGATTGAGCCTGATGGCGACGGAGCGGCGATGGGCATCGAGCCCTTCGGCTTCCGCAAGTGTCATGGCGGCGGGGCCGAGCGCGGCGAGACTTTGTGCGTCGAGCTTGAGGATCGAGCTCCGCTTCATGAAGTCGAGCACCGAAAGCCCCGAGGCGAAGCGCGCGCTCCGCGCCGTCGGTAGCACATGGTTCGAGCCGGCGACATAATCGCCGATCACTTCCGGCGTGTAGCGGCCGATGAAGATGGCCCCGGCATTGGTGACTCGCTCGGCGAGCGCATCGGCATCGCCCGTTGCAATCTCGAGATGCTCCGGCGCGAGCCGGTCGGCAAGCGCGGGCGCTTCGTCGAGATGCTTGACCACGATGATGGCGCCGAAATCCCGCCAGCTCGCGCGCGCCGTCGCGGCGCGCGGCAGCACCGCAAGCTCGGCTTCGACCGCCGAGGCGACCTCGCGGCCGAAATCGGCATCGTCGGTGATAAGGATCGCTTGCGCCGCTTCGTCGTGCTCGGCCTGGGCAAGAAGGTCTGACGCGATCCAGGCCGGATCGTTGTCGCGATCTGCGATCACCACGACTTCCGAAGGGCCCGCCACCATGTCGATGCCGACCTGGCCAAACACCTGGCGCTTGGCCGCCGCGACATAGGCGTTGCCGGGGCCGACGATCTTTGCCACCGGCGCGATGGTTTCGGTGCCGTAGGCGAGCGCGGCGATGGCCTGCGCCCCGCCGACCCGATAGACCTCGTGCACGCCGGCAAGCTCGGCCGCCACCAGCACCAGAGGGTTGAGCACGCCTTTGGGCGCCGGCACGGCCATGACGATGCGGGGCACGCAAGCGACCTTTGCCGGCAGCGCATTCATCAACACCGAGCTTGGATAGCTTGCCGTTCCTCCCGGGACATAAAGTCCGGCGGACGGAACAGACGTCCACCGCGTGCCGAGCTCGACGCCAAGTTTGTCCGTGTAGCGGTCGTCCTTTGGCAGCTGCCGCTTGTGGTGGTCGAGGATACGGTCATGGGCGAGCTGGAGCGCATCGCGCGTGGTCTTGCTCACTTGCGCCCGCGCCGCCGCGATCTCGGCGTCGCTCACCTTGATCCCGGCGCTCCGCAGATCGAGCTCGTCGAATTTGAGCGTCAGATCGATGAGCGCGCGGTCGCCGTCGGCGCGCACCTGCGCGATGATGGCCGCGACCGTCTCGTTGACGTCTTGCGCCTGCTCGCGCTTCTGCCCGAGCAGTGCCTTGAAGCCGTCCTCGAAATTGCGGTCGGCGGTTCTGAGCCACACGGCCATGGGAGAAGCGGCTTTAAGAGCCGCCGGCGCCGGGCGCGCTGCCCGCGCCGGGCTTGGAGCTGGCATCTGGCTCCTCGCCGGGATGTGCAGGCTTGGAGCCCGTGCGCCATGCGGGGCCGAGATCCTTGAGCTCGGCCTCGATGCATTCGATGTCGAGCTGGATCGAGGCGTCGCCCGAAAAGGTGAGTGTGAGCGTGCCGGAAGGCGGCTCTTTCGGCGTGAAGGCGACGGTGAGAAGCGACAACACGCGGTCGCCGGCCCTGGGCTTCACGTTCTTGAGCCTGGCGTTGAACACCCGGTCGAAGCGGAGCGCGGTGCGCCGGCGCCGGTAGTCCTTGCCGCTCTCTCTGGCCGCCTTCTCCCACTCGAAGCGGTTGAGAACGGCGGCAAAGCGCTTCTGCTTCGGCAGATAGCTCATGTCGGCAACGCGGAGGACAGCGTCCTGCAGCAGAGACGACAGGACGGCCAGGTCTTCCTCGTCGAGCGCGATGAGTTTTAAGGGTTCCATGGGGCTTTGGGCAAAGTTCGCTTGCACTCGACCTACCACGCTTTAAGCGCGCCAGGAAACCGCCAAGTTGGGCATACGCCTAGTTCGAAAGCCGCTCGATCTGGGCCCCGCACTGGCTGAGCTTGTCCTCGA
>CAYMJW010000162.1:3598-5280 GCA_964390455.1 uncultured Methyloceanibacter sp. | reverse complement strand
CCGGGGCCCGCCCTCATCATCGAGGACCATCAGACCGTCGTGGTCGAGCCCGGATGGCAAGCGCGCGTCACGGCGCGGAACGACCTTCTTCTCACCCGCATCGCCAGGAAGGTTGAAGCGCGGGTCGGCAAAAAGGCCGATCCGGTCATGGTCGAGGTGTTCAACAATCTCTTCGTCTCGATCGCCGAGCAGATGGGCTATGCGCTGCAAAACACCGCGCGCTCGGTCAACATCAAGGAGCGGCTCGATTTCTCCTGCGCCATCTTCGACGCCAAAGGCAATCTCATCGCCAACGCGCCGCATATTCCGGTCCATCTCGGCTCGATGGACCGAAGCGTCGCCACCGTGCTGCGTGAGATCGGTGAAGCGCTCAAGCCCGGCGACGTCTACATGCTGAACGCGCCCTATAACGGCGGCACGCACCTCCCCGACATCACCGTGGTCACGCCGGTCTTCGGCGAGAACAGCCCCGACCTTCTCTTCTTCGTCGCCGCGCGCGGGCATCATGCCGATATCGGCGGGATCGCGCCCGGCTCGATGAGCCCGAAGGCGACCCGCATCGAGGAGGAAGGCGTCTATATCGATCCGTTCAAGCTCGTGGCGCGGGGGCGTTTCCGCGAAGACGACGTGCTTGCGCTTCTGACCAAGGCCCCCTACCCCGCGCGCAACTCCGCGCAGAACATCGCCGACCTCAAGGCGCAAGTCGCCGCCAACGAGAAGGGCGCGGCGGAGCTTCGCGCCATGGTCCGCCATTACGGATTGCCGGTGGTGCGCGCCTATATGGGCCATGTGCAGGACAATGCGGCCGAGGCGGTGGCACGTGTCATCGCCACGCTCAAGAGTTCGCGCTTCGAAGTCGAGACCGATCAGGGACGCGTCATCAAGGTCGCGATCAAGATCGATCGCAAAGCGCGCAAAGCGACCGTCGATTTCACCGGCACGAGCGCGCAAACCTCCGACACGTTCAACGCGCCCGAGCCGATCACGCGGGCTTGCGTGCTTTATGTCTTCCGCACGCTCGTCGATGACGACATTCCGCTGAACGCGGGTTGCCTCAAGCCGATCAAGATCGTCGTGCCGAAGGGTTCGATGTTGAAGCCGCGCTATCCGGCGGCGGTCGCGGCGGGCAATGTCGAGACGAGCCAGACCATCGTCAACTGTCTTTACGGCGCGCTCGGGTGCTTAAGCTCGGCGCAAGGCACGATGAACAATCTCACCTTCGGCAACGAGAGCTATCAATATTACGAGACGATCTGCTCCGGCGCGCCTGCGGGTCCGGGCTTCGACGGCGCCGCGGCAGTGCAGACGCATATGACCAATTCGCGCCTCACAGACCCCGAGGTGCTCGAACTTCGATACCCCGTTCTCGTCGAGCGCTTCGAGATCGTGCGCGGCTCGGGCGGCAAGGGGAAATGGCGCGCGGGCGACGGGACGCTTCGCGTCATCCGGTTCTTGGAACGCATGGACTGCGCCATTCTCTCGGGTTTCCGGAAAGTGAGGCCTTTCGGCCTTCTCGGCGGCGAGGACGGTCAGGCGGGCGAGAACTGGGTCAGGCGCAAGGGAGCGCGGCTCGAGCGGTTGAAAAGCTCGGACCAAACAGTGCTCGAGCCCGGCGAGGCCATCATCATCAAGACGCCGACCGGCGGCGGCTTCGGCGATCCGTGCAAATAATCAAAACGGTG
>CAYMJW010000162.1:0-3498 GCA_964390455.1 uncultured Methyloceanibacter sp. | reverse complement strand
GTGCCTGCCTCTCTGGATTCCGGCTTGCGCCGGAATGACGCCCTATGACGCCTGAGGCGTGGGCCCGCGCCGTTCGGCCATGAACTGGTCGAACTCGGCCTTGTCCTTGGCGTGACGTAAGCGCTGCAAGAAGGTGTGGAACTCGGTCGCTTCCTCCTCGAGCCGCCGCAACGTCTCCGAACGATACTCGTCAAAAGCGCGATTGCCGGTCGAGCCGAAGGCTGTCATGCCTCCGCCAAAGCGCCGCGCCTCATCACTGAAATACTGCCGCCAGGCCACGCGATTTCCACAGCATCCCATGCGTCCGCTCCATATCAGATAGGCCAAAACACCAAGGCCAATGGGCCACCACAGCAGGAAGCCGACAATCATGGCTATGATCCATGCCGGCTTCCCGTAGTCGTCCAAGGTCGCAACCAGCTGCATTGTCGGTCCTTCCTCCGGTGTGAATGTTATTCACATTCACATAGATGCCCCTCCCCTGTCCAGGGGTCAAGAGCCGACACAAAATGTGATCGGAGCCCGGGAGGCTTGGGGACGGCGCGCACCGCAGCCTTGCGGCCTCAAAAACGGCAAGAATATCCTAATCGTCTCTAGGCTAGGCTTGCACCAAGCCTGGCAGGGGGGACGAGGGGGTTGGGGGTTCACCCAAAGACATTTGGCCGCTACCGGCTCGTCGCGCTCGCCGTCGCGTCGCTCTTCCTTGCCGCGGGCGCTGGCGCGGGCGATGCGCGCTCGTTACGCGACGCCAAGCCGCACGAGGGGGTCGCCGCCGCCCACACCATGCCGATCCAGGGCATCGACGTTTCCTATTGGCAGGGCGACATCGACTGGAACGCCGTGCGCGCTGCCGGCATCCACTTCGTCTTCATCAAGGCGACCGAGGGCGGCGATCATGTCGATCCGAAGTTCCTCGACAATTGGTATGGGGCTAAGCGCGCGGGCGTCGCGCGCGGCGCCTATCATTTCATCTATTGGTGCCGGCCCGCGCATGAGCAGGCGCTGTGGTTCATGCTGAACGTGCCGGCCGACGCTGACGCGCTGCCGCCCGTGCTCGACCTCGAATGGAACAGCCATTCCAAGAGCTGTCCGAAGAGGGTGCCGCGCGCCGAGGCGTTGCAAACGATCCGCACCATGCTCGCGGCGCTCGAAACCCATACCGGCAAGCGGCCGATCATCTACACCGACCCCAAATTTCACCGCGAAGTGCTGGAGGGCGAGTTTCCCGGCTATCACTATTGGCTGCGCTCGGTCGCGGCCGAGCCTTCGGAAGTCTATCGCGATCGGCCATGGACGTTCTGGCAGTTCACCACCACCGGAACGGTGCCGGGTGTCGCCGGCAGGGTCGATCGCAACAGCTTCAACGGCACGCGCGCCGATTGGCAGCGGGTGCTGAACTGGCTCGAGGCCGGCAGGTGACCGGAAGTTCGTCATACCGGCGTAAGCCGGTATCCAGGATTACAAGCTCAGTGCACGCCGCCTCTGGATTCCGGCTTTCGCCGGAATGACGAAGTGCCTTGTCATTGCCCGGCTTGACCGGGCAATCCAGTAATCACGCGCGATTGAGGAGGTGACTACTGGATTCCCGCTTTCGCGGGAATGACAGTGGGAGGGGCTCAGCGTGGCGGTGCGGGCTTCTCGTCCGGGAGGATGCCGAGGCCCTTCAAGTAAATCAGCATGGCGCTTTCGAGGATCTCCTCGGGCTTCATCGGCACTTTTCGCGCCTGGAGATCGCCTTGCGCGAACAGCGTGGCCACCCCATGCGAGATTGCCCAGATATGCAGGCTCATGAGCTTGACCGGCGGACGCTCGCTCTCGGGCAGTTGCCGGCAGAGCGCGGTCGCGGCTTTCTGCAACACATCGAAAGCGCGCTCGGCCGCTGGAATCGGTTCGCGCGCGGCCTCTGAGAAACCCGCCTCGAACATCACCGCGTAGCTCGCGGGCTCGTCGCGGGCGAAGGCGAGATAGGCGCGGCCGAGCTGCTCGAAGGCGGAGAGCGGCGTGGGTATGCCGTTGTTCCACGCCATGTCGAGCCGCGCGGCGAAGCGCTCGAAGCCCACGCGCGCGACTTCGGCAAGCAGCGCATCGCGATCGCGGAAGTGGCGGTAGGGCGCGGCGGGGCTCACGCCCGCGAGCCGCGCCGCCTCGGTCAGGCTGAAGCCCGCAGGGCCATATTGCTCGATCAGCTTGCGCGCCGCCTCGAGCAGCACCTCTCGCAAGTTGCCGTGGTGATAGGAATGCGGACGCCGCCAGCGGTCGGAAGGACTCATGTAAAGGGCTTTTACATGAAAGCCCCTGGCCCTGCCAGCGGCTGCAATTTGCCGGCGCTTATTGCTTTGCCGGCTGTGGCGCCGGTGCGAGCGCAGGGTCCGAGGCGCTGATGCCCGTGATCTGGCGCAACTCCGCCATGCCCACCAAGCCGAGCATCAGCGCGGCAGGCGAGACAAGGACTGCGACGATGACAAGAAAGGCGAGCGTGCCGATGAAGAAACGCATCGAACTCTCCAATGTCCCCAAGCCTATTGCCGGGGTTCCGCGTCGGACGCGGGCGCGCTCGTGAGCCTCATGGCCGGATAGTCGTAAGGCTGCTTGACCGCGCACGCGGCGCCGAGAAGGGTTGCAAGGATCGAGAGCGCGGCGGTCGCGCCGACCAACGCGCCTCGAACGGTGTGTGCTTTCGTGTTCATGGTGCGCCTCCGTCTTTTGCGGAGGAGCTTCGCAAGGGAGGAGCAAACAAAGGGCGTTAAACGGGCGCCGAAATTCGTGGATGCGGTAAATGAAATGCTGATGGCCGTCCTGTCACGGACGCGGCCGGTCAGCCTTTGCTGCGGCGGGGATCGTGGCCGTAAGTGTTGCGGGCGCGGATCTCGCCGCTCTTGGCATGCAGAAACGCCTCCGAGCGCTCTTTCCGCGCGATCGACTTCGCCCGCTCCCAGGCCTCGCTCTGGGTCTTGAACATGGCGTGGGGCCCTGATGCTCCCTCGGCCTCGACGGCCCAGCCCTCGCCAATGCTGACCACGTGCTGGTTCCGACCCATGGCCCCATCCCCCGGCGGCCGTTCGCCACGGTCAACTATAGTCGAGCGGGCCCTTCCCTTGAAGCAGAGCCAAGTGTCTTTCCCTGTGCTAAATCGGTGCGAACAAGACCTCCTCGCGTTTCATCGCTGGCCTCATGGAAGCAAGTCTCAACCCCAAGGACAGACCCTCGATCGGCTGGCGCGAATGGGTCGGCCTGCCCGATCTCGGCATCGCCGCGATCAAGGCGAAGGTCGATACCGGGGCCCGGACCAGCGCGCTCCACGCCTACAAGATCGAGCCGTTTCGCCGCGCCGGCGCGCTATGGATCCGTTTCGAGCTGCATCCGATGCAACGGAGCGAGGCGATGAAGGTCGCTTGCGAGGCGCGGGCCATCGACGAACGCACGGTGCGGAATTCGGGCGGCGGCGCGGAGCACCGCTACATCATCAGGACCCTGCTCAAGCTCGGGGATCGATCGTGG
>CAYMJW010000161.1:0-5317 GCA_964390455.1 uncultured Methyloceanibacter sp. | reverse complement strand
CCCAGCCGCGGCGGCGATCGAGCTCGGCGATGAGGGCGAGAAAGCGGGCGTTGGCTGCGTTCAGGTGACCGGCCAGTTCGGTGATCTGGTCGATCAGTTGCGGGGTCGGAACCGAGGCGATTGGGCCGTCCATGGCGGGCTTCCCAGGGGCTGGTTATTTATACAGTAATGTACCAGAATTCCCTGCGAAAGCAAGTGGTTAGCGGGCTAGCGGAGCATTTTTATCAGTCGAGAGAGCTGCAATAGTCGGCGGGTCCGTCCCGCTCACCAACGGTCACCAGGGTCGGCTGCAGGAGTCAGTTCAGTTTGCGCGACGCCTTCGGTCGCTTGCGCGGCGCAGGGGGAGACCTCGATTCGTTCACTGCCAGTTCGACAGACGGCCTACTGCCGTGCATAGCAATCGTAGGATGCCGCTTCGTCACACTTCTGATCGACTCGGACCGCGGCTGCCAGGTAGTAGGCAAAATTGGATCGCTTTCGTACGGCGCAAGACTGGCTGCGATGACGCGCCGCGTGGTCTCCAGCTTACCTTCGACCCATCGGAGCAAGTTTGGTGACTCTGGAATCTTGAACGCCGCAATGCGCTGAGGGGTCAGTTTGCGCCCATAAGTAAATCTCCATTTTTCCGCATGGAGCGTCGCAGCTGCGAGCACGAGTTGACTCTCTTCTACACCCTGCTTTGGAAGCAAGATCAGACAATCATCGTTTACAGCACAAGGCTCCAATTGAACAAATGACTCGCCAATGCTGCCAGTTTGCGCGACCGTCACGAATGGTGGCTCAATCAACTGCGGAAAATCCAACCAACCGTAACAACCGTTATACGATTCTGTAGGAGAGATCACCAGTGCAGGACCGCCAGCAATTCCATCTCTGCTATGCAACTCCTTCATGCCGTAATAGACCTCAAATAGCGAACCTATCGTACCTGGCTGGGAACTAATCCGAGCCGAGTTGTCGCGTCTCGCTTGACTTACCAAGTCTCGGTAACAAGCAACCTGCAGGTTTCCAGTTTCGATTTCACGCCGCTGAACCACAATTTCGGCAGCATATCGTGTGTAGAAGGATGCCAACCGACGGAGTAAAACATCGACCGATTGCTTAAGTTCACTTTCGTTTCCAACTGACGACTCTATGTATGCTCCAACCGCCCATTCGTCATCGTCAGTAACTGAGGCAAGCCCAGAAAAACCCGCAACGACATTCTTGTTGAGAATTGCATCAATCGCGTTCGCAACGTGATTTGGCTCAGATTCACGCGTAACTCTTACGCCTTTCCTAAGAACCAGCCCATCATGCTGAAGTCGTACAAATAACGTCTTGCGGCGTTTTTCGTGAGGTAGTCCTTTCTCAAGTACAACAATTGACGTTGTCGCTGATGCAAAGGGTTGAAACAGTTCGTCCGGTAATTGACACACAGCGACAAGCGTATTTTGTTTGAGCACCCGCGCGCGCCACTCGCCCTTGTCTTTTTTGACCAGAAGGCTCGTTGGCAGAATTACCGCGAGGCGACCAGCTCGTCCGAGCCCCTCCAACGCACGCTCAACAAAAGCTTCCGTAGGCGTATCAGTCTTCTTGTGCGGGAAAGGAGGATTCATGAGAGCAACCGAAGCCTTTCCAACCGGGTACTGCGGAGATGTAAGTGCGTCAGCTCGTTGTACACCTGTTGAACCGTCTCCCCGTAGAATCATGTTGGCGACACACAACGCAGCGGTTACTGGCTCACTTTCAAATCCAATGAGTTTCTTACGGACAATTTCGACCATCTTCGCACGCGTAATGTGGTGCTCGCGGATGATCCTATCCATGCATGCGACCAGAAAGCCGCCGGTGCCGCAGGCAGGATCAATGACTACATCGTCCTTTGTCACCTGACACACGTCGGCCATCATTCGGGAAATGTGCCGCGGCGTGAAGTATTGGCCAATCGTGTTACCGCCCGTATAGCGAAAGAAAGTCTCATAGAGTTGGCCGAGATAATCATGCTCCGCCGTAAGCACTGTCACATTCAGCCGCTCAAGAATTGTTGCAATTCGTTTGGCACGCCCAGCGAGCTTTTCATTTGCCTCATCAATGCGAAGACTGCGAGCAAGTTGCGCCTTTCCAGCAGCGATGAATGCGTCGCGACACGAACTATTAATGTCAGAAAGAATGTAGCTTTTGTCGCGACGTATTCGCCCTTCGCTTTTCCATAGCGCGAGCATCATTGCCGCAACTACAGCAGGGCGAAACTCATCCTTTACGTTTGACTCGCGAAGGAGTCGATTGATTTCATCTGCGCGCTGAAAAAGAACTTCCGGTGGGGGAATTGTTGGTCGAACTTCTGGTGGACCGGTCGAAATTGCGACTTTTTCAATGTCCGCCCGATTTGGTATCCAGCCAATCGGTTCGCCGTCATACGTGACTTGCGTCCACTTTGCACCGGTCCACTTGGCGACTCGCACGGCGTAGTCATCGTCTCTTGTGCCTGCCAACCCTATTGCAAGAGTTGAGTAGCCTGCTTCAGTAAATTTGGTCGCATACTGCTGGGCCTCTGTAATCGCGGTCTCAAGGTCTTTGACAGAGGCCTTTGTCTCAATAACTGCAATCGGTTCTTGAGATTCTGGGTCAAGCAGCATGGCCTCTGGGATGCCGACTCCTCGACCCGTCTTGCTTGCACCACTCAAAACTTCTGCGAATTGAGGGAAAGACCGAAATTCGTGCTGAAACAGCAGATTACCCTGCGGAGGACGGCGCAGATCCCAGCCTTGCGACACCAGCAAGTCATTCAGCAAATGCTCGGCTCGTCGCTCTGACGCCCGGCGGACTGAAGTCGCGTTCACAAGTAAATACTTGCTTCAACGTAGAAGATTGGGCCGAACGTGTCTGCGAGTGCCCTCTTTGCAGTCACGGAACGCTCCTATTGCTTTTAGCTCGCAGCATCCACGCCCCCAGCGCCGGCAGCAGGATCATCGCCCCCAGCATGTTGACCAGGAACATGAAGGTCAGCATCAGGCCGACGTCGGCCTGGAACTTGAGCGGCGAGAACACCCAGGTGGCGACGCCGATCGCGAGCGTGACGCCGGTGAAGAAGATCGCGGCGCCGGTCACGCGCAGGGCGCCGAGATAGGCCTGCTGCACGCTCTGGCCCTTGCCCAGGAATTCCTGCATGCGGCTGAACAGGTAGATGCCGTAGTCCACGCCGATGCCGGCGCCGAGCGCGACCATCGGCAGCGTGTTGACCTTGAGGCCGATGCCGACGAAGGCCATCACCGCGTAGACCAGGATCGACACCAGGGCCAGCGGCACGATGACCATGATCGTGCCGATCACCGAACGGAAGTTCACCAGGCACATGACCGTGACCGCGGCGAACACCCAGCCGAGGATCACGAACTCCTTGGCCTTGACCTCCTCGTTCTGCGCGGCCATGACGCCGACGTTGCCGGTCGCCAGGCGGTAGGTCACGTCGGCCGTCGGGTTGGCCGCGCGGTATTCCTTGACCGCGGCGACCACGCGCTCGATGGTCTCGGCGCGGTGGTCCGACAGGAACAGCATCACCGGCATCACGCTGCAGTCGCGATTGAGCAGCCCGGTGCTGGTCTCGATGTAGTTCTGCGCCTGCACCAGCTGGCGCTCGTCGCGCGGCAGGTTGCGCCACTTGAGGCTGCCCTCGCTCCAGCCGGCGCTGACGACCTTGGAGACGCCGGCCAGCGTCATGACGTCGCGCACGCCCTCGACGTTCGCCATGTGCCAGGCGAAGCGGTCGATGGCGTCGATGATCGGGAAGTCGATGCAGCCGTCGGGCCGGGTCTCGACGATCACGTTGATGATGTCGGTGCCGATCGAGAAGCGCTCGCTGATCAGGTTGCTGTCGCGGTTGTAGCGGGAATCCGGGCGCAGCTCGGGCACGCCTGCCTGCGTATCGCCGATCGGCGTCTGCAGGCCCTTGTAGAAGCCGAACACGCCGAGCACCGCGGCGACGGCGATGATGACGGCGGCCGGGCCGCGGTTCGTGATCTTCGCCAGCCCGTTCCAGACGCCCTGCAGGGTCTGCTGGCGCCGCGCCACGCGCTCGCGGAAGCGGTCGGTGATCGGCACGAAGGAGACCAGCAGCGGCAGCAGGATCAGGTCGGTCAGGATGATGACGCCGATGCCGAGGCTCGCGGTGACGGCCATCTCCTGGATCACCGGCACGCGGATCAGCAGGATGGTGATGAAGCCGACCAGGTTCGCGAGCAGCGCCACGATCGCCGGCAGGAACAGCAGCCGGAAGGTGCGCCGCGCGGCGACGTTGCAGTCGCAACCGGATCGCGCGGCGTCGGAGACGGCGCTGATCTTCTGCACGCCGTGGCTGGTGCCGATCGCGAAGATGATGAAGGGCACGAGGATGCCGAGCGGGTCCACGCCGTAGCCCAGGATCACGAGCAGGCCCAGCATCCACACCATCGCCACCAGCGACGAGATCACCGGCACCAGCGCGATGCGCAGCGACTGGATGTAGATCCAGACGAACAGCAGCGTGAGCGCGACCGTCACGATCGCGAAGGTGACGACCGAGAGCGCGCCGTCGGCGACGTCGCCGACCACCTTGGCGAAGCCGATCATGTGCACCGAGACCGGCACCTCGACCGAGAGCGCCAGCGACTCGCCCTCGATCCGGGCCCGCACCTTCTCCTCGAGCTCACGTGAAATCTTAATGTAATCAACGGGTTGCCCGGTCTCCGGGTCCGCGTCGAGAAGCTGCGCGCTGATCAGGGCGCCGGAGAAATCGTTCGCGACCAGGCGGCCGACGATGCCGGCCTTGAGGATGTTCTCCTTGACCCGCGCCAGGCCCTCCGCATCCGGCTGGAAGTCCGACGGGATGACGTCGCCGGCCTCGATGCCGCCCTCGACGACTTCCGTGTAGCGCGTGTTGGGCGTCCACAGCGACTGCACGCGGGAACGGTCCACGCCCTCGATGAAGAACACCTCGTCGGTCGCGATCTTGAGCGCCTCGAAGAACCCGGGCGTGAACATGTTGCCGTCGCGCGCGACCAGCGCGATCAGCAGCCGGTTGGCGCCGCCGAACTCGTCCTTGTGGTCGAGATAGGTCTGGATGTACTCGTGCTCGAGCGGCAGCTGCTTGGTGAAATTGGTGTCGAGCCGGAGACCGCTGATCGCGATCCAGCCGAGCACGGCCGTGACCAGCGCGAATGCCGCGAGGATCAGCGTGCGGTGGCCGAAGACGTGCGGCTCGAGCCAGGCCGCGATCCGTTCGTCGCCGCCGGCCTTCATGGCGCCGCTCCGCCGGGCAGCGGCAGCCTGCGCACGCCGCCCTCGCCCGCGACGATCAGCG
>CAYMJW010000160.1:0-5363 GCA_964390455.1 uncultured Methyloceanibacter sp. | reverse complement strand
CCCATGACCTTGCGCAGCCCGAACCAGCCTTCGTCGTTGCGCTTCACCTTGCGCCTTCGCTTCGGCGCCTCTTGCGGCTTCTCCTCGGGGAACACGGCGCGGACCACGTCGGCCGAGGCGAGCTCGCCGCGACCGACCGCGGCCATCACGTCCTCGGCGGTCTTTTGCGACAGGCGGCCGAGGACGGCCCTGAGGCTATCCTCGCTGAAGGTCTTCTTGCGGCGCTGAAAGGCCCTGACCAGGATTTCGCGCCCCAACTTGCCGTATTGGGCGCGGACGGCGTCGCGGGTCGCGCGCCGGATGGCCGAGCGCGCCTTGCCGGTGACGGCGAGACTCTGCCATGCCGAAGGGGGAAGCTGGGCCTTCGAGCACACGATCTCGACCTCATCGCCGTTCCTGAGCTCGGTCCCGAGCGGCATCGGCCGCCCATTGATCTTGGCGCCGACGCAGGTGTTGCCAACATCGGTGTGCACGGCATAGGCAAAATCGATCGGGTTCGCGCCTCGGGGCAGCGCGATCAACCGCCCCTTGGGCGTGAAGCAGAAGACCTGGTCCTGGAACAGCTCGAGCTTGGTGTGCTCGAGAAACTCTTCCGGGTTGTCGCCGTCGAGCAGCATGCCGACGAGATGCCGCAGCCAGCGATAGGCGTTCGAGTCCTGCGACGGCACGGCGCCGGCCGGCCCTTGCGCGCCGTTCGCGTCCTTGTACAGCGCATGCGCGGCCACGCCGTAGTCGGCGATGGAGTGCATCCGCTCGGTGCGGATCTGCAACTCGACCCGCTGATGGCGCGGACCGACGATGGTGGTGTGGATCGACTGATAGTCGTTCTGCTTCGGATTGGAGATGTAATCCTTGAAGCGGCCGGGCACGGTATGCCAGGTCGTGTGCACCACGGCGAGCGCGCGGTAGCAATCCTCGATCTCCGGGACGACGATGCGGAACGCGTAGATGTCGGAGAGCTGTTCGAGGGAGATCTGCTTCCGCTCCATCTTGCTCCAGATGGCGTAGGGCTTCTTCTCGCGCCCGGCGACGAAACCGGCGACCTTCGCCTCTTTCAGCTTGCCGGTGAGCGCCGCCGCGATTTCGTTGATGAGACCCTGATTGCGGTCGCGCAAGGTCGCAAGCCGCTCCAAAACGGTGACATAGGCCTCGGGATGGAGCGCCTTGAAGGCATGGTCTTCGAGCTCTTCGCGCAGCCACTGCATCCCCATGCGTCCGGCCAAGGGCGCATAGATCTCCATGGTCTCCTCGGCGACGAGCTTGCGCTTGTCGGGCTTCATCGCGCCGAGCGTCCGCATGTTGTGCAGACGGTCGGCGAGCTTGACCAGGAGCACGCGGATATCGCTGGAAATGGCGAGCAACAGCTTGCGGAAATTCTCCGCCTGCTCCGCCTTCTTGGTGACGAGGTCGAGCTTCTTGATCTTGGTCAGGCCGTCGACCAGCGTACCGATCTCGCGCCCGAACAGCGCGTCGATCTCGGTACGGGTGGTATCGGTGTCCTCGATCGTGTCGTGCAGAAGGGCGGTGGCGATGGTGGCGTCGTCGAGCCGCATTTCGGCGAGGATCGCGGCGACCTCGAGCGGGTGCGAGAAGAAGGGCGCGCCCGAGGCCCGGGTCTGATTGCCGTGGGCCTTCATGGCATAGACATAGGCGCGGTTCAGCAGCGCCTCGTCAGCGGACGGTTGATAGCTTAGCACCCGCTCGACCAGCTCGTATTGGCGGGTCATAGCGCGGACTTTCCGCTGTCAGCGTGTCGAAGCCCGAACGGCGCCTGCGTGACCTGCGTAGCGATGCGACAGGCGACGCGCCTGAAAACAGGGGTCAAGTCAGCGCGAGCGGGGTCCCGCATTGGAGCCATCCGAAGGCGCCTGGCTTGCCATCCGGCGCAGCAGCTCCTCCTCGGTCATCTTGTCGATCGCGGTGTCGATCGAGGGGTCATCATGGGCGAGGACGGGCATCCTGGTGTCGGTCGAGAGCATCGGCACGGCCTCGGCCTCTGGTTCATCCACCTCGACATATTTCTGCATCGAGTGGATGAAGTCCTCGCGCAAATCGTCGGGAGCAATCTTCTTCTCGGCAATCTCACGCAGCGCCACGACAGGGTTCTTGTCGTTATCGCGCTGAACCGCGATCTGGGCGCCGGCGGAGATGGTGCGGGCGCGGTGCCCGGCCAAGAGCACGAGTTCGAAGCGATTGGGAACCTTGTCGACGCAATCCTCGACGGTGACGCGAGCCATCAGGTGATCCTTGTTCTCAGGAAGGTGATTTGACCCCTATTTAGGCGCTTCGCGCAGGCGAGGCAAGCCGAACCCGCGTCAGAGCCGCGCCAGCACCGCGCCCTGCCCCCGCTTCGAGGCCTGCCGCCACAGCTCGGCCGCGCTCGCTTTGAGCGCGGGGTGACGCCAATCGGGCGCAATATCGAGGAGCGGCCGCAGCACGAAGGGCCGAAGATGGGCGAGCGGGTGCGGCAGGATCAAGGGCCGCGCCCCCGCTTCGGCAAAGGCCGGCCGGCCTTTGCGCCAAAGCCTGACCTGGCCGCCGTAATCGATAACGTCGATGTCGAGCGTGCGGGGACCCCAGGGTCTGCCGCCGCGCCGGCCCGAGCGGTGCTCGATCGCCTTGAGCACCCTGAGCAACGCCTCCGGCGGGAGCGTCGTGTCGAGGAGCGCGACCGCATTCACGTAAGCCGGCTGCGGGGCGTTCCCGACCGCCGCTGTCACATAAAACGGAGAAATCGCCGCCACCCCGATCTTGGCCCGCCTCATTTCCCCCAAAGCGCGTGCAATCGTCTCGGCGGGCGTTCCCCACGCGCCCGCACGATTGGAGCCGAGTCCGATCACGACTTTGCTACGCCTCATCAATTGCGGAGCCCCGCCATCGTGCCTATGTTGCCTCTTGGGCACTCTCATCCCCTATTGCCGAGAGGCGCCCGGCTCTTTCAATCAAGGCATTTATGCCGTGACCGCTATGCAAATGAATTTCTATCCGAACGAACGCATCGCTCTCTTCATCGACGGCGCCAATCTCTACGCGACCGCCAAATCGCTGGCCTTCGATATCGACTACAAGCGGCTGCTGGCGCTGTTCCGCTCGAAGGGCCAGCTTGTGCGCGCGCTCTACTATACCGCGCTGATCGAGGACCAGGAGTATTCCTCGATCAGGCCCTTGATCGATTGGCTCGACTATAACGGCTACACCATGGTGACGAAGCCGACCAAGGAGTTCGTCGACGCGGCAGGGCGGCGCAAGATCAAGGGCAACATGGATATCGAGCTTGCTGTCGATGCCATGGAGCTCGCCGAGCATCTCGACCATATCGTCCTGTTTTCGGGCGACGGCGATTTTCGCTCTTTGGTCGAGGCGCTCCAGCACAAGGGCAAGCGGGTCAGTGTGGTGTCAACGCTCACCACCACGCCGCCGATGGTCGCCGACGAACTCCGCCGCCAGGCCGACCAGTTCATCGACCTCGCCAATCTGCAAAACGAGATCGGCCGGGACCCGGCGGAGCGTGCGCAGCGCGGCGAGCGGAGGCGCGGCGAACCGGGCCCACTCGATGAGTTTGAGTCAGAAGACCTGATCGAGACGTGATCGCGGCAGTGGCGCGCGGCCCCGCGTGAGGCTAGTCATGACGCATGCCGTCCCTCGATGTGAGCCGATCCGCAACGCCCGAGCCCGACAGAGACTGTCCGCTCTGCCCGCGTCTCGTCGCCTTTCGCCATGAAAACCGGCGCGCGGACGCGACATGGTTCAACGGCGCGGTGCCGTCTTTCGGGCCTGAGTGCGCGCGGCTTCTGATCGTCGGTCTCGCGCCGGGCCGCAAGGGCGCGAACCGCACCGGCCGTCCGTTCTTCGGCGACTTTGCCGGAGACCTTCTCTACCCCACGCTGCTCAAGGCGGGGTTGGCGAAAGGCCGCCACGATCAAGCCGCGCCCGCGGCGCTCGAGCTTGTCGATTGCATGATTACGAACGCGGTGCGCTGCGTGCCGCCGCAGAACAAGCCGAAGCCCGACGAGATTGCGCGCTGCCGCCCATTCCTCGTTGCCCGCATCGCGACGCTGCCGAACCTCACCGCGCTCCTCGCCATCGGCCGGATCGCCCATGATGCGATCCTCGATGCGCTTGGCGTGAAGCGGAGCACCCATCCCTTCGCGCACGGTGCCCGCCACGCTCTTGCGGGCGGGCTCACGCTGTTCGACAGCTATCATTGCTCGCGCCAGAACACCAATACGGGGCGCCTGACCACGTCCATGTTCGAGACGGTCGTGGCCGAGGTCGCGGCAAGTTTACGCAAGCGTGAGGGCCAAGTCTCCTTGCGAGGGTCGCCCAAGTCGTGCATGGTTTGAGGGCGGGGCCAGGCACAGAGTCAGGGATGGACCCCATGGCGGGGTTGGAAATTTCGCCGGCCAAGGTCGGCTTCGTCATCGTCAAGGCGCGCGAGATGGCCGCCAAGGTCGCGGCCTGGGACGACGGCGCAACCTCCGATCATGACGCCGATTCGATCCTCGAATCATTCGCCGACGATGCGACGGAGGACGAGCTTACGGGCTTCATTCGCGACCTCAATGAAGACGAGCAGGCAAGCCTCGTCGCGCTTGCCTGGATCGGCAGGGGCTCGTTCGGCCCTGACGAGCTCGAAGAGGCGCTCGCCACCGCACGCGCGGAGCGCACCAATCGCACCGGCGAGTATCTCCTCGGCATGCCGCTTCTCCCCGACTATCTCGAAGAGGCGCTCGACCGTCTCGGCTATTCGGTCGAGGACGCCGAGGACGACGCGCTCTAGCGCGCGCACCCGCTCTCGACTTGGCGCAAAACCTCGGCGGCGTGACCTGCCGGATCGATGACTGGATAGAAGACCGTCTCGATGCGGCCCTCCGCGATCAAAAGCGTGAGGCGCTTGAGATAGATCACCCCGCCCGTGGTGAAGGTTGGCAGGCGGAGCGCCGCGCCGAAGGTGCCATCAGTATCGCTTAGAATCGGAAACGGCAACGCGAGACGCGCGACAAGCTCGCGCTGATAGTCGGTGTCCTGTCGGCTGAGGCCGAAGAACCGTATGTCGCGCCGGGCGAAATCGGCATGGCGGTCGCGGAAGCCTTCGAGTTCCGGCGTCGAGCCATGCGCGCCGGGGATGAGATCCCAATCGGGCGGATTGGGCTGACCGGGACGGCCCGTCCAGGGATAGACGGCGACGATGCTCTTGCCGCGAGGCTCGGCGAGAGCGACGATCGTGCCGTCGGTGGCGGGAAGCGCGATCGACGGCAGCATCATCCCGGGCATCAGGTGGCGGGCATCTCCGTCATCGATCGCCTGAGGAGAGGCCGGAAGGCGCATCACCCGCCCTACCCTTTGTCGCGCATCAGGCGGCC
>CAYMJW010000159.1:0-5396 GCA_964390455.1 uncultured Methyloceanibacter sp. | reverse complement strand
ACCGTCTCCAGCAGATCCTCGCTGGCCCGCACGATCACGTTGTCCTCAATCTCCGCGACCAGCTTGAGCCGCCGGCTGTCGACGATGGTTCCGTAGGCGACCATCATCCGCTTCAACAGGCGCGACAGGTCGACGCGCTGGCGCGGCGGATCGAGGAGCTCGGCCATGGCCTCGTCCATGCGCCGCGCCGTCGAGACCAGCTGGTCCAGCCGATCGATTGAATTCTCAAGCACGGCGATGGCGCGCCTGCCCCGCGCCTCGCCCGCCGGCACGATGCGCTTCAGCGGCTCTAACGACTGCCGCATGATGGCGATCGGCGTCTTCATGGCATGGGCATTGTCCTCGGCGGCATTGCGGATGCCGTCGGCGGAGGCGCGCAGGGTCTGGATCAGCCGGTCGAACTCCTCTGCCACGCCGGACAGCTCTACGAGTTGGTTCTGCGAGGCGAAGGACTGATCGCCGGCATCGCCGGTGCGCAGATCACGCGCTAGACGACGGAAACGCATGATGCCGCCGCGAATGCTGACGAAGACCGCGAGGATCAGCACGGCCATGGCAAGATAGATCGCGGCAGCCACCCGGACTTCGAAGCGCATCCACACCGGCTCCGCCAGCGACGTGCCGAGTAGACTCTCGAGCGGATGTGAGACCACGACCATCCAGCAACCGGCGGGCGTAAGGATCGGCGTAGCGGAAGTGAGCACTTCGTCCTGCCCCTCGGGGTCGCGGAACTTCTGTGTCAGCGTCACGTTGCCCGTGCACTTTTCCATGACGTTGTCGAGGATGCCCTGGCGCAGCAGTTCCTCCTGCTCGCGCTGGAGCGCGTCGGTCGGCACGACCGGCGACGAAGCGACGAAAAAGAAGCCTTTCACGTCTTGCTGCGCGATCGGCCGGAACAACACCTTGAGCCGGATGTTCGGGCTGCCGAAACGCTGGAGCTCTTCGCCGATGGTCAGCAGAGGCGACGGATCGGAGCGCTGAAGGAGCGGCCTCAAGCCCAGGCCGACAAGGCGCCCCTGCTCCTGCACCGCGTCGAACAGCAATGTCTGTCGGTCCTGCTCAGCCTCCCTGAAGGTCTGGTAGAGCGCGACGGGGACAGCGATGAAAATGATGATCAGCAGAAACAGCTTTGAGGCGAGCGACCTCTCGCGCCGTTTCGACGTCGCCCCACTCATGCGTTCAGCCAATCCAACTGATTAGTTCAGTTCGCGTCGACCCACCGGTAGCCGAAACCGGGGTAGTTCTCGATACAGCCGAAGCTGTCGTCGACATCGCGGAATTTCTGACGGATCCGCTTGATGAAGGAACGCACATTGACGCGGTAGCCATCCTCGCCGTAGCCGGCGATGAAGTCCTTACCGCGCACAAGGTCATAGATCTGGCGGTAGGAAACATCACTGTCGGTGGCGCCCGCCAGCAGCCGCACGATCTGGAACTCGGTGAGCGTCAGATCGACGCGCTTCCCGTCGTAGAACGCCCGGTTGATATCGTTGCGCAGCTCGAGCTTGCCACGTGTGAACACGGCGCCGGACTCGGCTGGGGCCTCGCTCCCGGAAGGGCGCTTGGGCCCGTCCGTGATAAGGCGCAGGCGCTGCAGGATGATGGACAGGCTGCGCGACTTTTCGATGAAATCGACGGCGCCCCAGCGCAACGCCGCTTCTTCGTAGATTTCGTCGCTCAGCACCGTCAGGAAGATGACGGGAGTCTGGACGTCGCGGTCGCGCAAGCGGCGCAACACGGCCAAGCCGTCGACTCCGGGCATGCGCCAGTCCAGCAGGATGGCGTCGGCGCTTCCGCCGTCGGCAAAGTAGCGCAACACCGATTCGCCGTCGCCGAAGTCGTCGATCTGGTAACCGCTCTCCATCAGATTGAGACCAAGAGACTCGCGGAACAGCGCGTCGTCGTCGACGATCACAACCCGCCTGCGGTGTTCGACGATCGGCTCGCGGCCGACCGTCACGTTCCCTGCATCAACTGTGCTAGGCATTGGCCGTCGGTTCCTCCTGTTGCCTGGGTATCCTTGACCTCATAGGTAAGTGCGCGGAATTGGCGCGTGTTGATGTCGGCGTAGAAGAAGATGCTCAGCTCACAATCGGCCCCGCTGTACGTCCAGATCTTCGCCGGCGGCTTTTCTACTTGCTTGGTCGGAATGCCGAGCATCGCTTCGGTCTCGCGGAAGCCGAGCCCCACTAGGTCCTTTGGATCCGGTCCTTGCGCAGCCGGGGGCGGCGCGGCCGCGACGGCAGTCACCGTCGGTTTATGTTTCGGCAATGGCAGCGATTCCTTGGGCACCGGCGGCGGAGCAGGCGGTTCCTTCTCGACCTCCGGCGCGGGCGGCGGCGCCTTTGCGATCGGGACCTCGCGCCGCTCCATCTGGCAGCCCGCTACCACGGACAGAATCAGGATCGAAAGCAATGCGTGGCGGTACATGGCTTCCCTCCTGCGATCTCCCGGGGTGGGCAACAACGACGTCAGAACTGGCACCGGTTCGGCGTCGATGACCGCTCGGTCGCCGTTGTCAGCATCGTCGAACTCCCGCACGGTGCCGCGAGCATACAGGACTCTCGGCGCCTTTGCACTCGATCGGACGCTTCGAAGATCCTGTAGCAACTCGCCTTATCTCATTGAGAAGGCATAGGCTTGCGCGAATTGTCAACCCGATTTCTTCGGCTTCAGACGAGCCCAGTCGGCGTCACTCAATCCCCGCAGGAAACTGAACTGTCCCGCTCCCTGCAGCCATTCGCCGCCGTCGATGGCGACGACCTCGCCGTTGATATAAGCGGAGCCGTCGCTCAGCAGAAAGCTGGCGAGATTCGCCAGCTCGATATGCTCGCCGCTGCGGCCGAGCGGATTCTGCGTCTCGAAAGTGTGGGCCAGTTCCGGCGTCGGCAGCAGCCGCTCCCACGCGCCCGGCGTTGGAAACGGACCCGGCGCGATGGCGTTGAGGCGGATGCCGCGCCCGCCCCATTCAACCGCCAGACTGCGGGTCATCGCGAGCACGCCGCTCTTCGCCATGGCCGAAGGCACGACATAGGCGGAACCGGTCCAGGAATAGGTCGTGACGATGCTCAGGATGTTGCCCTTGTGACCGGACGACAGCCAACGGCGGCCGCAGCCGACGGTCATGTAGGCGGTGCCATGAAGAACGATGCCGAGAACCGCATCAATTGCTCGCGGCGACAGTTCCTCCGTGCGGGCGATGAAGTTGCCGGCGGCATTGTTGACGAGCGCGTCGAGCGGCCGCGTCGCCCAGATCTTGTCGAGGGTGGACTCAACTACCAGAGGATCGCGGATGTCGCAGACGTGATGCTCCACTTGTCCGCCGGTATCCGCCGACAGGGACGCCGCCGCATCGACTAGCACCTGCTGACGGCGTCCACAGATCACCACCTCTGCGCCGAGATCGAGAAAGCGGCGGCCCATGCTGAGGCCGAGTCCGGTGCCGCCGCCCGTGACGAGAATGCGTTTGCCCTTGAGCAGGTCCGTCTGAAACATGATGAACCCTGGCTCTCACCCGCCCAGCCGCGGTCGCGTTACGGCCCCAGCTATCATAACAAGCGCTGAAGCATCGCGCCACAACACCATGCTTGTTGACTGACCATCCAATCAAATGCTAGGATTTTAGCCATATCAGGCCTGTACTCTAAACAATTGCGAGCGACGTGCGGCTTTGAACGATGGCGCGCAAGGACATCAAGGACGTCAGGCGATTGCAACTGATCGAGGCGACGATCGACTCGATCGCACGCTACGGCTTTGCGCGCACGACCTTGGCCGACGTGGCGCGCCAGGCCGGCGTGTCGCACGGGATCGTCAACTTCTATTTCGAGACTAAGCAGGAGCTGCTGATCGCCACGCTGCGCCACATGGTCGAAGATTATGAAGCCTTCTCAGCAGAAGCGATCCGGCGCGCAGGTCCCGACCCGGCTAAGCGACTCGACGCCATGGTTGCCGCCGACTTCGATCCGGAGATCTCGAGCCGCAAGATGGTGACGGTCTGGTATGCCTTCTGGGGCGAGACGCGCTGGCGCAAGGATTTCCTGACGCTGTGCCGGCGTTGGTCCGAGAACTATCACCGGAACACCAGCGCGCTGGTCGAGGAGATCATCACCGCCGGCGGCTATCAGGGCCTGGACGCGGAGACGATCGCCCGCGGCGTCAACGCCATGATTGACGGCTTGTGGCTCAATATCCTGCTTGATCCCAAGGCGCCAGATCGTGCAAACGCCTTGCGAACCTGCCGCACCTACCTGACACAGCTGTTCCCACGCGAGTTCGGCCGAGAACCCAGCGTCGCCAGCGCCGCCTGAATCACACGACTTTCTAGTTGATCCAGCGGCGCTTCTTCGAAACGCCACCTCGATTAGACTTGCCTTGAGGGAGATCGCCTATGACCGCCATGCCGCAGAAGAAGATCGCGCCGTCGACTAGTGCCACCTTCCCCGCCCGAACGCTGCCGGGCTGGACCTATGACAACGGGGAGTTCTTCGAGCTGGAGAGGCTGCACCTCCTGCTGAAGAGCTGGCAGGTAGTCTGCCATGTCAGCGAACTCAGCCGGCCCGGCGACTACGCTACGCTGGAGTTCATGGGCGAGCGCGCATTGGTCGTGCGCGGCGAGGACAACGAGATCAGGGCCTTCCACAATGTCTGCCGTCACCGCGCGGCTGCGGTTGCGCGGGGCGACACCGGCAATTGCGGCCATGCCCTGCGCTGCTTCTATCACGGCTGGACTTACGGCCTCGACGGCCGACTCAAGGCCGTTCCCGGTGAGTCGAGTTTTCCCGATCTCGACAAGACGCGCATGGGGCTGAAGCCGTTGGCGCACGAGATCTATATCGGCTTCGTGTTCGTGCGTTTTGCCGGCGACGGGCCGGGCGTCTCCGAGCGCTTGGCGCCCTACGGAGAGGAACTGGCCGCCTATCGCGCGACGGAGATGGTGCCAATCTCCAGGCGCTGGACCGCCGAGATCAACGTAGACTGGAAGAACGTGATGGACAATTACCTCGAAGGCTATCACGTGCCGATCGGCCATCCCGGGTTGTTCCGTCTCTTCGGCAACAACTACGAAGTGGAGACGCAGGACGGTTTCGTCGGCCGTGCCGTCGGCATGCTCCGCGACAAGGAGTCGTCGAATTGGAGCGAGCGGCACTATCAGCGGCTACTGCCGGAGGTCGAGCACCTGCCGAAGGTGCAGCGCAAGAGCTGGCGCTACTACAAGCTGCTGCCCAACGTGGCCTTCGACATCTATCCGGACCTGATGGACTTCTTCCAGGTGGTGCCGCTGGCGCCTGGTCGCACCCAGCTCCGGGTGCGCGCCTTCGGCCTGCCGACGGAGGATCGGCGCCTCAAGGCGGCACGCCGGCTCAATTTCCGGATCAACATCCAGGTCCAGCGCG
>CAYMJW010000158.1:1978-5411 GCA_964390455.1 uncultured Methyloceanibacter sp. | reverse complement strand
CGCCTGTGCGGCGTGACGGCGGACGGAAATCGCCGCCAGGGGCTGTCGATCATCCACGCAAACGGCCTGCTCGTCCTCGACTCCACATTCAAGAACACGCACGGGGCGCGCCCTGGCGCCGGTATCGATCTCGAGCCTGACGCAAAGTCGCAGCAAATCACCAATATCCGCATCGAGAACTCGAAATTCCTCGACAACGCAGGCGCCGGAATATTGGTCGCGGGCAAGAGGGCGCGCATTTCCAAGGTCGAGATGATGCGCAACACGTTCAGGGGCAATCGCCCCTTCGTCGTCGAGAACGCGCCCGGCATCGCCGCTTCGATCTGCGGCAACCGGCAGACGAGCAAACAGACCGAGACCGGCGGCGGCTTCAATAGCTATGCCGAGCCGATCGAGATCGTTGCGCTTCAGAACGATTGCGGCGAGACGGGCTTCGTCATCGACCGCGGCAACACGAAGAAGAAAAAGAAGAAACCCGCAAACTGACCGAAGTTGCCGTTCGGAAGCGCGCTTACATGGGAACGGCGTTGGCGAACAGCGTCTCGCCCCATTCATAGAGCGGGCGGTTGAAGTCGGACGCGGTGTGGATCCCCTGGCCTTTGCGCGCGGTCCATTTCTTGCCGTAGGTCTCGAACGGGAAGTGGCGGATGTAATAGTCGCAGGTCTCCTCCCAATGGGCGATCGACAGCGACTTGCCGTAATGCTGACAGTGAAGCGCGACTTTCTCCCGCGCCATGCCGCGGGGCGTGCGGCCATCACCTTCGGCGAAGACGATCCCCGGCCGGTTGCGCCACAACATGAGAATGTTGCGCTGCTCCGGGCCGTAGAAGCGGCGAAAATCTAGGAGCGCGCGCCCACGCTCATACGGGGCATGATCGTCTTGGGTCATATAGGCGTCGAACAGCCTCACCCTTAACGCATCACAATCATCGTCGCCGAGGTTGCTCAAGAAGCCACGGAAATTCCCGGTGATGCGCTCGTCCGGATCGAAGCACAGCATCCAGTCATGCGGGAGATTTCTTCGCGCCATGTCGAGAAGAAGCCCTCTATGCCGGCCCTCGGCGAGCTTGCGGGCGTCAATGTCCTCTTCCCACGCGCCATTCGCCACGATCAACGCGACCTTGGGATGGTTGCGCAAGATTTCGACCGTGTCGTCGGTGCTGGCGTCGTCGTAAGCCACGATCGCATCGACGTGGGCTGCGAGATAATCGAGCGTATCGGGCAGAAGCAGCGCCTCGTTGCGGACGCGCGTCAGTCCGACCAGGAAATGCTTCTCGCCCAGCAAGGCCGCGTTGCCTCGGACGATCTGCTCGCTCTCGCGGAGCTGCCAGCCCATGGTCAAGGCCCGACCGGCGCGAACACGGCCTGCGCCTCGTCGACGCCCTTGAGCGGGAATGCTCCGAGCCTCCGCAGCTCCTGCTCCGACAGGCGGCTTTGAAACGCATCGGACAGCAACAGGCCTTCGCCCAATTCGCCGCAGAGATCGGCGATGCGCGAGGCGAGATTCACGTCGCGGCCAATGACCGTGTAGTCGAGACGCGCGCCGGAGCCGACATTGCCGAAGGCCGCATTGCCGAAATGCAAGGCAATGCCGACTTCGAAGCGGATATTGCTCGTCGTGTTATGGCGCGCGACCCGCAAGAGACCGGCGCGCGCTGCCGCGAAGGCGCGCAAGCACGCCTCGCTGTCGGCATCCTCGCCGGCGCGGAAGATGGCGAGAATACCGTCGCCCAAGAATTTCAGCACCTCGCCGCCGCGCTCGTCGATCGGCGGCACGATGCAATCATAGTAGTCGTTGACGAGAGCGGTCGTGGCCTCTTCCGGCAGATGCGCCGACAGCCCGGTGAAATCGCGCATATCGGCGAACAGGATCGCGGCGCGGATGCGCAAGACTTCGCCGCGCCTCACGTCGCCGGAGAGAATGCGCAAATGCGGCTCGTTGCCGACATACATGCGCATGACCTCGCGCATGACGCGGCGAAGCGCGAGAATTTCCTGAAGCGCGGCCAGAGTCGGCACGATCGAGCGCAGCACGGCGATGTCCTCGTCCGAGAAGCCGTTCGGCGCGCGCGTGGCGAAGGTGAAGCCGTTGCGCATGCCGTTCGGCAGCACGACGGGGATGGCGATGTGGTGCGTATAGCCTTTGGCTTTGAGTTCCGGCACGACGTCATAGGTGTCATCGTGCAGGTCTGGGAGCCAGGAGAAAATCCATTCGTTGAGGCGATGCGCCTCGGCGAGCGGACGGTTTCCCGTCGCTTCGGAGCCGCGATCGTGCCCGAAGATGTGCTCGCGCGCAGGGCTGCCGAACTCCCAGATGCGCGCATTGGCCGCCCGCTCGGCGTGCCGGAATTCGACGGCGCTGATCGCCTGGTCGATCGGCAGACCGGCGTCGCGGAGCTTCAGCGCAAGCCCCTCGATAATGACGTTGGGGTCGGCAATGTCGCGCGCTTCGCCGACGAGCCAATCGCGCACCGCGAGCGTCAGGCGGAGCCGCTCGTTGGACAGCACTGCGGCAGGATCGGTCACGGCATTTCCCTTGGCGCTTGCGCTATCGCGCGCAGCGCCGAAGCGGTCGCGTCTCAAGCGCTGAGGCGCTCGAGCACCTCGTCGGCGATCTCGAAATTGGCATAGACATTTTGCACGTCGTCGGAATCTTCGAGCCCCTCGATCATGCGCAAGAGGCGCTGGCCTGCCTCCTCGCCGATCGGCACGGCATTTTTTGGGCGCCAGATGATGCGTGCGGCGCGGGCCTCGCCGAATTTCGCTTCGAGCGCCTTGGCGACCTGGTGGAGCTCATCGGGATTGCAGTAAACCTCATGACCCTCGGCGGCGGATTCGCAATCCTCGGCGCCCGCCTCGATCGCCGCTTCGAGCATCGCCTCCGGGCTCGCTTTGCCCGCCTCGAACTCGATCGCGCCGAGCCTGTCGAAATTGAACGACACCGCGCCGGTCTCGCCGAGATTGCCGCCGAACTTGGTGAAGATCGAGCGCACCTCGCTTGCCGTGCGGTTGCGATTGTCGGTCAGCGCCTCGACAATGACGCCGACGCCGCCCGCGCCGAAGCCTTCGTAGCGCACCTCCTCGTAATTGGCACCGCCCGCCTCCTGGCTCTTCTTGATGGCGCGCTCGATATTGTCCTTGGGCATGTTCTGGGCGCGCGCCGCCGCGACCGCGGTCCTGAGCCGCGGGTTCATGGCCGGATCGGGCATGCCCATCTTCGCCGCCGCCGTGATCTCGCGGGCGAACTTGGAGAACAGCTTGGAGCGCTTCTTGTCCTGTGCGCCCTTGCGAAACTGGATGTTCTTGAATTTCGAATGGCCGGCCATGGCCCTCGCGTCCCTTTGCTTAGCGGCCGTCTAGGTCAGGCCGCGACTTATAGGTGCGCAAGCGGGCAAAATCCATAGCGCCGAAAAAGGGCCTGTCTCTGGACATG
>CAYMJW010000158.1:0-1968 GCA_964390455.1 uncultured Methyloceanibacter sp. | reverse complement strand
TCTTGAATTTCGAATGGCCGGCCATGGCCTCGCATCCTTTGTTACTGGCCGCTCACGTCCGGGCGCGACTTATAGGATTGGGGCGGCGCAAAATCCAGAGTCCGGCGCTGCACCTTTTGCGCGGCAAATGTGGCGATAGGCCGGGATTGTGGCTGCCGCGCGACGTCCGCTTATTGCGGGGGTTTGGCCGGAGCGGGAGCCGGAGCGGCCGCCTGCGGGGCCGGGACCGCCGAAACCGACAAGCCGTCGATGCGCCAGCGGTCATTCACGGGCAGAAAGTTCATCACGAACTGGATCTGCAGCGGCTTAGAGGGGAAAAACCCCACGAGCCTCAGCGCGCCATCCGGCGTGAAGCCTGCCTTTTCCGTCAGTTGCGGCGTCAGCACCAGGACCGGCGACATGTCGATGTTCTGTCCGCGGAGGCCAGCAAAGGCGTTGCCGAGATCGGCGGGGGTGGCCTTCGCCTGGAGCTGCGGCGAGCCGAGACCGTGCAGGACCGTGTAGTTGCCGGTGAAGTTCGCTTGGTTGAGCGCAACCAGCGTCGTTCGCACCAGCATGAGCAGCACTTCGGGCGGCGGCACGGATATTGTCTGCGCGCCCGGCGGCGCTGCTTTCGCGGGCGCCGGTTTGCCGGCCGAACTCGGCTGAGCGGCAGGCCTCTTCGCCTTGGCGCCCGCCGCCGGCTTAGTGTTGTCGGGCGGCTGCGCGATGGCCGGAACGAGAAGGCCCGGCAGCAAGAAAAGCGCCGCGAGCACGACGCCGATCCGCGCCGCCGGTTGGAAAACGAATCCTTTCACTGCGAGCCGGGCTCGATCGCTCGCGCGCGCCATCGCCGTCACCACGCAGACATGAGACCGATGCGGCCGCCGACCTTGTTGTCCTGGAAGCCTACGCCGATACCGGCGTTGAGCGAAAGCGCATTGTTGATGCGAAGCGCCGCTTGCGCCGCAGCCGCCTGCTTGTCGTCATAGAGGCCGAGATTGGCGCCAAGCGCGAAGTTCTTGCCGGCCGGGAGCATCAATCCGCCCATGGCGATCGCCACCGCAATACCTTCCGTGTTTTCGTCGATTTCCTTGAAGGCCTGGTTGATGCGCTCATCGGCGTAAGCGTTGTTGGCCATCATGGAGTCGACATAGGCCTTGTTGGCGGCATCCGTCGCCGCGATCGGCGTGCCCACATTCTGCACGCGATTGCCGCCCATATCGACCGGAGCGCCGGCAGCGACCGACATCCCGCCCCCGCCGACGACCATCCGATTGGTCGTGGTCGTACCGGAATTGACGATGGTCACCGAATTCACCGTGGTGATGTTGCCCGTGTTGGCCGCGAACGTGTTGACGCCGCTGATATTGCCGCCGCTCATCGACGCGGTGCCGTCGGTGATGGTGCCGCCCTGAATCGTGCCACTGGCCGTGATGTTGGTCGTGTTGAAATTGGTGGTGGTCAGGTTGGTGACATTGGCGTTGGTTGCCGTGAGCGTGTTGACGCCGCTGATATTGCCGCCGCTCATCGAGGCCGTACCATCGGTGACGGTCCCACCCTGGATCGTTCCGCTGGCCGTGATGTTGGTCGCGTTGAAATTGGTTGTCGTCAGGTTGGTGGTATTGACGTTTGTGAAATTGCCCGTCCCGGCCGTGAGGGTGCCGACGCCGCTGATGTTGCCGCCCGTCATCGTTGCCGTGCCGTCGGTAAGGGTTCCGCCCTGAACGGTGCCCGACGCGGTGATGTTGGTCGCGCCCGAGATTGCCCCGGCATTAGTAATGCCGCCGTTGTTATTGTTGATGCCGCCAGTGATGCTCGCGCCGCCGGCCGTCACGTTGAGGCCCCCCGATGAGGAGAGGCCGCCCGCGCCGGCCGATACGCTCGCGCCGGATACCGTGCCGGTCGCCGTCACGTTGGTGGTGTTTACGTCAGTGGCGTTGACCGTGGTGATGTTGCCTGTGGTGGCTGTGAGCGTGTTGACGCCGC
>CAYMJW010000157.1:3198-5417 GCA_964390455.1 uncultured Methyloceanibacter sp. | reverse complement strand
AGCGGTAGCGCAAAGATAAAGCTGCGCTCAAGTAGCGAAGCGGTAGCGCAAGAAAGAAAGGCGCGCTGCGGTTGTGACTCTCGATACTTTCGCCGGTATGACGAAAATCGCCCCAGCCGGCCTTAGCCGAATTGCAGGCGCCGCTGTTCCGGCCGCGCTTGGGGCTGCGCCCGGCGGTTAAAGAGCGCGGTAGGCTCGGGCGACGCGCGCAACTGCGGCATCGGCGCGGCCACGTCGTAACAGAGGATGCGATCGACGCGCTCGCCGTCCTCCGACAGCGGCAATCTCAGCCAGAACAGCACGATATGGTCCCGGCCTTGCGCCGGTCCCTTGACCACGCCGTGGAGTGGAATACCGAGCTCCGCCACCCGGTCGTGAACGCGCCGCCAATAAGGGGCGGCGTCACCGGAAAAGACATCGTCGGCGCGCAGTCCGGTGATCTCTTGTCCGTAGATTTCATGGAGCCGCGTGCCCGCGAGCCTGAACGCGGCCTCGGCGGGACCCGCCCTCAGATCGATCAGTCCCATATGCGGAAGCAGGCGCGGCACTTTCAGCGGGTCGAGGTCGGATCGGGCCGGCATGCGCCGTCCCTCGGCCGAGCGAAGCCAATAATCGAACAGTTCGCGCTGTCCCTGCATCACGAGCTGGGACCGGAAGGCGCGTGCCGACAGCATTGTCTTCCCCCGCCGCAAGGTCGCGAGTGGCCCCGCGAATCGCTTGCCGTCTTTGGACTATGTGGAGTTCGGGGGCGCCTGGCAAGCCAAGAAAGCCAGATTCACTAGGAATCACAAAGGCTTGTGGTAACACTTGTGGCGGCTACCCGATCTTGGGGAGAAATCGGCGTGGCGGTCGTGACGCGCACGCGCCAGAGTTCACGCCGGCACCCGCGCGCGTCTTCGGCAGAATCCCTTCGGCAGAACTAGCGGCGTCTTTGGCCGAGACCCATGCGCTTGGCGAGATCGGACCGCGCCGCGGCGTAGTTCGGCGCGACCATCGGGTAGTCGTGGGGCAGGCCCCACTTGTCCCGATAATCCTCAGGAGACAGGTCGTAATGCGTGCGCAAGTGACGCTTCAGTGACTTGAACTTCTTACCGTCCTCGAGGCAGATGATGAATTCCGGCGTCACCGATTTCTTCACGGGGACGGCGGGCTTCAACTCTTCGCGGACCGGCTGGCCGGTCGCCGTGGACGCTCTGCTGAGTGCGTCAAAGACGTTGTGGATGACACCAGGAAGGTCGCCCGCGACGACTGTGTTGTTGCTCACATAGGCGGAGACGATCTCGGCCGTGAGCTCAACGAGTTCATTCTTCTCCAGATTTGTTTCCATGAGTAGGTTCCCGATCCTGGCCGACCGCCTGTTCAAACACGTGCCGTATCCGCTCTATTCGGATGCGCGCGTGTCTCCCGGGCTCATATAACTCTTGGTCACTAGAATACGCCGATTTTATGACGCGACGTTACAATGTCTCCAACTACAACCTATGGAGGGACGTCGCTGCGTGAAGCTGATTAGTGCTACGCCCCCAGTTTCCCATGAATCCGCGCAAAAGCTGTTCTGCGCGAAACCTAGGGGTCCGAGCCTATGATAAACGATGCTCAGACTTTCGCCTGCCCAATGTGGCTCCCGCCGCCGCTCAAGATTGTTCTTTAGCTGATTTAGACTATTTAGCGATCCCCCACTTTGCCCGAACCCGGCAAACATGCATTTTTTCGGGAATCAAGCTTGCGTGAGCGGCGCGTTGCCGCCCTTCGGCCCAGCATCCCCGATAACTATATTGCCCTTGAATAAATGCCGACCAACCCGAAAGTGTTCCATCGATGAGCAAAGCTGAGAGCGCCAAAAAAGCCGGTCCAGGCAAGATCGCACTGTCAGACGAGGAGTGGCGGAGCAAGCTTACGCCGGAGCAGTTCCACGTGACCCGAAAGCACGGGACCGAGCGGGCCTTCAGCCACCCCTATAACGCGGAAAAAGACACCGGCATGTATCGCTGCGTCTGCTGCGGCGCCCGCCTGTTCAGCTCCGATACCAAATTCGACTCCGGCACGGGCTGGCCGAGTTTCTATGCGCCGGCAAGCGATGATGCGGTCGCCAAGCATGAGGACCGGTCGTTCTTCATGCGGCGTACCGAGGTCCGCTGCGCCAAGTGCGAGGCTCATCTCGGTCATGTGTTCCCGGATGGACCGAAGCCGACCGGTGCGCGTTACTGCATCAACGGTGT
>CAYMJW010000157.1:0-3098 GCA_964390455.1 uncultured Methyloceanibacter sp. | reverse complement strand
CAAGGGCAGCGCATAAAGCTTGAACGCATGAACGACACGCTTCCCCGCGCAAGGGTCCCTTGCGCCGCCAGGCGACCCGCGGCCTCGATCCATCACGGGATCGCGCGGGTCGACGACTATGCGTGGCTCCGCGCCGCGAACTGGCAAGCGGTCATCCGCGACCCCGCTCTGCTCGACCCCGAGATCGGGGCCTATCTCGAGGCCGAGAACGCCTACACAAAGTCCGTGCTCGCCGACACCGAGAAGCTTCAGGCGGCTTTGTTCGCCGAGATGAAGGGGCGCATCAAAGAAGACGATTCCAGCGTGCCCGCGCCCGATGGCGGCTTCGCCTACTACTCACGCTATATCACCGGCGGTCAGCACCCTCTCTTCTGCCGCATTCCGCGCAGCGGCGGCGACGAGCGGGTCCTGCTCGACGGCAATCTCCTGGCGAAGCCCCACGCCTATTTCCGCATCGCAGGCCTCGCGCATAGTCCCGACCACAAGCTTGTCGCCTACGCCGTCGATACCAAGGGTTCCGAGTATTACGCCGTCAATGTGATCGAGGCCGACACCGGCAAGCTCCTCGACTCGCGCATCGCCGACAGCAACGGTTCGCTCGAATGGAGCGCCGACAGCCGGCACCTCTTCTATATCTGGCTTGACGATGAGCACCGGCCGCGGCGTCTGCTGCGGCATACGATCGGCGCCGATGCCGCCGATATCCTCGTGCACGAGCAAGCCGATCCGGGATATTTCCTCGGCATCGGCGCGACGCAGGATCGCCGCTACCTGCTGCTCAGCGTCCACGACCACGAGACCGCCGAGATCAGCCTGATCGACGCCGCCGATCCCGGCGCCGCGCCCCGCCTCGTCGCGCCCCGCGAACCCGAGCACGATTACGAGGTGGACCATCACGAGGGCCGCCTCATCATCCTCACCAACTCGGGCGGCGCGGAGGATTTTCGCATCGTCGAAGCGCCGGTCGCGACACCCGGCCGCGAGCATTGGCGCGAGATCGAGCCGCATAAGCCCGGCAGGCTCATCCTCGATGTCGTCGCCTACAAGGATTTTCTCGTGCGGCTCGAGCGCGAGGATGGATTGCCGCGCATCGTCGTGCGCCGCTTCTCTGACGGCGAGGAACATGCCATTGCTTTCGACGAACAGGCCTATGCGCTCGGCATCTCCGCCGGCTACGAATACGACACGCACGTTATGCGCTTCACCTATTCGTCGATGACGACGCCCGCGCAAGTGTTCGACTACGACATGAACACGCGCACGCGCACGCTCCGCAAAACGCAAGAAGTCCCGAGCGGTCACGATCCTTCGCGTTACGTCACGCGCCGCGTCATGGCGCCGGCGAAGGACGGCGAGACCGTCCCGGTATCGCTGCTGTTCAAGAAGGATACGAAGCTCGACGGCAGCGCGCCTCTCCTTCTTTACGGCTATGGCGCCTACGGCTTGAGCATTCCGGCCGGCTTCTCCACCAACGCGCTCAGCCTCGTCGATCGCGGCTTCGTCTACGCCATCGCCCATGTGCGCGGCGGCAAGGACAAGGGCTATCGCTGGTACAAGCAAGGCAAGCGCGAGAAGAAGCTGAACAGCTTCACCGACTTCGTCGCCGCCGGTGAATTCCTCGCCGAGCAAGGGTTCACGTCGCGCGGCCGGATCGTGGCCCAAGGCGGCAGCGCCGGCGGCATGCTGATGGGCGCGGTGGCCAACATGGCGCCTGATCTCTTCCTTGGCATCATTGCCGAAGTGCCCTTCGTCGATGTGCTCACCACCATTCTCGATGCGAGCCTGCCGCTCACCCCGCCGGAATGGCCCGAATGGGGAAACCCGATCGAGAGCGAGACCGACTACAGGGTGATCGCCGCCTATTCGCCTTACGACAATGTGCGGGCGCAAGCCTATCCGCATATCCTTGCGCTCGCGGGGCTCGCCGATCCCCGCGTGACCTATTGGGAGCCCGCCAAATGGGTGGCGAAGCTTCGCGCCCATGCCACGGGCGACGGCCTCATCCTGCTCCGCACCAATATGGAGGCGGGCCATGCCGGCGCCTCGGGGCGCTTCGAGCGTCTGAAAGAGGTGGCGCTTTCCTACGCCTTCGCGCTTCAGATCAGCGGCCGGGAACTGGCGTAGAGAGTTGGCTTCCCGCCGGCACCGGTCTATGAAGTGGGCGCGAATCCCCTCACAGTGATGGCCATGCTGCTCGCCCGCGACAAGTCCCAGCTCCTCATCGTCGACGTCCAGGACAAGCTCCTCGACGCGATCTCAGGTAAAAGTCGCGTGGTCGAACGCTGCGTGCGGCTCGTGCGCGCGGCAAGGACGCTCGACGTGCCGATCACGCTTTCGGAGCAATATCCGCAAGGCTTGGGGCCGACCGTCGATCCCATCCGCGAGGCCATCGCCAATTCGGGCTTCGTCGCCGACAAGGTCGAATTCTCCTGCCTGCGGAATGCGACGCTGCGCGAGCGGCTGCATGAGCTCCGCCGCCAGGGCCGGCCGCAAGTCGTCGTCGCCGGGATCGAGACTCATGTCTGCGTGATGCAAACCGCGATCGATCTCGAGGGACAGGGGTTTGAAGCGTTCGTCGTCGCCGACGCCACAAGCTCGCGCGCAAAGGCGAACCGTGAGCGCGCGCTGACCCGGCTCGCCAAGGAAGGCGCCGACATCGTGGACAGCGAGATGGTCGTGTTCGAGTGGCTCGAGCGCGCCGGCACGCCGGAATTCAAGGAACTCCACGCGCTCATCAAATAGCTCGCCGGGGCCCGAGGTGGAGACATGACCAAGGCTGAATTTTTAACTGTGCAAGAAAGTCCTGGAAAAGGGCGCGGCGTGTTCGCTACGCGAGACATTTCGGCCGGGACTGTCGTCAGCGTGGCCCACTCCATCCCGTTCCCGACCGATGCACTTGAGGGCACGCCGATTGAGCATCACCAGTTCGACTACGAGCAAGACAATCAGGACTGCATCGTGCTTGGCGTGCAGCAACTCATAAATCACGCGGACGCTCCCAACTGTAGCTGTGAGTGGGAGGTCGTGGATGGGCAGCGCATGCACAAGGTTTACGCCGTGCGCGACATCAAAGCTGGCGAGGAATTGACAATCGACTA
>CAYMJW010000156.1:0-5506 GCA_964390455.1 uncultured Methyloceanibacter sp. | reverse complement strand
CAGATCGAGGTGACCTTCGACATCGACGCCAACGGCATCGTCAACGTGCAGGCGAGCGACAAGGCGACCGGCAAGGAGCAGTCGATCCGCATCCAGGCCTCGGGCGGCCTCACCGATGCCGACATCAATCGCATGGTGAAGGAAGCCGAGAGCCACGCCGAGGAGGACAAGAAGCGCCGCGAGCTGGTCGAGGCGCGCAACCAGGGCGAGGCGCTGATCCATTCGACCGAGCGGATGCTGAAGGACTTTGGCGACAAGGTCGGCGCGAGCGACAAGGCGGCGGTCGAGGCCGCGGCGGCCGATCTCAAATCGACCCTCCAGGGCGAGGACAAGGACGCGATCAAGCAGAAGGTCGACGCGCTGGCGCAAGCCTCGATGAAGCTCGGCGAGGCGATGTATCAGGCGAGCCAGGGCGGCGGGGCGGCCGGCGGGCCATCGGCATCGCCGGGTGACGGCGGCCCCGACGACAAGGTGGTCGATGTCGATTTCGAAGAAGTCAAGGATGACGACAGCAAGAAGTCGGCCTAACAGAGATGACAAGGCGGGGCGCCGGGCCGAACAGGTTCGGCGCCTCGGTCAAAGAGATGGGACTTAGGCGCTGATCGGCGGGACGGCGCCCAAGTCCGGAGGGGCAATGGCAAAACGGTGCTACTACGATGTTCTTGGCGTCACCCGCGGGGCTCGCGACAGCGAGGTCAAGGCCGCGTTCCGGCGTCTCGCCAAGGAATGCCACCCCGACAGCTGTAACGGCGACCCCGGCGCCGAGAAGCGCTTCAAGGAACTCAACGAGGCCTACGACGCGCTGAAAGACCCGCAGCGCCGCGCGGCTTACGACCGGTTCGGCCATGCCGCTTTCGAGCCGGGCCTCGGCGGCGGCCCCGGCGGTCACGGCTTCGGCGCCGATTTCTCGGCGTCGATGTCGGCGATGTTCGACGATCTGTTCGGCGAGTTCATGGGACAGCGCCGCCCGCGCCAGCGCTCGGGCCGCGAGCGCGGCTCCGACCTCCGCTACAATATGGAGATCACGCTGGCCGAGGCCTATCAGGGCAAGACGGCGCAGATCCGCGTGCCGACCAGCGTCACCTGCGAGAGCTGTTCGGGTGGTGGCGCCAAGGCGGGTACCGCGCCAAGCACCTGCCGCACCTGCGGCGGCGCCGGCAAGGTCCGTGCGAGCCAGGGCTTCTTCACCATCGAGCGCACCTGTCCCTCCTGCCAGGGACGCGGCGAGACCATCGAGACGCCGTGCCCATCCTGCAACGGCACGGGGCGGGTGACGCGCGAGCGGACGCTCTCGGTCACGATCCCCTCGGGCGTGGAGGACGGCACGCGCATCAGACTCGCCGGCGAAGGCGAAGCGGGCTTGCGCGGCGGACCGCCGGGCGACCTCTATATCTTCCTCTCGATCAAGCCGCACGAATTCTTCCAGCGCGACGGCGCCGATCTCTTCTGCCGCGTGCCGATCGCCATGACGGCGGCGGCGCTTGGCGGCCAGATCGAAGTGCCGACCATCGAGGGCGGTAGGACGCGGGTGAAAATCCCCGAAGGCAGCGAGAGCGGCAAGCAGTTCCGCCTCAAGGAGCAAGGCATGCCGGTGCTGCGCTCAAAGCAGCGGGGCGATCTCTATATCCAGGTCGAGGTCGAGACGCCGAAGAACCTGTCGCGCAAGCAGCGCGATCTGCTGAAAGCTTTCGAGGAGGCCTCAAGCGCCAGCACGAGCCCGGCCTCGACCGGCTTCTTCGCCCGCGTCAAGGAATTCTTCGAGGGCATCCGCGAGTAGGGCCTACCCTTCCGCTTCGCGCCTGACGTAGAGTGCCGGCGGAGCCGCCCCCGCCAAGGAACCCCGACAATGCGCCTTCTCTTCTTCGCCGGCAGCACGCGCGAAGGCTCGTTCAACCGCAAGCTCGCCTCGCTCGCGCACCACATCGCATCCGCCAACGGCATCGAAGCTGTGCTTGCAGAGCTCAAGCACTATCCGATGCCGCTCTATGACGGCGACCTCGAAACGAAGGAGGGACCGCCCGAGAGAGCGCGCGCCTTCAAGGCGCTTCTTTCGGAGTATCACGGCGTGTTCATCGCCAGTCCCGAATATAATTCCTCGATCACGCCGCTGCTGAAGAACACGCTCGATTGGGTGAGCCGGGTGCGGCACGAGGGCGAGAGCGGGCTCGAAGTCTATCGCACGCGCGTCTTCGCCATCTCGGGCGCATCGCCCGGCAATTACGGCGCCATGCGCAGCCTGCTGCATCTCCGCCAGATCCTCGAAGTCGGCCTCGGCGCGACCGTCATTCCGCAGCAGATCGCCGTGCCGCGCGCCCGCGATGCGTTCGAGGAAGACGGCAGCCTCAAGGACCACGCGCTTCAGACCCATTGCAAGCACGTGGTCGAACAGCTCGCCGTCGCCGCAAGGAAATTCATGTCGTGACGCTGCAAGCCAAGGACCGCCTCATCGTCGCGCTCGACGTGCCGGGCGCCGGCGAAGCGAAGTCGCTGATCGCGACGCTCGGCGACAGCGTCGGCGTTTACAAGATCGGACTCGAACTCCTGTTCTCCGGCGGGCTTGCGCTGGCCGAGGCGCTTGCGGGGTCGGGCCGCGCGGTGTTCGTCGACGCCAAGCTCGCCGATATCGAAGCGACGGTGGAGCGCGCGACCGCCGCGATCGCGCGGTCAGGCGCTGCGTTCCTCACCGTGCATGCGCTCGACTCCAAGACGATTGCGGCCGCGGTCCGCGGCCGGGGCGACAGCGCCCTCAAACTGCTCGGCGTCACCGTGCTCACCAATCTTGCGCCTTCGGATTTGATCGAGCAGGGCATCGACCATCCCTTGCCCGAGATCGCGCTGCACCGGGCGACGCTCGCGAAGAACGCGGGGTTCGACGGCGTGATTGCCTCGGGTCAAGAGGCGGCGGCGCTCCGTCGCGCTCTGGGCCGCGAGTTCCTGATTGTGACGCCGGGGGTGCGGCCCTCAGGCAGCGAGGCCCAGGATCAGGCCCGCGCGGTGACGCCCAAGCAAGCGATCCTGGCGGGCGCCGACTATCTCGTGGTCGGACGTCCCATCACGCGCGCGGCCGACCCGCGCGCGGCGGCAGAGGCCATCGCGGCTGAGATCGCCGCCGCGCTCGCCCGGTAGCAAAGGCTCTCATCCAAATGTCCTCGTCATGCCCGCGCTTGTCGCGGGCATCCACGTCTTGGCCCGAGGCAAAGAAATCGTGGATGCCCGGACAAGCTCGCGCCCGGGCCGGCGAAGCCGGACCCGGGCGTCCGGGCATGACGATTTGTTTGGCTACTCGCGCGCAAGCTCGGAGAGACGGGACTCGATCAAGCTGGTAAGCCGTTCCGCATCGCCCTCGATCGCGACGTGCTTCACCCGCGACTTCGCCCCTTGCGCCACCGAAACCTGCGAGGGCGGCAGCTTCAGCCAGGAGGCGATGAGCTTCACGAGCGCCGCGTTGGCGCGCCCCTGTTCCGGCAGCGCCCGCACCCGCGCCTTCAGCACCGCCTCCCCGCCGAAATCCTCCAAGCCTTCGATGGCGTCACGCGACGATTTCGGCGTCAGCCGCACAGCCAAGATGATGCGGCGGTCGCTCCGGCGGCGGATCGGCGTCAGCGGCACCCGGAACGTCTCAGGGACCGCCTGCTACCGGAGCGAGGAAATATGCCGTGAGGAAATACTCGAGCGTCAGCAAGAGCAGAATCAAGATCACAGGCGACACGTCGATGCCGCCGAGATTGGGCAGGAAATTGCGAATTGGCCGGAGCGCGGGCTCCGTGAGCCGCCACAGCGTATCGGCAATCGTCGCGACAACGCGATTGTGCGTGTTCACCACGTTGAAGGCGATCAGCCAGCTCAAGATCGCGGCGATGATAATCACCCAGATATAGAGGCCGATCAGCTTCACAAGGAAAAAGGCAATGACGTCCATGTAGTCCTCCTCGCTTGCCGATCATGTAGCGGAGAGGTGGTGAGGAGGGCAAGGGTCAGGTGCCAGAAGTCAGAAATCAGAGGTCAGAAATCAGACCCCTTGAAATCTGATATCTGATATCTGATACCAGACACTGATAATGGGGCCGTAGCTCAGTTGGGAGAGCGCAGCAATCGCACTGCTGAGGTCGTCGGTTCGATCCCGTCCGGCTCCACCATCCCCTCCGCCTGCGGGGGAAGCCAAATTGACCCCTTTGCGACGCGCCATATCGCTCGCTTGCGCCTTCGCTCTGATGGCTGGCGGCGCTGCCATCCTTTACAGGGAAATGTCGGGCTCGCTGAATCCGTCAGGGAAGATGGCGGCGATTCCGTTTTTCATGATCACTGTCGGCTTGGTCTGGTTCATCGCCGACTTTCCGCGAAAAACCAAAATCAAGTAATTCTCCGCAATCGCGATGCGTGCGCGGGTTTGGTGTCAGCTGCGCGCGACGGTCACGCGCAAGAAGGTCGCAGGGATCGAGGTGGCGTCCGGGTTCGGGCTTTTGTTCTGACGGTCGAACAGAGCCTCCAACTCCTTCTGGAGATCGCCAGCGCGGCCGTTCTTCTCCGCCGCCTCGAAGGCATTCATGGTCGGCCCGTAATATCTCCTGAAGGTATCGACGAACTCTGAGGGCGGGCCGGGGAAGTTGAAGCTGTAGGTGTCTCTCGCGAAGGAGATCGCCTCCTTGGGAACGCCCGCCGCCCCGAACCGCTCGATCACGTTGTCCTCGATTCCCCAGGTCACAGGACTGATGAAGCCTTCCGGCGGCGGCGGGGCATAGGCGGCGCTGATCTTCAGGATTTGCGCGACCAAGGTCGGATCGTTCGGGATCCAGTTCCCCATCACGATCCGGCCTCCGGGCCTTGTCACGCGCACCATCTCCTTGGCCACATCGAACGGCTTTGGCGCAAACATGGCGCCGAAGATGCTCACGACGACGTCAAAGCTTCGATCCTTCAGCGCGTGCAAATCGGACGCATCGCCTTCCTGGAACGTGCAGTTGGCGAGGCCCTCATCCTTGGCCCGCTTGTTTCCGGCCGCGACAAGGTTCTCCGCGATATCGACGCCCGTCACGTCAGCCCCGAGCCGCGCCGCCGGCAATGCGGTCGTTCCATCGCCGCAGCCAAGGTCCAAGACCTTGAGCCCCTTGCCGATGCCGAGCGACCCGACGAGCGCCTCGCCGCTCTCCCGCATGCTTGCCGCGATGCGCGTGAAGTCGCCCTTTTCCCAAAGCGCCTTGTTCGGATTCATCGGAGCACTCCCTGACGCCGGTTAGGCCGGTCCGTTCGGGCCGCCGCCCGGAGGGGCGCCGGCGCGGGCATGGCCGCCGCCGGCCTTGCGCTCGGCGAGCGCGCGCGGCAATTGCAGATTGCCTTCGGCGTCGCGCACCCGGAACAGCCACCCCATCGCCGGCAAGAGCAGAAGATCCGGGGTGAAGCGCCGGGCGAAGACGCTCAAGCGATTGAAAAACCCCGTGACGATGATCTTCCGCCCGCGCATGAATCCGCGGTAGCCGATGCGGGCGACGTCCTCGGCGCTCTTCACCGG
>CAYMJW010000155.1:0-5538 GCA_964390455.1 uncultured Methyloceanibacter sp. | reverse complement strand
GAACCCCCGACACGCGGATTATGATTCCGCTGCTCTAACCAGCTGAGCTACTCCGCCCCAAGGCACGCGAGCCAATGGCCCGCAAGCCGACATCAAAGCCAATATATAGCGACTATGGCTGACAAGCGCGATAGAGCGACTGGGCGGAAAGCGCGAGCGAACCCTTACTCCGCCAATTGGCTCTGGAGCCGGCGATATAGGGTTCGCCAATAATTGGTGTCAAGCAAGCGCCTGGCATGCACCAGGCCGCGCGCGATCTGCCACTTGACCCTCACCCTGATCGGCTCCGGCAGGCGTGCCCTCACGGGCGCCCGCGCCGGCGCCCTGGCCGGCCCCCATGCCCTATGCGCGAGTTGCGGACCCAACCCGAAGCCCGGCTCCTTGACGAAGCGGAGCATGGTGAAGAGGCCGAGCGGCCTGAGCGAACGGCGCGCGGCAAGGCGGAGATCGTCGCATACGAGCACCTGGTCGAGCCCGAACACCGGGCGCCAGCCGAGGAGATCGGCGAACGGCGCAAGCTTCTTCTCGATCCAGCCGCGGGGGCCCTCCTCCTCGCTGAAATGGTTGACGAGGATCACCTCGCCGCCGGGCGCGCAGACGCGCTCGAGCTCGCGCATCACGCGCTCGGGGTCCGGCACCACCGTCATGACATACATGGCGACGACCGTGTCGAAACTCTCGTCCGGAAAGGCGAGAGCGCCGGCGTCCATCTCATGCAGGGCGGCGACATTGCGGAGCCCCTTGCGTTCGACCTTGTCTTGCGCCTTCTCCAGCATCTCGGGCGACAGGTCGATGCCGGTAATGGTGAGATGGCTGCCATAGCAGGGAAGCGAAAGCCCGGTGCCGACGCCCACCTCGAGCACCCTGCCCTTGCGCTGGTTGATGATCTGCACCGCGTGCTTGCGCCCCGCCTCGGCGATGAGCCCGAAGGTAAAGTCATAGACGGGCGCCCAGCGGCGATAGGCATGACGCACGGAATCGACATCCATCACGGGAACCTTGTGTGCCACTTTCCCTCTCCCGACCTCTTGAGCGCCCTATGGCGCCCTACTGCGATACGGCCGCGAGCGTCTTGCCCGTCCGGTCTTTTGCCGCCGGAACCCCGAAGCGCTCGTGAGCCACATGTGCCTCTCGCGCGGTTGACTTGATCCACCCGCCGCCGAGAACCCGTTCGCCGCCGTCATTGGCGGCATAGAAAACGCAAGCCTGTCCGGGCGACACGCCGTCCTCGCCATGGGCAAGCTCGACGGTGACGCCATCCTCATCGCTGATAAGCCGCGCCGGCTGCAAAGGTCCGCTCGAGCGGATGCGCGCGAGGATCCCCTCGCCGCTTCTGGCAGCTTCCCCGAACGGCTCGTCGCCGAGCCAATTCACCTCACGCAAAACGAGGCTTCGCGTCCGCAACGCCTCGCGCGGGCCGACCACCACCTCGCGCGAGGCGGCATCGAGCTTCAGCACGTAAAGCGGCTCGCCGGAAGCGACCCCGATGCCTTTGCGCTGGCCGATCGTGTAGTTGACGATCCCGCCATGACGGCCGAGAACCCGGCCGTCGAGGTGGACAATATCGCCGGCTTCCGCCGCGCCCGGGCGTAAGCGCTCGATCACTTGCGTGTAGCGCCCCGTGGGCACGAAGCAGATGTCCTGGCTGTCGGACTTCTCGGCCACGCCTAGCCCGAAATCGCGCGCGAGCTTGCGCGTCGCGTGCTTTTCGAGCCCGCCGAGCGGAAACCGCAAGAAGGAGAGCTGCTCGCGCGTGGTGGCGAACAGGAAATAGCTCTGGTCGCGCTCCTTGTCCGCGGCGCGGTAAAGTTCGGGGCCGTGGGCGCCGGGAGCGCTCCGCACATAGTGGCCGGTGGCAAGAGCGGACGCGCCAAGACTCGCGGCCGTCTCCAGAAGATCGTGGAACTTGATCTTCTGGTTGCAGGCGACGCACGGCACGGGCGTCTCGCCCTGGAGGTAGCTGTCGGCGAAAGCGCCCATCACGGCGCTCGCGAACCGGGCCTCGTAGTCGAGCACGTAATGGGGGATCTGCAGCCTATCGGCGACCCGGCGCGCGTCCTGAATGTCCTGGCCGGCGCAGCAGGCGCCCTTGCGGCCGGTCGCCTCGCCGTGGTCGTAGAGCTGAAGCGTGACCCCTACGACGTCATGGCCTTCGGCCTTCATCAGCGCCGCGACGACGGAAGAATCGACCCCGCCCGACATGGCGACGACCACGCGGGATGCGGCCTGAGGGCCGTTGCGGCACAGACTGTCAAGCACTGAGGACTGCCACGAAACCACGACGATACCCGCTGGAAACGACGCCGAACGCCCGGACGGCAAGGACTTGGGTCTTAGGGCAGTATAGTCGGTCCGCTTAGGGCCCGTGCCGCTTTTCTATTGCCCAATTCGCCCTGAACATAGGCAGGGAACGGCGGTTAAGCAAGTCTAGGGCGGCCGGCGCGGGCACGCCGCCAGGGCGCAACTCGCTCGGTTTATTCCTGTGATTTCAGCAAGTTTTGGCGAATTCCTTGCGGCTTATTTTACCCCTCGGCTTAGGCAAATCTTAAATGCGGCTTGCTAGGTTGCTCAAAGAGTTTGGCGCATCGAACATGTTGATTGTGAGTACGATGACCGAGAATTACAGGCCGCGCGTAAGATATGTGATCGGACCCGACGGCAGCCCTCTGACCGTTGCCGATCTGCCGCCCCGCGACACCAAGCGCTGGGTGATCCGCCGCAAGGCCGAGGTCGTTGCCGCCGTGCGCGGCGGCTTGATCAGCCTCGAAGAGGCTTGTGAGCGCTACACGCTGACGGTCGATGAGTTCCTGAGCTGGCAGCGTTCGATCGACAAGCACGGCCTTCCCGGCCTGCGCGCGACCCGCATCCAGGACTATCGCGGCGGCTAATCTTCCACGATCCGCTGACCTTGTTTCATGCGGTTTCTGGATTCCGGCTTTCGCCGGAATGACGCATTCATTGACCTGCCGCGCTGAGGCACCTCGTCATACCGGCGGAAGCCGGTATCCAGACCAAAAAATGCGCTGCTTACTGCGCGGCGGCAGCCGTCGAAGCCACCTTCGGCATAACCCTGTTGCAATTCGCCTCGCCGCGCTTCCAGCGATCAATATCGTATTGCATCTTGACGGCAAGATCGGGCGGCATGGCCTTGTTATAAGTCCTGACCATCGTGTAACCGCCCTCTTCCTTGAAATCGACGGCGTAGGTGGCGCGCCCGGCGCGGCCAAGCGCGAGCTTCTCATGGATGACGATCTGCACCATGCGGCCGCTCGGGCTGACATCGGCCCTGTAAACGTGGTTCGGCAGAAGCGGATTGACGGCGTTGAACCAGCAGCTCTTGATGCGGCCGCCGAGCACGACATAGGCATCGACCGGCTTCGACGCCGCGATCCCGACCCGCCTCGGCGCGACAGCCGGCACCGCGGCCGTGCTTTCATTCGAGGCCTTGATCGAGGCCGTGTTGGGCGAACCGCTTCCGAGCCAGGCGCCGCCGATGCCGCTAGGGCGCACACCGCATCCCGCGGCGAGCACGAGCATCAGAACCGCGGCAAGACGCAACGCTACGACACGAGACACGATACTCCCCCACCCCTTAGTCGCGGAAATTCACATATTGCAGGGGCTGATCGAGCGAGAGCCCTTTCAGATGCTGGATGACAGCCTGCAAATCATCGCGCTTCTTGCCCGACACCCTGAGCTCGTCGCCCTGGATGGTGACCTGCACCTTGAACTTCCCGTCCTTGACCTCTTTGACCAGGCGCTTGGCCAACTCCCGGTCGATCCCCTGGCGGATGACCGCCTTTTGCCGCACCGCCTGCCCGGCCGCCTTCTCGACCGGCTTGTAGTCGATCACGCCGGCGTCGATCTTGCGGCGGGCGAGATGGCCCTGAAGCAGCTCGTGCATCTGCTTGAGCTTGAGATCGTCGTCGGCGTTGATGGTGAGCTCGGCCTCCTTGCGTTCGATCTTGGCGATCGAATTCTTGAAGTCGTAGCGCTGGCTCATCTCGCGCGTCATGTTGGCGAGCGCGTTATCGACCTCGGCGAGATCGGTTTTGGAAACGACGTCGAAAGAGGGCATTGTCAACCTCCGCCACAAGCATCCCGTCGCGCCGGCGAGAGCCCGGATTGGCTCCGCGACCCTCCAGGCGGGAGGGAAGCGGGCGCTTAATCCAAGGCTCTTGAGCCGAGGCTCTCAGCTTGCCACGCGATGGATCGCGGCGACGCCGTGGTCCGAGGCGGTCCTGGCCTGTTCGAGCCGCACCCGTTCGGCGTCACGCTCCTCGAGCAGCTCGATTTTCTTGAGCTCCTCTTTAGCGTCGTCGAGATCGCCCCTTGCCGCGGCAAGCTTCGCCGCGAGGTTCTCGGCCGAAACCGCCAAATTGTTGCGGCGCGCCATCGCAGCCTTGGCGAAGGTCGGATAGGCGTAGTGATTGACGTCGGCGACCCCGGCGCGTTCCTGCTCGATGGCGATCTGCCGGTCGAGATCCGAGGCCATGTGATTGAAGTCGCCGATCATGGTTTCGATCTCGACGACTTTGCGGCGCTTCTCCTCGATTTCGAAGCGCTTCAGGCGGATCAATGCGTCTCGTGACTTCATAACGCGTTACCCTCAAACATTTCACAGCCGGTTCTGGCGGAACTCAAGACTCATCTGGGGCTAGCCGGTTGCCCGTTCGGCTGAAGTCCAGATCGAGGGCCGACGTCTCTTCCCGCACGGAATGAGCGCCTCGGAAGGATCAGGTCCTCGACAGGACTTGGGCCCCCTTGCCCCTCTCCGCCCATCATCGCCAAGAGGGCTTAAGGGCCGGTAAACCATGGGGCTGGCATTTAACCGATGCCGGAGAGGAAGCCGCCAAGCCATGGTTAGCGTTGAATGAACCGATGCCGGCATTCGCTATCGGCTTAGGTTTTGTTAACTATTGGCCACTAATTTGTTGATTCGGATTAACCAATCGGCGTGGCGTTGCGGGGTCAGGAGCAAGCCGGGACTTGCGAGGAGACGGGGGATATTAAGATGCGGGTTCTTCTGATCGAGGACGACAGCGCGACGGCCCAAAGCATCGAGTTGATGCTGCAGTCGGAAGGCTTCAACGTCTACAAGACTGACCTCGGGGAAGAGGGCGTCGACCTCGGCAAGATCTACGACTACGACATTATTCTACTTGACCTGAACTTGCCGGACATGAGCGGTTACGAGGTGCTTAAGACGCTCAGGGTCAGCAAGGTCCAGACGCCGATCCTGATCCTCTCAGGCATGGCCGGGATCGAGGACAAGGTGCGCGGGCTCGGCTTCGGCGCCGACGACTATATGACCAAGCCCTTCCATAAGGACGAGCTGGTCGCCCGCATCCACGCCATCGTGCGCCGCTCCAAGGGCCATGCCCAGTCGGTGATCCAGACCGGCGGGCTCAAGGTCAATCTCGACACCAAGACCGTCGATGTGAACGGCCAGCGGGTGCATCTGACCGGCAAGGAATACCAGATGCTGGAGCTGCTTTCGCTCCGCAAGGGCACGACGCTGACCAAGGAGATGTTCCT
>CAYMJW010000154.1:0-5549 GCA_964390455.1 uncultured Methyloceanibacter sp. | reverse complement strand
GCGGTCGCATCATCGTCGCGGAGGAACGCCGGCAGCTTGAACAGCTTGGCGTCATAGGGTTGGCCTGCCTCGCGCGAGACGGCGCGGCCCGAACGCGGCGAGACATAGGCGAGGTCGGTGCCGGCGCCAGTCGCGGCGCATTCGCTGAGGTCGAGGCCGAAGCCGAGCTCTTGCAACAGGTGAAGCTCCCAGCGCACGAGCAGCGCGGGCCAGAGCGCCGCCTCATCGAAAGCGCCGATGACGTGGAGCGAGGCGGCGTAGAGCGCGGGGTGCGGATCCCGCTCGGGCAAGAGGCGGACGAGGCCTGCGAGCGAGCCGATTGCCGCAAGAGCGTGAGCGTCGTCGAGGATGCGCGCGGCATGCGCCTCGATCAGTTCGAGATTGAAGCCGCCGAGATGCTCGGAGAGCCGCGCCCGCCAGGTGACGCGCAAGCGATTGCCGGGCTGAAGCAGAGGGCGCAAGCGGCGCGAGCGTCCGCCCCGCACGAGCCCGAGATGGCGCCCATGGGCAAGGGTGAAGAGCTCGGCAACGGCATTCGCCTCGCCGAGGGGCTTGGCGCTCAGAAAGATGCCTTCATCGCTCCAGTCCATATTGCGCGGAAGCTTCGCTCTATCGCTTCGGATAGTCGAGGCCCATCTCGCGATAGCGCTCGGGATCCTCGGCCCAGCGCTCGCGCACCTTGACGAAGAGAAAGAGATGAACGGGCACCTCAGCCATGGCGCCGATCTCGGCGCGGGCGGCGGAGCCGATCTCCTTGATGGTCCGGCCTTTGGCGCCGAGCACGATCTTCCGCTGGCTCTCGCGCTCGACATAGATGGTCTGCTCGATCCTGATGCTGCCGTCGGCGAGTTCCTTCCAGTCGGCGGTCTCGACCGTGAGCGTATAGGGAAGTTCCTCGTGCAGGCGCAGGAACAGTTTTTCGCGCGTGATCTCGGCCGCCGCCTGCCTAAGCGACTGATCCGTGAGCTGGTCGGCGGGGAAGAGCCAAGGCCCGGGCGGCACGGCCTCTGCGAGATAGGCCTTGAGGTCGGCGACGCCGTCGCCTTCAAGCGCCGAAACCATGAACACGCGGTCGAACTGGCCGTGCGCCGAAAGATCGGCGGCAAGGTGCAACAGCTTCGGCTTCTCCATCAGGTCGATCTTGTTGAGGATGGCGATGCGCGGACGCTTCACCTCGGGCAGATGCGACAGAAGCGGCTCCAGCGTCTGATCGAGCCCGCGCTCGGCATCGATGACAACCGCCACGATGTCCGCATCGCCAGCCCGCTCCCAGGCCGCTTGCGCCATGGCGCGGTCCAGCCGCCGCTTGGGCTGAAAGATTCCCGGCGTATCGACGAGGATGACTTGGGAATTGCCGATTGGCGCGATGCCGCGCACGGGTCCGCGCGTCGTCTGCGCCTTATGGGTGACGATCGAGACCTTGGCGCCGACCAGGGCATTGGTCAGGGTCGATTTGCCGCTATTCGGCGCCCCGATCAGCGCCACGAATCCGCAGCGCGTGGAGGCGTTACCGGCCGCACTCGCGCCTTCGCTAGCCATCTTGCGGCGCTTGCCAGACCCCTTCGCGCAACAGCACGGCAAGAGCAGCCGCCTGCTCGGCTTCGCGCTTATTCGCACCCTGCCCGCGCTCCGGCGCGACGCCCTCGATCTGCACTTCGGCCGTGAAGCGGGGCGCGTGATCGGGGCCTTCGCGCGCGACCTCGAGATAGCGCGGCAGCGGCAGGCGGCGGCCTTGCGCCCATTCCTGGAGCACGGATTTCGCGTCGGGGGCGCCGGCATCGACGGCGCCGAGCTGAGGCTCCCAAAACGCGCGCACCACGCGCTTGGCCGCCTCATAGCCGCCATCGGCAAACACGGCGCCGAGCACGGCCTCGCAGGTGTTGGCGAGGATGGTCTTCTTGTGGCGGCCGCCGCTCCCGGCCTCGCCGCCGCTCATCAGGATCAATGCGCCAAGGTCCCAGGCTTGCGCGATCTCGGCGCAGGTCTCGGCCCTGACGAGCTGATTGTAGATGCGGGCAAGCTCGCCTTCGCGCGCCTTGGGAAAGGCGTCGGTCAATAGCTCGGCCACGGCGAGGCCGAGCACGCGGTCGCCAAGGAATTCCAGACGCTCATTGTTGTCGTCGAGCCTCGCGGCCACGCGCGCGCTCGAATGCGTGAGCGCCAGCGTCAGCAGCTCGGGATTGGAAAAGTCGTGCCCGATCCGGGCGGCGAGTTTCTCGACTGCCGTTTTGCGCGGCTGCGACAAGGCTCAGTTTACCGTCTGCAGGATGCGCGACCAGCGGATGCTGTTCGGCCAATTCCAGAACTCGAGAAATCGGGAGTTCTCGTCCATCGAGAAGAAGATGATTTGCGCCTTGCCGACGAGATTCTCGAACGGCACGAATCCGACCTCCGATAGAAAGCGGCTGTCGGTCGAGTTGTCGCGGTTGTCGCCCATCATGAAGAAATGCCCCTCGGGCACTTTGTACACCTCGGTGTTGTCGCCGAAGCCATTCTGTACCGCGTCGAGAACGGGATAGCTCACGCCGTTCGGCAAGGTCTCCTCGAAGCGCGCTATGCGGCGTTCCTCGCCCGACGGCTCGGTGACGACGAAATCGTCGACCTTCACCTTGGGCACCGGCTTGCCATTGATGTTGAGCACGCCTTGAACCATCTGGATTTCGTCGCCGGGAAGGCCGATCACCCGCTTGATGTAATCGGTCTCGTTGTCGCGCGGCAGCTTGAACACGATCACGTCGCCGCGCTCCGGCTCCCTGGCCCAGACCCGGCCCGAGAACAAATCCAATCCGAAGGGAAACGAGTAGCGGCTATAGCCGTAGCTGTATTTCGACACGAAGAGATAGTCGCCGATCAGCAGCGTCGGAATCATCGAGCCTGAGGGAATATTGAACGGCTGAAACAGGAACACCCGCACGATGAGCGCAAGGATGAGCGCATGAATAATGACGCGAATCGTGTCCTTGGCGCCGCTCTTTGCCTCCACCTTCTCGGCTTCGATGCTCATGCGGAAGCTCTCCTTCGGCCTCGTGTGGGCGCCGGCACGCTTCAGGCCGGCCGCACCCTCATAGCCCCTCCGTTCCGGCCGCGCAAACCGGTCAATCGCGCCGGGCGACCTTTAGGGCCGAGATGATGACGATGGCCTGAGCGGTGGGGAAATCGTCGGTAATGGACAGATCGATACGGACCTCGTGCCCCTCGGGCGTCAGCCGGGCGAGCGCCAGCGCCGCCCCTCCCGTCAATTCCAAGGTGGGGCGCCCTGATGGCAAATTTACGACCCCCATGTCGCGCCAGAACACGCCCTGGCGAAATCCGGTGCCGAGCGCCTTGGCGCACGCCTCCTTGGCCGCGAAGCGCTTGGCGTATGAGGCGGCGCGCGCCGCCCTGCCATCGGACTTGCGCCGTTCGACGTCAGTAAAGATGCGCGCAAGGAAACGCTCGCCGTAGCGCTCGATCGTGCGCTCGACACGCCTTATGTCGATGATGTCGTTGCCGATGCCGATAATCATCGCGATTCGCCGGTCTTGGTTGCGGCCTTACCCTGCCGCAACGCCTCCCGCGCCTCGTCCATGAGGCCGCGCATGCGCGCGATGCTCGCGCCGAGCCCGACGAAGAGGCCCTCGCCCACGAGATAGTGCCCGATATTGAGCTCGACGATTTCGGGGATCGAGGCGACGGGAACAACATTGTCATAGTCGAGACCATGACCCGCATGCACTTCGAGGCCGGCGCGCGAGGCCTCAGTTGCGCCGGTGACGAGGCGCGCAAGTTCATGGTCGCGCGTCGAGCCGCCATCGGAGGCGGCGGTGCAATAGGTGCCGGTATGGAGCTCGACGGCATCGGCCCCCACGTCGCGCGAGGCTTCGATCTGCTCGGGATCGGGGTCGATGAAGAGCGCGACCTGAATGCCGCCGCGGCGAAGCTCGGCGACGAAAGGGGCGAGCGTTCGCACTTGGCCCGCGACGTCGAGCCCGCCTTCGGTGGTAATCTCCTGCCGCCGTTCCGGCACGAGGCAACAGGCATGCGGCCGCGTCGCGAGCGCGATCGCGAGCATCTCCGGCGTCACCGCCATTTCGAGATTGAGCGGCGCGAGATTGGCCGCGACGAGCCGCTTGATGTCGTCATCGCGGATATGGCGGCGATCTTCGCGGAGATGCGCCGTGATATTGTCGGCGCCGGCCTCCACCGCGAGTTTCGCCGCGCGTATGGGATCGGGGTGCCACACCCCGCGCGCGTTCCGCAACGTCGCGATATGGTCGATGTTGATGCCGAGACGAATGGGAGCAATGCTCGAGGTTCGCGCCGGTCTCCCTTGGATGGCGGTCATCAGGCCCCCAACGCCGCGCGCGCCGAGCGCAGTTCGAGTTCGCGGCGGCGGCGATTCTTGTAGGCCACGACCATCGGCTTGACGAGCACATAGCTCAAAGCCCCAAACGCGAGCCCGAGGGGTATGCAGCCAAGCGCCATCGGTTTCAGGATCGGCCAGAGCTGGTCGAGCGACGATTGGAAGATACCCGCCGAGAGATCGATCGGCTTCGGCTCGGCCGTAGCCCCCAGCATGAAATTGCCAAGCTGATAGGTCGCGAACCAGATCGCGGGATAGGTCAGAGGATTGCCGAAGAACGTGCCGAGCACCGCGGCGACGACGCTGCCGCCGATGACCCAGGCGACGAAAACGGCCATGACGAGGTGCGTGCCGATAAACGGCGTCAGCGCCGAGAACACGCCGACGGCGAAGCCGAGCGCAACGGCATGAGGCGTGTCGCTCAAGCGCCTCAGGCGATAAACGACGTAGCGGCTCGAGCGGCTCCAGCTCCGCCGGGGCCATAGATGCACCCGCATCCGTCCGAGGAAGCTTTCCGCCTCGCGGCGCTTGAACAGCATCACGACCTCGTTACGCGCACCTTGAAATCCAACGCCTGGACGAAGGTGGCATCGGGACGAAAGCCCTTTGCCGATATTTAGGTAAAATTCCCTTAGGACGGAAGGGCGCTAGGCGACGCCTGCCCGGGCGGCGCGGCTGACCACGTCCTTGGCCTTGAGCCCGGCAATGATGTCGTTGAGGTGCTTCAAGTCCCATACTTCGAGGTCGATCAGCATCTCGGTATAGTCGTGGGCGCTTTTCGTCATCTTGATGTTGTCGATATTGCCATTGGCCTCGCCGATCACGGTGGCGATCTGCGCGAGGCTGCCCGGCTCGTTCAGCACCGTGACGGCAATTCTGGCCGGGAAACGCTGCGGATTGTCTTCGTCGATGTCCCACGTCACGTCGATCCAGCGCTCGGGCTCCTCGTCGAACGCCTTCAAGGCCTCGGCATGGATCGGGTAGATGGTGATGCCCTGCCCCGGGGTCAGAATGCCGACGATGCGGTCGCCGGGGACCGCGCCGCCGGTGGCGAAATTCACCGGCAGGTCGCCGCGCATGCCCCGGATCGGAATGCTGCTTGGTCCGTCCTCGCGTGCCTTTTCCCCGGATCCCGGCCAGCGAAACTTCAGTCCCATGACCTTGCGCAGCCCGAACCAGCCTTCGTCGTTGCGCTTCACCTTGCGCC
>CAYMJW010000153.1:0-5582 GCA_964390455.1 uncultured Methyloceanibacter sp. | reverse complement strand
TTGCCGAACGAGGTGAGATAGTCCCAACCGCCCCAGGCGCCGAGCAGGCCTGGCACGAGGGTGAGCCCCATGAAGGCGATGAGTGCCCGATAGGGCGTCCGGTACGTGTCGTGAATCTTGGCCAAGGAAGAGGGGAGCATCTTCTCGCGCGCCATGCTGAACAAGATCCGCGCGTTGGCGTTCCCCGCGGCCATCAAGTTGGCAACAATGCTCGTCCACACGGCGATCTCAAGCAAAGGCCTGAGCGGACTGGCGTACATTCCGGCCAAAGTCGCAAGCGGCTCGGAGTCCTTTGCTACGACGTCCATCTTCCCGACGCCGAATCCAACAACAACCGAATAGGTCGCGAGGACATAGAGCAAGGCGATGATGGCAACGCCGCCGATCACCGCGATCGGCATCGCCTTCTTCGGGTTGGGTGTTTCTTCCGCAAAGGAAATGGCGCCTTCGAACCCGACGAAAGAGAATGTTGCAAATACGAGCGCCATGCCGATCGCGGCGGCGGGAAGGGCGGCGAAAGACTCTAGATCGAATGGCTCGGCCGGCAGTCCGTCAGCACCGCCGGTGAAAATCACGGCGAGCGCGATCAAGAGAACAAGCACGAACTCGATAAGAAAGAGAATCCAGGTCGTTTTGATCGAAAGCCCAACACCGCGCACCATCAGCCAGGTGCAAGCAGCGACGCCCAGAATGGCGAGAATTGGCCACGGCACCGCGATGCCGAGATAGTTTGACAGAAGTTGCGCGGTCCATCCGCCGAACAGCGCCGCGACGGCCGATTGCAGGCAGAGATAGCCGATCAAGAGGATAACTCCGCCGGCAATCGAGGGAGATGTGCCGAAGCCGCGCCGGAGAAAGACCTGCAGCGAGCCTGCGCTCGGCGCGATGCGCGAGAACTCGGCAAGGGTCGCGCCTGTGCACAGGACCCCGAGGCCGGCAAAGAAGTAGGCGAGCGGCATATGGGTGCCGGCTGCTCCCGCAATCAAAGCCGTGGTGAAGAAGAGGCTGAAGCCCGGCGCCATGTACGACATCCCAGCGATGAGGAGGTCGAGCGTCGAAAGCGCGGACCCGTCGAGACTTGGTCCTGGTTTTGTCATGGATGCTGGCGTGCTGGTCATTGACGTCCTCCCATGCGCTTGATCGCCCTCATGTCACGTGCGCGTGCCGTGCGTGCCGCGGGCTCGCGCCATGTCTCGGGAAGGCCAGTTGACTTGCTGGTGAAGTGATGAGGCCCAGAGCATTGCGTCTGCGGCTCGATGCAAGGCGGCGTCGTGTGATCGCCGTGGCGCACGAGCGGCACGCGCTCAGGCGTACTCGGTCAGAGATGTCAGGCCGGAAGGCGAGCTCAGGACCAAAGGGATCCGTCCGGAAAAGGCGCCGTCTGCGCGTCATGATACCCTCCGCCCCAGAGGATAACATTAAACGTCAGACCTTATACCTTTTTCAAGCGAAATTTCTAACCGCCCTTTTTCTCCTTGGGCAACAGACCGGCCAGAAGTCTGCGCGTGCCCTCGAGATGTTCGACCATGGCATCACGCGCGCCGGCCTCATCGGCCGCCGCGAGGCAGCTTACGATGCGCGCGTGCTGCTGATTGGAGTGCAGCAGCGCCTCTTCACTGCGGGGAATCATGTGGATCAGGGCACCCATTTCCGCCTCGATTTCGGCGGTCTGCCGGGTCAGCCGTTCGCTGCCCGTGGCTTCGGCGATGGCAATATGCAGCTGAGCATCGACCGTTCGAAACAGGTCAAGCCGATCCACAAGCTCGCCGAGCTGCCCAACCATTTCGCGAAGCGAAGCCACCTGACCCTTCGAGATTCGCCGTGCAGCCAGCAGCGCCACCCCGGACCCGATCACAAGTCTCTGATCGAGAATGTCAAAAGCATCCTTGACGTTCTGCACCGTCGGGCCGCCGGCTGCCGGCCAGAGTGGCGGATCGTCCACCACAAATGTCCCACCCTTGCGGCCGCGCATGGCCCGGAGGAAACCGCCTGCGATCAGGACTTGGATCGCCGAGCGTATGGTGACGCGGCTCACCCCCGAAATCTCCGCGAGTTCCCGTTCTGGCGGCAATTGTTCGCCCGGCTTGAACAGACCGAGCTTGATCGACTGTCCTAGGCGCTCGACAGTGGCCTCGAACACATTTGAGGTTGGCGCGGCGCCGCGAAGCAGTACCGTATTCCGGCGAGCCTGAAACCGGCTCTCGCGGCGCCGAGGGGGCGGCCCGTGCGTCTTGTTCGGATTCGCGGCCCTTCCCATTGACGACCCCGGTAAGGTATGCTTTGAGACCATTACGGCCGATCGATCCTAGGATGCCGAAGGGGAGGATGGCAAATGAACTTGGAGGAGCTCAGGTCATTTGCGCAAGGAGGCGAGATCGACACCGTTCTTGTCGCCACCTCCGATATGCAGGGCAGGCTGGTCGGAAAGCGCCTCACCGCCAGACACTTTCTCGAGCGCGGCATTGACGGCGTCGGCACGTGCTCGGTCGTCCTCGGCTGGGGCCACGACCATTCCCTCGATCCCGGCTATCAGCTGATGGGATGGGCAAACGGCTATCCTGATTTGGTGGTCAGAGCCGATACCGCGCGAATCTATCGCCTCGGATGGTGCGACCGCACGGTGCTGATTCTTGCCGACGGCGTCGACCTTGACGGCAATCTCGTTCCCGTTGCGCCGAGAACCCTCCTGAAAAAGATGATCGCCGCCTGCCATGCGCGCGGGCTTCATCCCTACTTCGCCTCGGAGCTCGAGTGCTATCTGCTGGCCGAGACGCCCGAGTCCGCTTTCGACAAGGGCTTTGTCAATCTGCGGCCAAAGCATCGGACCATGCACCCCGAAACGCTGATGCGGACGTCCGAGGACGAAGCGTTTCTCGGTCCTGTTCGAAGACACATGGAGGGTGCAGGCGTCGCCATGGAGATGGTGAAGGCCGAATATGCGCCGGGCCAGGTCGAATTCAATCTTGCCTATGCCGAGGCCTTGGAGGCGGCGGATTGTCATATGGTTTTCAAGACGGGCGTCAAGGAGCTCGCGCATCAATCGGGTCTCGTTGCCACATTCATCGCCAAGCTGTCCCACGATCTCGGCGGATCGAGCTGCCACGTGCATATGTCGATGCTCGATGGCAATGGACGCAACGTCTTTGCCGCGGGTGAACAGGGCAAAGGAACCTCCGAGTCGATGCGGCACTTCCTGGGAGGACTCATGTCCTTCGCAAGCGACTTCTTTCTCTTCTATGGACCGACGACAAACTCCTATAAGCGCATGCGCCCCGGCACGTTTGCGCCTGCCACGGTGACGTGGGGCGAAGACAATCGGACCGTGGCCTTCCGGCTCGTTGGCCGCCACGCATCAAGGAGGATCGAAAACCGGATTCCCGGCGCCGACGTGAATCCGTATCTCGTGTACGCCGCCATGCTCGCCGCTGGATTGGAGGGTCTCGAACGGAAGCTCGAGCCAATCGGTGCGCCGGCTTCCGGCAACGCCTATGCTGACTCAGGATCGCCGCCACTCCCCTCCGATCTGGCGGAGGCTACCGAGGCTTTCGCGACATCGCCCATCGTCAAGAAGTACTTTGGGGAGACCGTTCAGAGTCACTACGCAAATTTCGGCCGGCAGAGCGTCATTGCAGCCTCGACGCGTGTCACGGACTATGAGCGGCAGATTCTCCTTCTGGAAATTTGACCATTGCCCTGGCGAACGCTCGATCTTGGAGAGGACAAAATATGACTGAGACAGAAGGCAACTCCCACCTTCCCGAGAATCCCAGGCAATGGGTCAGGGATTTGGAAGCGATTTGGCAAGCGCATGACGGCAAGCGGGCGTCGCAGGGCTTCTCCGAAGATGCCGTCCAGATCTGGGGCCCCGATCTTCGTCAATCGGGACCCGAGCTTCTCTCGCGCCCCGCAAAGTGGTTCGCCTACGCCAAGGACCTCGTGATCAACAAGGAATACATTGCTCACGCGGACAATTGTATCGTGAACTCATGGAGAAGCGTCTATACGCATCCGGAAACGAAGAAGCGAATCCATGAACGCGGCATCGAATGCCACTTCTTCCGCAATGGCCTGATCTGCGAGCAACGGGTCTGGCAGCACAGTTGGGCGGAAGGCGAGAATGTCGGTGGTGGGACTTTCAGTACCGACTGATCGATCTCCTGATCTCGTTCGTAACCACGGGTCTGGTGCGGCCTTGACGACGGCCGCTTGATGCCAACAATCCTCTGCGAGAACCGAGCCTTGACGTAAGGACCAAGGGTTTCCGCAAGCGCTGATCCAGTCCTATACTGACCAGGGCCGTCCGTTCGGCCCGGGCTGGGATAAGGCAGGGATGGGAGGATAAATTGCTAAAATTCACCGAAGATCACGAATGGCTCAAGCTCGATGGCGACGTCGCCACCGTCGGCATCACCGCGCATGCGGCGGAGCTTCTCGGGGACATCGTCTTCGTGCAGCTGCCCGATCCCGGCACCAAGCTCAACAAGGGCGACGGCGCGGGCGTGGTCGAATCGGTGAAGGCCGCTTCCGACGTCTATGCGCCGCTTGCGGGCGAGGTGGTCGAAATCAACCAGGCGATCGTCGACGACCCTGCGACCGTGAATGCCGATCCGCAAGGAAAAGGCTGGTTCTTCAAGCTGAAGCTCGCCGACGCCAGCGCGATGGATGGTCTTATGGACGAGGCTGCCTATATGAAGCACATCGGTTGAGCGTCGCCATGTCCTCTCCCAGCAAATACGTCCCCAGCACCTACGAGCCTTACGACTTCGCCAATCGCCGCCATATCGGGCCGTCGCCCGAGGAGATGGCCGAGATGCTGCGGGTCGTCGGCGCGCCGAGCCTGGAGGCGCTGATCGACGAGACCGTGCCGGAGGATATCCGCCAGAAGCGGCCGCTCGAACTCGACCGGCCGCTGTCTGAGCGGGGCGTTCTCGACCGCATGCGGGCGACCGCGGCCAAGAACCGCGTGCTCACCTCGCTCATCGGCCAGGGCTATCACGGCACCATCATGCCGCCCGCCATTCAGCGCAACATTCTCGAGAATCCGGCCTGGTACACCGCCTACACGCCCTATCAGGCCGAGATCAGCCAGGGGCGGCTCGAGTCGCTGCTGAACTTCCAGACGCTCGTCTCGGATCTGACCGGGCTCGATGTCGCCAACGCTTCCCTGCTCGATGAGGCGACCGCCGCGGCCGAAGCCATGGCGCTTGCCCACCGCGTCACCAAGTCCAAGGCAGGCGCCTTCTTCGTCGATGAGATGTGCCTGCCGCAAACGATCGCCGTGCTCAAGACCCGGGCCGAGCCGTTGGGATGGGAGATTATCGTCGGCGATCCGTTCAAGGACCTGAAGCCCGACGCCGTGTTCGGCGCCCTGTTTCAATATCCCGGCGTGTGCGGCGCCTTCCACGACTTCTCGGCGCTGATCGAGAAGCTTCATGCGGCCAAGGCGCTCGCCATCGTTGCCGCGGACCCTCTCGCGCTGACGCTGCTCAAGCCGCCCGGCGAGATGGGCGCCGATATCGCTGTCGGTTCGATGCAGCGCTTCGGCATGCCGATGGGCTATGGCGGGCCGCACGCCGCCTATA
>CAYMJW010000152.1:0-5586 GCA_964390455.1 uncultured Methyloceanibacter sp. | reverse complement strand
GCGTCGCGGCCGGCAAGCTCGAACAGAAGGCGCTCGAAATTGCTCGCAAGCTGGATGTCCATGCTGGGGCTAGAGGTCGCGACCACGCTTCGAGGCTCGTAAACCCCCGAGCCAAGAACGCGAACCAAAATGTCGTTGAGGTTCGTGGCAATAACGAGGCGCGCGACGGGCAGGCCCATCTGTCTCGCCGCGTAACCCGCGAAAATATCACCGAAATTTCCGGTGGGCACGGTGAAGGCGACCGCGCGGCCGGGCGCGCCGAGGCTGACGGCAGCGGTGAAGTAGTAGGGGATCTGGGCGAGGATGCGGGCGAAGTTGATCGAGTTGATCCCGGTAAGCGCGAGCCGGTCGCGCAAGGAGAGGTCGCCGAACAGCCCCTTAACGATGTTCTGGCAATCGTCGAACGTGCCTTCGACGGCGATGTTGTGAACATTCTCCTCTGCCGCCGTCGTCATCTGGCGGCGCTGCACGTCGCTGATCCGTCCCTTCGGGTGCAGAATGAAAATGTCGATCGCCTCGAGACCGCGAAAGGCCTCGATCGCCGCAGCGCCGGTATCGCCCGACGTCGCCCCGATCACGGTGGCATGGGCGCCCTTCCGCATGAGCGCGCGGTTCATCAGCCGCGCCACCACTTGCATGGCGAGGTCCTTGAAGGCGAGCGTTGGCCCGTGGAACAGCTCGAGAATGAAACTGTTCGGTCCGATCTGGCGGAGCGGCGCCACGGCAGGGTGGTGGAAGCTGCCATAGGCCTCCTCGAGCACGTCATCGAGATCGGCGAGACAGGGATCGCCGGCGAGGAAGGGCCGCATGATGCGCGAGGCGGCATCGGCATAATCGAGGCCGGCAAGGCCTTCGATCGCCTCGGGCACAAGCGCGGGCCAGGTTTGCGGCATATAGAGGCCGCCGTCGCGGGCGAGCGCGGCAAGGAGCACGCCTTCGAAGGAAAGCGCCGGCGCTTCACCGCGCGTTGAGACAAACTTCAAGACGGGCCTCTTAGGCAAGGAAACTGGGGGTTTCGCGGGGAACCCTAGCGGGCGGCGCCGTCCCCGGCAATAACGCGAAAGTGCCGAAGGTTAGCCATTCCAGTTTCTCCTCACCCGGAGCCTCCCCGGCGCGCCTTCCACACATACACCCCGTAAACGGCGAGGAGGCAGGCGGCCAACAGGAACCACGTGATGGCGTATTGCAGGTGGTTGTTGGGAATGTCGAGCCGCGTCTGACCGCCCTCGGGCCAGCCTCCCGGCACCTCGCCCTTCTCGGCCTCCAGAAAGAAGGGCGCGAGCTTGACCGGTTCGCTCGGGAACATCGACCGCGCCATGGCCGCAAGATCGCGCCAGAACCAGCGATTGGCCTCGGGCTCGTTGTCCGGGGTGAAAGACCCTGGCGTCTCCGGCATCCGCACGATGCCGGTGACGGCGACCACGCCTTCGACCTGACCTTCTGTACGCGAGGCGGGGGCCCTTCGATCATCAGGCACAAAGCCGCGATCGATGAGGACCGTCTCGCCATCCTCCGTCGCGAACGGGGCGATCACATGCCAGCCACCCCTCCCCTCGGAGACGGAGAACAAATATCGCTCCTTGGCGTGGTCGAAGCGCCCGCTCGCCCGCACCCGGTAATAGCTCGGATCGCGGCCTTGCTCCGCCATGGCGATGGCGTCTTTGAGGGCGATCGGCGGGGCCTTGGTCCGCGCCTCGATCTTTGCGATCAACCCCTCTTTCCATTGCAGGCGCTGAAGCTGCCAGAAGCCGAGGCCCATGAGCACGGCAAGGGCCGCAAGCATCAGCGCCGTGAAACCGCGAAGCCCTTTCGACATCGGAGCAAAGCCTCAGTTCCCGGCGAGCTTGCCCTCTTCCGCCTTGTGCTTGAACTGGAGCGCGATCAGAGCGCCCTTGAAGGACCGAAGCAGGACAAGCGGGAGGAGAATAGCGAGCGAACCCCACAGCGCGGCATGCAGCCAATAGGGCGGGGCGTAGAGCATCTCGGTGATGAGCGCGAGGCCTGTGACCACGAACCCTGTCACGAGAATGACGAACACCGCGGGTCCGTCGCCGGAATCGGCGAAAGAATAGTCGAGCCCGCATTGTTCGCATTTCGGCGCGAGCGCGAGATAGCCGCAATAGAGCCTGCCGCGATGGCAGGCGGGGCAGCGTCCGGCGATGCCTGCGGCGAGCGTCGCCCCGAGGCTCGGAGCATCGGGCTTTTTCTCGCCGCGGTTCATCAATATGCCCTCAAAACGAAAAGGGGGCGGATTTGACTCCGCCCCCTTTGGAAGTTCGCGTCAGCCGCCGCTAATGGCCGGTATTGCTGCCGGCGCCCCACACATAGATGCAGGTGAAGAGGAACAGCCACACCACGTCGACGAAGTGCCAATACCAGGCGGCCGCCTCGAAGCCGAAATGCATCTTCGGCGTGAACGCGCCACGCATGGCGCGGACGAGACACACGGTGAGGAAGATCGTGCCGACAATGACATGGAAGCCGTGGAAGCCCGTCGCCATAAAAAAGGTCGAGCCGTAGATGTGGTTGGCGAAGCCGAAGCCCGCATGCATGTATTCATAGGCTTGGAGCGCCGTGAACAGAATGCCGAGCACGACGGTGCAGACGAGCCCGAGGACGAGGCCCCTGCGGTCCTTGGTCAGCAGCGCATGGTGCGCCCAGGTCACGGTCGTGCCCGAGGTGAGCAGGATCAGCGTGTTGACGAAGGGCAGCCCCCACGGATCGAAGGTGTGCTTGAAGCTGCCCAGCCCCGGCACGTCGGCCTCGGCGCTCGGGATCGGCGGCCACTGGCCGCCGAGCACCTGCGTGCGGGCATAGGTGACGGCGTCGTCGGGATAGAGCGCCGCGTCGAAATAGGCCCAGAACCAGGCGACGAAGAACATCACCTCGGAGGCGATGAACAGGATCATGCCGTAGCGGAGATGAAGCTGCACGACGGGCGTCTCGTAACCCTCATTCGCCTCCTTGATGACGTCGCGCCACCAGGCAAACATGGTGAAAATGACGAGCAGGAGGCCGGGGAGCACGTACCAAAGCTGCGGCGTGCCCGCCTTCTTCGAGATGAAGAACATGATCGTGCCGACGGCGAGCGAGAGCGCCCCGACCGCGCCGACGATCGGCCATGGGCTCGGATCGACGAGGTGATAGTCGTGTTGCTTGGCGTGCGCTTCAGCCATGGTTCGCTCCTGTTGCTCCAATCCTCACAAGGCGGCCGCCCCGCCTCAACCCGGTCATGACCCGGACTTTCCGGCGGCGGCGGCAACACCTGCCCCCTCGCCGGTGCGATAAAAGGTGTAAGACAGCGTGATCTCGGAAATGTTCTTGGTGTCCTCGTCTTCGACGATCTTGGGATCGACGAAAAAGGTCACCGGCATCTCGATGTTCGCGCCGGCGGCAAGCGTCTGCTCCTTGAAGCAGAAGCACTCGATCTTGTTGAAGTAGCGCGCCGCGCGTTCGGGGACCACGTTGAACACGGCGGTTCCCGTCACGGACGCGTCCGAGGTGTTGGCCGCCTTGAAGAAGGCGAGCGCGGTTTCGCCGATCTTGACCTCGATCACGCGCTCGACCGGCGCGAAGCTCCATGGCAGGGCACGATCGACATTTGAATCGAAGCGCACGCGGATGGCACGGTCGAGCCCCCGCTCGGGTGCGGCTTCCGCGCGCTGCGGCGTGCCGGCGTAACCCGTGGCCTGGCAGAACATGCGGTAGAGCGGCACCGCGGCGAAGGCGAGCCCGGTCATGACGGCGACGAGGCCTACGAGCGCGAGCGCAACCGTCCGGTGGCGTCGGGGCTTGTTCTCTTTTGCTTGGCCTGTCTCGGTCATGACCCGTTCAAAGCTCAAAGCGGACGGTTGGCGACATTGCCGCCGAGCCTGACAATCGTAACGATGAAGAACAGCACCGCGAGGGCGGCAAGGATCCAGGCGATGGCGATGGATCGCATGCGTTGACGGCGTTGGCGTTCCTTCTCAGCATCTTGCATTACGACGCCCAAAGAGAGACGAGGCTGCCGCCGTCAATGCCGAAACCTTGCTCGACGAGAAGCACGGCGTAGAGCAGGAACAGGTAGAGTACGGAGTAGCCGAACAGATTCTTGGCGGCACGGTCGGCCGCCTCGCCTTCGCGCGTGCGATAACAGTCGATCGCCATGACGATGAAGAGCACGCCGAGCACGAAAGCGGCGACGGCATAGAGCGGGCCGCCAAGGCCGATGAAGACGGGCGCCATGCCGAGCGGCGCGAGGATGATGCTGTAGATCAAAATTTGCGTTCTGGTCGCGTCCGCGCCCGCGACCACGGGCAGCATGGGCACGCCCGCCTTGGCGTAGTCGGCTGTCCGAAGCAGCGCGAGCGCCCAGAAATGCGGCGGCGTCCAAACGAAAATGATGAGAAACAGCACGAAGGATTCGAGACTGACGCCGCCCGTTGCCACAGCCCAGCCGATCATCGGCGGAAGCGCACCGGCGGCGCCGCCGATGACGATGTTCTGCGGCGTCACGCGCTTGAGCCAGATCGTATAGACGAAGACGTAGAAGAAGATGGTGAAGGCGAGCAGCGCCGCCGCGAGCCAATTGGCCATCACCCCAAGACAGATGACGGAGCCTACCGCGAGGACCGCGCCGAACGACCGCGCCTCCTCGGCTGTAACGTGTCCGCGCGGGACGGGACGCGCGGCCGTGCGCGCCATCCGCGCATCGATATCGGCGTCGTACCACATATTGAGGGCGCCCGCGGCGCCGGCGCCCGCGGCGATGCAGACGAGCGCGGCGATCGCGATGACCGGATGCAGGCTGTCGGGCGCCGCGACGAGACCGGCGAGAGCGGTGAACACCACGAGGAACATCACCCGCGGTTTCATCAGCGCGACATAGTCGGCGACGTCGCCGCCGGCGCCCGCTTCGACCGTCCCGGCCGTTACAGAGATTGCGGCGTCAGCCATGCGTCACTCGCCCAGTCATTTCCAGCCGAGGCTCGCGCGCCGATCGCCCGAGCCTCAAGTTCCTTGTCTATTTGATGCGCGGCAGCGTCTCGAAGGTGTGGAACGGCGGCGGCGACGGCACGGTCCATTCGAGTGTCGTCGCACCGGCGCCCCACGGATTGGCCGCGGCATGTTGCTTGCGCGCGAAGGCGTAGAAAATGCCGAACAGGAAGACGAGGAATCCGGCAAAGGACAGATACGACCCGATCGACGAGATGTAGTTCCAGCCCGCATAGGCGTCGGGATAGTCGGCGTAACGGCGCGGCATGCCGGCGAGCCCGAGGAAGTGCTGCGGGAAGAACGTCACATTCGCGCCGATGAACATCAGCCAGAAATGCAGCTTGGCGACCGTCTCGCTGTACATGTAGCCGTACATCTTCGGGAACCAGTAGTACCAGGCGCCGAACAGCGAGAACACCGCGCCGAGCGACAGCACGTAATGGAAGTGGGCAACCACGTAATAGGTGTCGTGGAAGGAGCGGTCGACGCCGGCGTTTGACAGCACGACGCCCGTGACGCCGCCGATCGTAAACAGGAAGATGAAGCCGAGCGCCCACAGCATCGGGGCCTTGAACGAGATCGAGCCGCCCCACATGGTGGCGATCCACG